>JALYWF010000188.1 GCA_030852845.1 Pseudomonadota bacterium
GTGGGATCGTTCACGGCGCGGTTGCCGGTCAGCGTGGTGTGCGGCACGTAGCTGCCGGTGCCGGTCCATGAGTGGCATCCCGCGCACATGCTCGCGTACATCAGGTGGCCGCGGGAATTCGAGGCGGCCACAGCATGTTCCGAGGGCACTGCCGACGCGGCCTCGAGTTTGGGCACTGGCAGGTCGGGCGAGGATACCGGCGGCACGCTGCGTATGTAGGTGACGATGGCACTCACATCCGACGGCGTGAGCTTCTGGAAGCTCAGGTGCACCGCCAGTGCCATGGGCCCGAATGCCGTGCCATGTTCAGCCGAACGGCCGGTCTTCAGGTAGTGCTCCAGCTCGTCTGCGCTCCAGGCGCCGATGCCCGATTTCTCGTCGCTGCTCAGGTTGTATGCGCGCCAGCCGTCGGCCACGCCGCCGGCAAACTTCTGCCGGTTGTTGAGTCCCTGCAGCAGGTTGCGTGGGGTGTGGCAATCGCCGCAGTGGCCGAGGGCCTCGGAGAGATATGCGCCGCGGTTCCACTCGGCAGACTGGTCGGCCACCGGCTCGAAGCGCTGGTTGGGGTTGTACATCTTCGACCAGATGCCCATCAGCCAGCGCTGGTTGTAGGGCCAGCGCAGGTCGGCTTCGGGTGCGGTGTACTTCACCGCCGGAACGCTGGAGAGGAAGGCCTTGATGGCCAGCACGTCCTCGTCGGTGAGGTGCGTGTAGGAGGCGTACGGGAAGGCCGGATACAGGCGCGTTCCGTCTCTGGACACGCCCTCATGCATGGCGCGCAGGAATTCCGCATCGCTCCACGCACCGATGCCGGTTTCGGCATCCGGTGTGATGTTGGTCGAATAGATCGTGCCGAAATCAGTCGGGAACGGGCGCCCGCCAGCGAACGGGGTTCCGCCCTCCTCTGTATGGCAGGCCTGGCAGTTGGCGGCTATGGCCAGGTACTGGCCCCGGGCCAGCGGGTCGGTGCCCTGGAAATCCGCGGGAACGCCGGTGGGGTTGCCGTCATATTCCGCCAGGGTCACGCGCTTGCCCTTGGCAAAGGCCATGGGGCCGGGCTGGAAAAAAACCCATGCCAGCACCAGTCCGGCAAGGACCAGGATGCCGCCGACGATGCCCCAACGCTTGGCCTTCATAGTCTCCCCCTGAAATGGCGCCCGCGGAGTCTGCGCTCCGCCGTGGGGTGCAGTAGACTCCGCCACAGGGGCGGTCTGCAAGACCGGAAACCAGGCTTCGCGCGGGAAAACCTGCCGCGCACATCGAGGTATCGCATGAGCCACACCATCAACGTCAATGGCAAGCCACAGACCGTGGAGGTCGAGGCCGACACGCCACTACTCTGGGTGCTGCGCGACGAGCTGGAGCTGAAGGGCGCCAAGTTCGGCTGCGGCATGGGCCTGTGCGGCGCCTGCACGGTGCACATCGACGGCAAGCCCGTGCGCTCCTGCGTCACGCCGGTTTCCGCGGTGGGCAACGCGAAGATCACCACCGTCGAGGCCATCGGCGAAACCGCCACCGGCAAGAAGGTGCAGGAGGCCTGGCTCGCGCTCGACGTGATGCAGTGTGGCTACTGCCAGAGCGGCCAGATCATGGCCGCCACGGCGCTGCTCGAGCGCACGCCCAGTCCCACCGACAAGGACATCGATGATGCCATGAGCGGCAACCTGTGCCGGTGCGCCACCTACATGCGCATCCGCGCGGCCATCAAGCAGGCGGCCGGCCTTCCCACCGAAGACACGAGGGAGATGGCGTGATGTCACACGTTGCTGCCCAGAACGGCGTTTCCCGCCGCAAGTTCCTCACCGCCAGCGCTGCCGTCGGCGGCGGGCTCATGCTCGACTTCAGCCTTCCCGCGTTTGCGGTGACAGACAAGGGGCCGGCGTCGGCGACGCTCAACGCCTACATCTGGATCCTGCCGAACGGCGAGACGCATATCGTCAACAAGAATCCGGAGATCGGCCAGGGCATCAAGACGGCCTTCCCGCAGATCATTGCGGAAGAGCTGGATGTCGCCTGGAAAGACGTCCGCGCCGAAGATGCCGAGGTTGATCCAGTGAGATACGGCGGCCAGTTCGCCGGTGGTTCGCTGTCGATCCCGATGAACTACGACACGCTGCGCCGGATGGGCGCGGCCGGCCGCCTGATGCTGGTCACCGCCGCGGCCAAGTCCTGGGGCGTGCCCGTCGACGCGTGCGAGACGGCCGATGGTGTCGTCTACCACAGGGCCAGCAACCGGCAGGCCAGCTACGGGCAGCTCGCCGGGGCAGCCGCGCGGATTGCGCCGCCGAACCCGGCCACCGTGAAGCTGAAAGATCCGAAAGACTTCAAGATCATCGGCCAGCCGCTCGGCGGCGTGGACAGCCCGCGCATCGTGCGGGGCGAGCCGATCTTCGGCATCGATGTGACCGTGCCAGGCATGAAGTATGCGGTGTACGAGAAGTGCCCGGTGTTCAACGGCAAGTTCGTCAGCGCCAACCTCGATGAGGTCAAGGCGCTGCCCGGCGTGCGCGGCGTGCATGTCATCAAGGGCAATGTCACCGAGCTTGATGCGGGCCTCTACAATGGCCTCACCGATGGCGTTGCCATCGTGGCCGACAAGTGGCACCAGGCGAATCGCGCGCTCGACAAGCTGAAGGTGCAGTGGGACGGCGGCGAGACAGCCAAGCGTTCCACCAGGGGCTTCGTCGAGCAGGCCGCGAAGCTTGCGCAGGACAAGCCATCCGATTCGCTGAAGACCGAGGGTGACGTGGACGGCGCACTCAAGGGCGCCGCCAAGGTGCTCGAGGCCCGCTACGAGGTTCCCTTCGTGAACCACACGGCGCTCGAGCCGATGAACACGACGGTGGCCATCAAGAACGGCAAGGTGGAAATCTGGTCACCGACGCAGATGCCGGGCGGTGGCAAGACGGCGGTGTCGAAGCTGCTCGGTATTGCCGAGAAGGACATCACGCTGCACGTCACCCGCAATGGTGGCGGCTTCGGGCGCCGACTCTCCAATGACTTCATGGTCGAGGCGGCCGCCATCGCCAAGGCGCACGGCGAGCCCATCAAGCTGCTGCGCAACCGCAGGCAGGACGTGCAGAGCGGCGTGTTCCGCGCAGGTGGATTCCACCACTTCAAGGCCGCACTCGACGCCCAGGGCAAGCTGACCGCGTTCCGCGACCACTTCATCACGTTCTCCAACAGCGGCAAGGTGGCGGGTTCCGCCACGCTGGGTGCCACCGAGTTCCCCGCCGGCTTCGTGCCGAACCTGGACCTCGGCTTCTCGATGATGCCGCTGGATATCCCGACCGGACCGATGCGTGCGCCCGGGAGCAACACCCTGGCGTTTGCGTTCCAGTCGTTCCTCGATGAGCTGGCGCATGCCGCGGGCAAGGATCCGCTGCAGTTCCAGCTCGACCTGCTCGGGCCTCCCAAGGCACCGGCAGTCACCCGGTCCCAGTTCGGCGAATCGGTGGGCTTCGACAACGCGCGCATGGCTGGTGTGCTGAAGGCCGTGGCGGAGAAGTCCGGCTGGGGCAAGAGGAAGCTGCCCAAGGGCACCGGCCTGGGGCTTGCCGCCTATTTCAGCCACCAGGGCTACTTCGCAGAAGTGGTGCAGGCCTCCGTCAGCAGCAAGACCGGCGAGGTGCGCGTGGAGAAGGTGTGGGTTGCCGGTGACGTGGGTCGCCAGATCGTGAACCCGAGCGCCGGCGGCAACCAGGTGGAAGGCTCGGCCATCGACGGCGTGTCGCAGGCCCTGGCGCAGGCGCTCACGTTCACCAACGGGCGCGTGGACCAGAGCAACTTCCATGACTATCCGCTGCTGCGCATGCACCAGGCGCCGAAGGTCGAAGTGCACTTCGTGATGACGGACAACAATCCGACGGGGCTGGGCGAGCCGGCGATGCCGCCGGTAGTGCCGGCGCTGACCAACGCCATCTTCGCGGCGACGGGCAGGCGCGTGCGCACGCTGCCGATCAAGACTTCAGAGCTGAAGGGATTCGCCTGAAGTCAGGGAGCGCGGGACTTCCGGCACGGTGACAAGCACCGCCGCTGCCGAAGTCCATACGCCGGCCGGGCTGTTGTGCTAGCCTGTGGCTGATCGTCTTCCGTCCGTATCGTAATTGCGCCGTTCTGGCGCCTTCCGCTCGAGCCGAAACGCCTGCCGATCAGGTGTCAGGACATTTCTGGTTCGCCGCTTGCCGTATCCCGGCTCTCTTCGATCCCGCACTGCCTGCCAGTTCATTTATTTCAACGAAGAGAGAAAGCCACATGGCCAAGATTTACGTCGGCAACCTGCCCTTTACCGCCACCGAAGACCAGGTCCGCGAGTTGTTCGCGGCGCACGGCACGGTGGAATCCATCAGCCTGCCCAATGATCGCGAGACCGGCCGCCCCCGCGGCTTCGGCTTCGTCGAGATGAGCCAGGCGGACGCGTCGCGTGCGATCCAGGCCGTCAATGGCCAGAGCCTCGATGGCCGTGCACTGCGTGTGAACGAGGCGCAGGACAAGCCGCGCACCGGCGGTGGTGGCAATCGCGGCGGCTATGACGCATCGCGCGGCGGCGGCGGTCGCTGGTAAGCAAATACCTGGCCTGGCGAAAGTCCGCTTTCGCCAGGCTGGGAGCTGACTCCGCGAAGCCCAGGGCTTGCCGCGGGTTACGAATATCGTGACGTGACGCGACCTCCGCGTCTCGCTACTTCCAGCGCATTCCCTTCGTCTTCGTCTTCACGCGCAGGATGTAGCTGTCATTGGTCATATAGAGATATGAGCCATCCGCGCCGCCGAATGCGGTGTTGGAAAGGTTCTGGTTCGTCTGCACTTCGATGCGGCCCAGCACCTTGCCCTGCGGGGAAATGATGATCACCCCGCCCGGCCCCGAGGACCAGATCGTGCCATCGGCGGAAACTTCCAATCCATCAGGGCCGCCGCCTCCGGTCAATCCCGCTTGCTGGGCATTCAGGAGCACGCGGCCATTGGCAATCGTGCCGTCTGCCTTGACGTCGAAGGCTTTCCAGATCGGCTGGCGGAAGCTGGACTGGGCGATGTACAGCGTCTTCTCGTCAGGCGAGAGCCCGACGCCATTGGGAGCTTCGAACTCGTCGGTCAGCAGCACGACCTCACCGCTCGGACGGATCAGGTATACACCGTTGAAAGACAGCTCCTTGGCGGCCGGATCCTGCGGCAGTCCGTAGCTCGGATCGGTGATGTAGAGGTTGCCGTTGGATGCGATCTCGATGTCGTTGGGACTGTTGAATCGCTTGCCCTGGTAACCGTCGGCCACCGTCTTCTTGCCGTAGCCGGGCTTCATCACCGAAATGCGCCGGTCGCCGTGCTCGGCAAAATAGAGGTTGCCGTTCTTGTCGACATTGAGGCCATTGGAACCGCGTTCCCGGCTGTATGTTCCCAGGCCCGTGTAGCCGGAATGCTCCATGTAGACGACGGGTCTGGTGTCCTGCCCTTGCGCCCACTTGAAGATCTTGTTCTCGGGCACGTCTGACCAGATCAGGAACCCGCCTCCGGCGACCGTGCTGTCCTGGACCCACAGGGGACCTTCGGACCAGTTGTAGCCCTCGCTGATGATTTCGATCGGGGCCGTCTCGTCGATCAGGTTCCTGAGCGCGGGATCACTGATGGTGATCTTCCCGGTGGTCTTGTACTTCGGGGCTTCCTGCGCAATCAGCGGGCTGGCGACAAAGAGGGCCAGGAGAGCTACGGCAATCGGTCGCATGGTCGACGTCCTTGTTCTTGCACGACAGGTGTTGGCGTGCATCTTGTCGGCGGGGTCAAGCCTTGTCCAGAGCCCTCAGACGCGGTTCCGTACGGCCGGATGGGGAATTCTCCTACATCCCTTGCCCCCGCCATTACATACGGTCACAGACCCAGCGCTTGTGGCGCCGCGGCCGTCGCAAAGTCATCCCAACCGGAGAGTCATCATGGGCAGCAAGTACAAGGCAGTTTTTGGCATCTTTTCCACTCAGGTTGAAGCCGAGCGGGCTGTCGACCTGCTGATCGCAGCGAATTTTCCCAGCGGCTCGATTTCGGTGCTCTTGCCGGACTCGCGCAGCACGCGGGAGTTTGCGCATGAGAAACACACCAAGGCGCCCGAGGGCACTGCAGCAGGGGCCACAGTGGGCGGCATGGTCGGCGGCACGCTGGGCGTCCTGGCCGGCATCGGCGCCCTGGCCATCCCGGGCATTGGTCCCCTGATCGCTGCCGGACCCATTGTTGCAGGGCTTGCAGGCATGGGCGCAGGCGGTGCAGTTGGCGGGCTCGTGGGCGCACTGGTGGGCATGGGTATGCCCGAATTCGAAGCGAAGCGCTACGAAGGTCGCGTGAAGAGTGGCGGAACGCTGCTCTCGGTGCACTGTGACACCTCCGATGAGATTGATCGCGCCAAGCACCTGCTGCAGGGAGCGGGAGCGACAGATGTCTCATCGACCAGTGAAGCAGCAGGCGCGGACAGCGTGGACGACGACTCCGGCAGGATGCGTCACCTGGATGACGGCACCATTCATGGATCGACCATTCAGCGCAACGCGGATCTCACGCGGCCTGAACGCCGGTAGGCGGCGCCTCACTCCATGAAATCAACCGCGCCCACGTCTGCGACATGCGGCTGGTTGAACTGCATGACACTCACATGCAGGGGATGCTGCTGGTAGGTGCGCAAGGCCTGCAAAGATTCGAACCGCATGATCAGCACCACATCCCAGCTGCGCGCTTCGCGCAGCATGTCGCGGCCGATCTCCAGCGAATGAATCGCTGGAATCGGCTCGCGCAGGGCCAGCATGCGGCGGCAGAACTCCGCCACATGCGCTTCACTGGTACCAGCTGCATAGCGTATGAACACGTAGTGCCGGAGCATCGAGCCTTCTCCCGTCACGCAACCCTGGCATCGGCCGGGATGATCGGCGGCGCCGCATTGAGGCGGGCCACTGCGAAGCCAGCAGCCACACGATAACGCTCCATGAATTCCTCGCGCTCGGTCCGCGGAATCACGTCATCGATCTGATCAAACACGCCACCGCAGCGCTCCTCGACGATGCCGAGGATGCCGAACGGACCGGCGCCGCGATTGCGCAGGATCAGCGGCGAGATTTCGGGGCGCAGCCTGGCGTCGAACGCCTGCACGGCCTGTTCGGTCACGCCATGTTCGAGCAGGACAGCACCCAGCACGCGTGCATCGACAATGGCCTGGCTGGCACCGTTGGAACCGGTGGGATACATCACATGGGCTGCGTCGCCCAGCAACACCGCCCGCCCGTCACGCCAGGTGGGAACCGGTTCGCGGTCGATCATCGGGTATTCATAGACAGCGGGAGCACCACGCAACATTCCCGGGATATCTATCCAGTCATAGTTCCAGCGCTCGAAGTGATGCACGAATTCTTCATGCGCCACGCGCCGGTTCCAGTCGCCGCTGCGCCAGCCGGCGCTGTTGTCGACGGTGATTTCGGCGATCCAGTTGATGTCTGCCAGCCCGGTGGCCGGATCCGGCTGCGAGATCGGGTAGAACACGACCCGGTGGCGCAGCGTGCCGAGCCCGACGAATGACGCGCCAGTACGGATCGGAGCGCCGCGGGTCACGCCCCGCCACATGATCGCCCCGCCCCAGTGGATGGGCGGTTGCGCCGGATGCATCTGCTGGCGCACCGCTGAATGCAGGCCGTCTGCGGCAATCAGCAGCGACGCCTCGAAGGCATGGCGACCACCACCGAGGTCCTGCGCCTCCACCGTGACGCCGTCAGTGTGGTTGCGGTAGCCGGTGACTTTCATGCCCGTGCGCATGGCTCCGGCACCGAGCCGTGCCAGCGTTGCGCGATACAGCATCATCTGCAACCGGCCACGGTGCACCGAATATTGCGGCCACAGGTATCCGGCCCCCTTGCCGCGCGGTTCCGAATAGATGTCGTTGCCGTTCAGGCCGACCAGCGCGAATTCGCGGGTCTCGATGCCGATCTGGTCCAGCTCTGCCGGGCCGAAACCCAGGTCGTAGAGCTCGCGCACGGCGTTGGGCTGAAGGTTGATGCCCACTCCCAGGGGCAGGAGTTCGGGAGCAGCCTCGAGCACCAGGCAAGGCACACCCAGCTGCTGCAGGGTCAGCGCCACGCTGAGGCCGCCGATGCCGCCGCCAGCGACGATTACGGGCAAGGTCATTGGGTGTCCGATCCGCAAAAGGCCCGCAGGTTATCCGAGAAGGCTTTGTCCTCGCCAGACTCCCCGGAACCGCTGCCGGATGCAGCTTCCTGAGGCAGGAAGTAGGCTACGGCCACCACGCGGGCAATGGCCCGTGCCGGGGCCACCCATCATTCAGTCGAGCGGCGTCCCCTTGTGCACCGCGCTGTCGGATGTGGTCGTGCGTCATCCACAGGCCGGGGTCGTTCATGCGCACGATCACGAGTGTCTCGTGCAGCGCCGGCTACAGCGACACCCTCACACCCAGCGAAATGCGATCAACCTCGTGATAGATCATCGCGTCCTTGCCAAAGCGGGAGTAGCCGAGGCGGATCGACGCCTTTTCCAGGAACGACCAGTTCAGGCCCGCACCGACGAAGATGGCGGTTTTACGATCCGTGAATTTCGCGTGTGAGGGGCTCTCGCCTTCCAGGCCAAAGCTCACCTTCGCCACCGACCTGCCAAAGAACACCCCGGCGCGCGCATCGAGCCAGACGGACCCTGCAGCGGGCCAGGTGCTGACCAGCGACAACGCGGGTCCGCGGCGTCGCCCGGAAATCGCCGATGTCGCGTCAAGAAAGACCGTGCCATCGTCGCTCACTTCCAGCGGCGAATCGTAGGAGAAGTTGCCGAGGTCAATGTAGGCACCCTCTATCGCCAGATTCGGGGAAAACTGGTACCCCACCGAGATCTCGAAACCCTGGTCGGTCTTGTCAGTCTCCCCTTCCGACCACGCCAGGATATTCTGGCTGTCTGCCCAGGCGTTTCCCATGATCTGGCCCATCCGCACCGCGGTCCACGTATCGCTGTTCGAATTGGACTGGCCGAACTGGCCGGCAATGTAGAAGCCGGGTGTTGCAGCGCCCGCGCTGCCGGCCGCAAAAAGCACCGCCATCGCTGAGGCGCCGACCATCGCAACTCCCTGCATCCGGGAACCCTTGTTCTGCATTCATCACTCCTTGAGAACTGAAGAAACGCGTTCTTTCCCGCGCCACGCGAAGGAGCGTTTTAGCAATGGGGATCCGGGTTGTCCAATTGCGCGCACAACATGCTGTTCGCCGCAATCAGGGCGTTATGAGGATCGCCACTCCTGTCCTGCAATCACACCCACGCCGAAGTGATACACCAGCCGGCCGCCAAGCCATCCCCCCACGGCCATGGCCAGAAAGCCCACGAATCCGGCGATGACTGCAGACCGGGGTGGAGCATCCGCTCCGGGCATGCCGCGCAGGACCACACTTGCCAGATACAACAGCCAGGCCATGCCCATGGCTGTGAGGTGCGCGACGGCCGTGTCCGTGCCGGGATGCCCGCGCGGCAGGGACGCGAAATCAAAAGCGCCGGCCGCCATTGCAAGGACGGCAGCCAGCAATCCCAATGCCTGGCAGGCGAAGCTGGCGCTCCACCAGATACCGCTCCCCGTAATGAGGCCACCTGCATCCGTGGCCACAGACAGCGTCCACAGCGCGACCGGAAAATGCACCAGCATCGGGTGCAGGGGATGCCCGGCCACGCGCAGCGTCATGACGATGTCCCGAGGAAGGCGACGAGCAGCAGCAGGAAGGCGGCAACCGCCAGCAAGCCGTGGCCCAGCACCAGGGCGCCGGGCAGGCGGCGGCGGCGCAGATGGAAACTCAGCAGGCCGAAACCACCAAGAGCGGCCAGCAGGAACAGGCCCAGCGCGATGGCGGGGGTTCCCTCCACCCCCGAGCGCAGCACGGCCAGCGACAGGACCACCAGTCCCGATGCCGCGAAAAGTCCGTGCAAGACGGCGAGGACCACGGGCGGCGCTGCACGGCCGCGAAAATGCAACACGGCCATGGTGGCGCCCCCAAGGGCCGCCACGGCGAACAGGATGATTGCGGTATTGAACATGAACGTAACCTCCATACTGTCTCCTGACTCCCGGTAGATGCCGCTGCCGGCCTGGGGGTTACCTTCACGGAAGAGGTAACCTGCCGTTCGCCATATGCATCTGTCAGGAGGAAATTCCTGCGGGAGGGATGGTCCGATGATCCAGGTAGCCAGGCTGCAGGAGCCGCAGCGTGTCGAGACGCCGCCAGACGAGCATCTGGTGGCGCAGATCCGCTGCGGCGACACGGCGGCCTTCGAGCTGGTCATGCGCCGCTACAACCGCCGGCTGTTCCGCATAACGCGCGGCATCCTGCGTGACGACGGGGAGGCCGAGGACTGTGTCCAGGAGACTTATGTCCGCGCCTGGTTCGCCATGGCGCAATTCCGCGGGCCGGCCGGTTTCGCCGGCTGGCTGTGCCGGATCGCAACCAACGAGGCGCTGATGCGCCGTCGCCGGTTTGCCAGGCGCTGGAGTGTGGTCAGTTCAACCGGAGATGAGACGGCAGGGGCTGTGCGACCGGAGGACATCCAGTCCCCGGCCCCGGGTCCGGCCGCACAACTGCACGAGCGACAGATCCGCCAGTTGCTCGAGGCCGCGATCGACAAGCTGCCGGATGGTTGCCGGGATGCATTCGTCTTCCGCGAAGTGGAGCAGATGAC
>JALYWF010000201.1 GCA_030852845.1 Pseudomonadota bacterium
CTGCTGTTCCTTCTGCGTGTTGGCCAGTCGCACCACATGGGCCCGAATGGCCTCTGCATCCTCCGCGCTCATCGCCTGGCGGAACGACAGCATGCCCCGCTCCGTGAGCAGGCCATCGATCACGACCGCCTTGAAGGCCGCATCGCTGTTCAGGTACGGCGAGCTGCGCAGGTCGGGGAAGCCGCCCATCTGCCGGCCGTCCTCATGGCAGATGGTGCAGTTCTGCTTGTACTTCTCCTCGCCGCGTGCCAGCTGCGCGTCGGTACCGAAGTTGGCGGGAGGATTGAGCACGGCAGGCGGAGGCGGCGTCGGCGCCGGGCCCAGCGTGGCGCTGCCGCCGAGCTTGTACACCACCAGGCGGCCACCCATGTTGCGCGGGAATGCGCCGGCGCCAGCGATGTACTGCACCCCATCCAGCGCGTAGGTGATGGCGCCGCCCAGGATGCCCGCGCCCACATTCGTGGACCACAGCTTCTCGCCAGTATCAGCGCGGAAGGCCTGCAGGTCATTGCCCTTGCCCTGGAACACCAGGTTGCCGCCAGTGCTCAGCACGCCATTGCCGCTGGAGGCGTCGGTGGACTTCCAGGCCTCCTTGCGCTTCACCGGATCCCAGGCCAGCAGGTAGGCCTTGGGCACTTCCGGACCGCCCAGATTGGGGGGTGCGTATTGCGGCGGCTGGCCGATGGCGATCGACAGCAGCTGGTTTCCCATCTTGGCACCGGCTTGGGAAACCATGCCGTAGCTGGCATAGCGCGTCGGTATGTAGATGAGGCCGGCATCCGGATTGAATGCCTGCGGCTGCCACACATGCGTCTGGAACGGCACCACGGTCCAGCCCTTGCCCGTCTTGCCGATGTTGGCTTCGGGATTGAGGATGGGCTTCCAGTTGTTCTTCTGGTCGAAGCCGGTGAGCCAGTTGGCGCCGGGCACGAAGAGATCTGCCGACAGCACCTTGCCGGTGGCCACCTCGATCACGTACATGATGCCGTTCTTCGGCGCCTGCATGACCACGTGCTTCTTCTGCCCGTTGATGGTGAGGTCAGCGACGGTGAGCGGTGAGGCATTGTCGAAGTCGAAGTTGTCCGCCGGCACCGTCTGGTAGTGCCAGGCGTATTTGCCGGTCTTCGCGTGCAGGGCAACGATGGACGAAGTGAAGAGATTGTCGCCGCCACCTGGCGAGCGCACCTCGGCCGGCCATGGCGAGCCATTGCCGGTGCCGAAGATCACAAGGTCTGTCTTGGGGTCGTAGACGATGCCGTCCCACGGCGTGCCGCCGCCGCCGAACTTCCACCATTCCCCGTTCCAGGTCTTGGCGGCCCATTCCAGCTCGGGCTGCTCGAAGCCATCAGCCGGATTGCCCGGCACCGCCCACCAGTGCCAGAGTTTCTTGCCGGTCTCGGCATCCCAGGCGGAGAAATAACCCCGCTGGTGGTACTCCGCGCCGGCCTGGCCGATGAAAACCATGCCATTGCCGATGCGTGGCGCGCCGGTGATGGACAGCGCCTTCTCCGGATCAGTGGTCTGCGCTTCCCACAGCTTCTTGCCGGTGTTGATATCCACGGCCAGGAGGCGGCCGTCCAGCGTGGCCCAGATCACCTTGCCCTCGTGGTAGGCAACGCCGCGATTGGCGACATTGCAGCACAGGCTGCTGGCGGCGATTTCACGACGTACCTGTGGGTCGTACTTCCACAGCTGCTTGCCGGTGCGCGCATCCAAGGCGTAGGCCTTGCTCCAGGGCGTGGTGAAGACGAGCTTGCCGTCCACCACCAGCGGCGTGGTCTGGTAGCCGCCGGGTTCACTCACGTCGGCATGCCAGGCCAGCCCGAGCTGGCTGACGTTGCTGTCGTTGATCTGCTTGAGCGGGCTGTGGCGCTGTTCGCTGTGATCGCCTCCATGGGCCACCCACTGGTCAGTCACATGTGCCGCGGGATCAGCCTTGGCGCTGCGGTTGCCATCGCTGCTGCCACCAGTGCCCACGCAGGCCACCACGCCCAGCACGAAGGCCGTGCCGGCGACAACGGAAATCAGACGTCGCATGTATCCCCCGGGAAAGTGCACGCTCTGGGCCACGTGCTGCGGCGGGAGAATAGCCGATTCCCGGCGGCCCGGAAGGCTTCCGGGTCACGTTCAGGGACGAAGCTGGTTGATCTCGATGTTGGTGCGCCGCGCTTCGCCGGCCTTGATGCGAACCGAGCCGAACGGGTCTCCGCTACGCGAAAGTGCACCGCCGCCATTGGCGATGCGCGCCTCCACTTCCAGCTCCTGCCCGGCAGTGAAACCGCTTCCACCCGTCATGGCGTCGGTGCTGAGCAGATCCACTTCCAGCGGAAACTTCGCGTCCAGGCGCTTCGCGGCCACCGGCTGACGCTGGCCCGGCACACGCGCCACGACAAACAGCGGTGCGTTTGCCTCTGCCTTTGCAGCCACCGAACCTGCAAGCGTGATCCGCAGGGGAATCGAGACGGCATCAACTGACACGGCTGCACCCGGACCACCCTGTTCCGGCGCAGCGGCCAGCATGGCGGAAGTTGCATCGATCTCCCGGATCAGCTCGCTGATGATGTTCACCACGTCTGGCGGCGGACTGGCCTGCAGCATGCGTTCGAGGCGCGCCTTCGCCAGCGGCAGCTCATTGCGCTCGCGCGCGGCCAGCGCGCTGTAGAACAGCGCCTTCACTGGCGCGCCGGGCAATTCGAGCGCCTGCTCGTACAGGCGGCCGGCGCGCTGCGACAGATCGCTGCGACCGGCCAGCAACAGCGTTTCGGCCAGGCCGAGCAGCGCCTCATGGCTCTGGCCCTTGGCCAGGGTATCGGCCCGCTGGTAGGCGCGTGCGGCCAGGTCGTAGTAGTTCTCGCGGCCCGGCGATTCAGCAATCACGGTGTATGACTTGCCGAGCATCAGCCAGCCCTGCAGGTCATCCGGTTCGCGTTCCAGCCGCCGCGCCAGCCTGCCAACCATGCCTTCGGGGGAGTCCAGCGCAGGCTCCGCCTCATGCCACTTGAAGTTGCTCCACACCGGATACAGGCCGGCGGCGCCCACCAGGACCAGCAATCCTGCAATGCCCGCGCTGCGCCAGGCTTCGGGCGATCCGGCACGCCGGCGCAGCAGCGGATACAGCAGCGCAACCAGCGTGGCCAGCGTCAGGAAGCCGGCGATGAAAACGAAGCCACTCATGCCGCCCTGCCCCCTTCATCCGGATCCGAATCATCGGTGCCCAGCAGCTGGCGGCGCTGCCCGAGCACGCGCCAGGCAACCAGTGCGCCACCGAGCAGGAAGATCACTGGCGCGATCCACAGCCAGGGGCTGCGCGGCTTCAGCAGGATCATCTCTCCGTAGCGGTCGACCAGGTACTGCTTCACCTCGACATCGCTGCGACCCTCGGAGATCAGCGAGCGGACCTGGCGGCGTATGTCCACGGCGAACATGGCGGGCGTGTCGGCCACGGTTTCGCCCTGGCACTTCAGGCAGCGCAGTTCGTGGATCAACGCGTCGTAGCGCTGCTGCTGCACGGGATCTTCGAGCCGTTCGGGATCGATGGCCGAGGCCGTGCCAGCGGCGAGCAGCAGCAGCAGGGCAAACACGCGCGTCACGAGCCGGCACCGCTGATCATCGGCAGCAGGGTGTCCCGCCACATCTTTGGTGTGATCACACCCACCACCTTGTGCACGATCACGCCCTCGGGGTTCACCAGGAAGGTCTCCGGGGCGCCGTAGACACCGAAGTCGATGGCCGTGTCGCCCTGCTTGTCCACGGCCACTGCCGCGAAGGGATTGCCAAGCTGGTCCAGCCACTCGCGGGCCAGATCATCCTCGTCCTTGTAGTTGAGGCCGAGCAGGGTCACCTTGCCCTCGCGCGCGATGTCCAGCAGCACCGGATGCTCCACGGTGCACTCGCGGCACCAGGTGCCCCAGACGTTGATCAGTCGCCAGCGGCCCGTGTACGTGGAGCTGTCGACGTTTTCGCCGGGACGCAGCAGGTCGGGCAGCACGAAATCCGGCGCCGCCTTGCCAATCAGGGCCGAAGGCACGACGGATTTCTCGGGCGCGCGATTCAGCGCGATGGCAAACATCACCACCAGCGCCGCGAACACCACCAGTGGAATGGCGAAACGGTTCATGCCGGATCCGCCTGTGCAGCAACCACCGGCGCCGGCGCAGGTGCCGCCGCAGGCTCGGTCGCCATGCTCTCGCGACGGCGACGATAGCGCTTGTCGAGCGTGGCGATCAGGCCACCCAGCGCCATCAGTGCCGCGCCCAGCCACAGGAACTGCATCAGCGGCCGCACCTGCAGTCGCAGGCTCCAGGCGCCATCGCCCAGGTCTTCGCCCAGCGTGGCCAGAAGGTCACGTCGCAGGTTCACTCCCAGCGCGGCCTCCGCCAGTGCCTGGCCTGCCACGAAGTAGCCGCGCTTCTCCGGTTGCAGCACCGCCTCTTCCCTGCCATCGCGCAGCACGGTGACGGTGCCGCGCGTGGCTGTGTAATTCGGACCATCCGCATCCACCACGCCGTCAAAGCGGAACACGTAGTCGCCAAGCTGCGCCTCTTGGCCCGCCTTCAGCGCCACGTCACGTTCGTACATGCGGCTTTCCATGGTGGTGATGCCCACGGTGATCACGCCCAGCCCCAGGTGCGCCATCGCCATGCCCAGCACCGCCGGCGAGACCGACAGCCCGCGCCGCAGGCGGTCCACTGGATCAACCAGCGCGGTGAGCGCGATCCACAGGCCCAGCACCACGCCGATCGGTCCCAGCAGCGAGCGGTCGCCATAGAGGCCGAGCATCATGGCCAGTCCAAGCACCACGGACAGTGCGAGCGCGCCCTGGAGCCGCCGGCGCGATTCTCCGAGCTGGCCGCGCTTCCACCGCGCGAAAGTGCCCAGTGGCACCAGCGCAAGCAGCGGCAGGATGGGCAGCAGGAACATCGGATTGAAATACGGCGGCCCCACCGACAGCGTGCCCCGTCCCAGCGCGTCGGAGATCATCGGCGCCAGCGTGCCGCCAAATACCACCGCGGTGGCAACCACCAGCAGGATGTTGTTGAACAGCAGGAAGCTCTCGCGCGAAGTCAGGTCGAAGCCGGCGGAAGAACGCAGCAGGGGTGCCCGCCACACATACAGCGCCAGCGAGCCGCCAATGGTGAGCACCAGGAAGGCCAGGATGAAAATGCCGCGCTCCGGATCAGCCGCGAAGCTGTGTACGGATGTGAGCACGCCGGAACGCACCAGGAAGGTGGCCAGCAGGCAGAAGGAGAAGGCCATGATGGCCAGCAGCAGTGTCCAGCTCCTGAACAGGCCGCGCTTGTCGGTGACGGCCAGCGAATGGATCAGCGCCGTGCCCAGCAGCCACGGCATCAGGATGGCGTTTTCCACCGGGTCCCAAGCCCACCAGCCGCCCCACCCCAGCTCGTAGTAGGCCCACCAGCTGCCCATGGCGATGCCCAGGGTCAGGAACATCCACGCCACGGTGGTCCAGGGTCTTGTCCAGCGCGCCCACACCTGGTCGAGCTTGCCCTGGATCATCGCGGCACAGGCGAATGCGAAGGCCACGGAGAAGCCCACGTAGCCGACGTACAGCATTGGCGGGTGGATGGTGAGCGCGAAGTCCTGCAGCACGGGATTCAGGTCCACACCATCGGGCAGTCCCGGCTGCAGACGCGTGAATGGATTGGAAGTGGCCAGCGAGAACAGCAGGAAGCCGGAGCTGATCAGGCCAAGCACGCCCAGCACGCGCGCCACGAAGTCCTTCGGCAGGCTGGTGGAGAACGCGGCCACCGCCAGCGTCCAGATCGACAGCACGAACACCCAGAACAGCAGGCTGCCTTCATGGTTGCCCCACACTGCTGCCACGCGGAAGTACACCGGCAGCGCGGAGTTGGAATTGGCCGCCACCAGGCGCACCGTGAAATCGTTGTGCACGAAGGCCCACACCAGGCAGCCAAATGCCACGGCCAGCAGCACGAACTGCCCGGCGACCGCCGGATAGGTCGCCTGCATCCAGCGCGGCTGCGCACGCCAGGGCCCGGCGAGGCCGAAGAAGGTCTGTGCCAGCGCCACCAGCAGCGCCAGGATCAGCGCGAACTGACCAATCTCGGGGATCATGTCTTTGCTCCGCTACGGTTGGGGGGCTGCGGGCTGTTCCATCCGCGATTCGCCGCGCCGCAATGATTCCTGCACGGCCGGCGGCATGTAGTTCTCGTCGTGCTTCGCCAGCACCTCGTCGGCAACGAACACGCCCTGCTCGTTGAGTCGGCCATTGGCCACCACGCCGGAATTCTCCTTGAACAGGTCAGGCAGCACGCGGTCATAGACCACCGGCACGTCGGCAGCGAAGTCCGTGACGACGAAGCGCACTTCCATCGAACCGGGGGTGCGTTGCAGGGTGCCGGGTTTCACCATGCCGCCAAGCTGGAAACGCTGGCCGGGCTGTCGGGCACCGGCAGCCACTTCGGTGGGCGGGGTGTAGCCGATGGCAAATTTGCCCGACAACAGCGCCAGCGCTGCGGCAATGCCGACACCCGCGAGGATTCCCACCACCATGAAAAGGCGTCGCTTCTGCACCGGGGTCATGTTGATTCCTCCTGCATGGCGAGGCGTCGGCGCGCATCGATACGGGCTGCGCGCAGCTGGCGCCGCGCGATCCACACATTCAGCCACAGTGCGCCGATGGCAATCACGTAGGCCGGCCAGATGAACACGCCATAGCCCTTCATGTCGAGAAATTCGCTCATGCGGCCTCCGCTTGTGCCAGCTCTTCGCGCAGCCATGCGCCACCCCGTTCGCGGCGCAGCACCTCGGCGCGGGCGCGCATCAGCATCAGCGCGATGAAGTAGAGCGTGTAGGCCAGGATCATCACCAGCAATGGCCAGAGCATGGACATCGCCATGGATGGACCATCTGCCCGCATCAGTGTCGGCGCCTGGTGCAGAGAATTCCACCAGGTCACGGACCAGTGCACGATGGGTACGTTGACCACGCCGACAATGGCCAGTACGGCGCTGGTGCGGTCGGCCCGCTCGCGATCCTCGATGGCGCCGCGCAGTGCGATGTAGCCGAGGAAGAAGAACAGCACGAACAACTGCGACACCAGGCGTGGATCCCAGGTCCACCAGGTGCCCCAGGTGGGCTCGCCCCAGATCATGCCGGTGACCAGCGATACCACGGTGAAGCTGGCGCCGGCCGGTGCACAGGCGGCGGCCACGGCATGCGCAACCTTGATGCGCCAGATCAGGCCCACGGCGGCAGCCACGGCCATCCAGGTGTAGCTCATCAGTGCCAGGTAGGAAGATGGCACGTGCACGTAGATGATGCGGTAGACCTCGCTCTGGTAGTAGTCCACTGGCGCCGAGACCAGCGCGCCATAAAGGCCCACCAGCAGCAGCATCGTCGCGAAGCCCAGGAACCACGGCGCCCATCTGCCCGCGAAGCGGTAGAAGTACGGCGGCGATCCGAAGCGATGGAACCAGGTCCAGCTCATAGCTTGATTTTACTCCATGCTGATCCGCACAGCCGCCGCGGCCGCCAGCGGCGCCAGCGTGAGGGCCAGCACACCCATTGCTCCCAGCAGGTACAGCGCGCCGGCCGCCTCCTCTCCCGCGATGGCCCACGCAGTGGCCCGTGCGCCGAAAATCAGCACCGGCGCCACCAGCGGCAGCACCAGCAGCGAAAGCAGTGCACCACCCCGCCGCGTGCCCAGCGTGAGGCCGGCGCCGATGGCGCCGATCAGGCTAAGGCTGAGACTACCCAGGAACAGCGCCAGCGCGATGCCCGGCAGCGCCGCAGCCGGCGCCGCCAGGCTCAGGGCCGCCAGCGGCCCCACCAGCACCATCGGCAATCCGGTCAGCAGCCAGTGCGTGGCGGTCTTGGCCAGCAGCAAGGCAGTGAATGACTGTCCAGACAGCGCGTACTGCTCCAAAGTTCCATCGCGCGAGTCTTCGCGGAACAGGATTTCCAGCGCGAGCAGTGAGGCCAGCAGCAATGACACCCACAGCGCGGCCGGCGCGACCATTCTCAGGCGCGAAGGTTCCGGGTCCATGGCCAGCGGGAACAGCACTGTCACCAGCACGAAAAACCCCAGCGGCTGCAGCCACTCGCCCGGGCGTCGCGCCGCAAGCAGCAGATCGCGGCGGAGCACGGCCATAGCGGCGGCCGGCGAAGATGCGCGCAGGCTCACTGCGGAACCTCCTGCGGTGCAACCCAGAAGCGGTTGGCCATGCCGGCAAGTTCGATGGCCCGGTGTGTGGCCACAATGGCAAGGCCGCCGCCTGAAAGATGGGCGCCCAGCAGTTTGCCGAACACCGTCTGCCCTGCCGCGTCCAGGTTGGTGGCCGGTTCATCCAGCAGCCACAGCCTGGCATGCCACAGCGACAGGCGTGCCAGGGCGACCCGGCGCTTCTGGCCGGCGGACATGCTGCGCACTGGCAGCGCCGGATCAATGCTGCCGAGGCCCACCTCCTCGAGTGCGACGCGCAATCGCTCCGCCTTCTGCGGCACGCGCAGCGCACAGGACAAACGCAGGTTCTCCATCGCGGTCAGATCACCTTTCAGCGCGCTCTCATGGCCGAGGTAGGCCAGGTCCCAGTGGAAGGCATCACGATCCTTTTCCACATTGGTGCCCTGCCAGCGCACCTCACCCTGCTCGGCGTGGAGAAAACCGGCCAGGCAGCGCAGCAGCGTGGTCTTGCCCGCGCCATTCGGCCACAGCAGCTGCAACAGCTGCCCGGGAGCGACCGTGAATTGCAGTCCGCGCAACAGATGGCGATCGCCGCGCCAGAGGTGCAATTGAGATACTTCGAGCAAGTTGTCGGTTCTTTGCAGTGCCCAGGGTGACTCAGGCAACGCCGCCGGCCAGGCCGGCGTGGTGCGGACGGCGGGAATCGAACCCACACTTCCTTGCGGAAAGCAGATTTTAAGTCTGCTGCGTCTGCCAGTTTCGCCACGTCCGCCCAGGCACACTCGGTGCGGGACCCCGGCCCGTCGCCTGCCGGAGCCCGGCGATCATAGCATCGCCATCACGGGGCCGCCGGCCTGCCCGAACCTTCAGGGATGCAGGTCATCCCTGCTGCAATGACGGTGCTCCATCTGCAGTGTGGCGTGGTGGACGTCAAAGCGCTGCGCCAGCAGCTGGCCGAGATGCTGCCGCTCTGCGTCGATGTCGGCAGTCGGGTCGATCACCACATGCGCGGTCAGCAGTACGTCGGCCGAACCCAGGGCCCAGACATGCAGGTCGTGCACGTCCCGCACGCCGGGGCTGCCCGCGATGGCGTTGCGCACCTCGGCCAGGTCGATGCCGGCCGGCGCGGCTTCGAGCAGGATATGCCCCGCGTCGCGCAACAACACCCAGGTACGCGGCAGTATCCACAGGCCGATGAGTATGGCGATCACCGCGTCGATCCAGGTCCAGCCCGTGAAGCGGATCAGCAATGCGCCGATGATTGCCGCCGCTGAGCCAAGCGCATCGCTCCACACTTCAAGATACGCGCCGCGCAGGTTGAGGTTGCTGCGGCTGCCGGCGTGCAGCAGCCGCATCGACACCAGGTTGACCCCAAGTCCCACCACAGCCACGGCCAGCATGCCGTCCACTGCCACGGGGGCCGGGTTCTTCAGTCGCCCTGCTGCCTCCCACAGCACGTAGCCGGCGACGATGATGAGCATGGCGCCATTGACCATGGCACCGAAGGCTTCCAGTCGTGCGTATCCGTAGCTGCGCCGTGGATCGGCGGGACGCCGCGCCAGGCGCAGCGCCGCGAGCGACACGGCCAGGGCCGCCACGTCGGTGGCCATGTGCGCTGCATCCGACAGCAGCGCCAGGCTGTTGGTGAGGATTGCGCCGGCCACCTCCACCAGCAGGAATGTGGCGGTGAGCGCCAGGGCCCATACGAGGCGCTTTTGGTGCGCACCGGTGCCACTGTGGTGGCCGGTGCCGTGGTGGTGATGAGGGTGGTGCGCGCCGCTCACAATGCCACCGGTGCGGGCTGCGGCGCTCCCGTGCGTTCCCCCGCATGCAGCATGCGGTACAGCGTGGGCAGTACCAGCAGTGTCAGCAGCGTGGAAGAGAGGATGCCGCCGATCACCACAGTCGCCAGTGGCCGCTGTACCTCCGACCCCGCGCCCACGTTCAGCGCCATTGGCAGGAAACCCAGCGACGCCACCAGCGCCGTCATCAGCACCGGGCGCAGGCGTCCCACCGCACCTTCGATGATGGCTCCCTCGAGTGCGAGACCCTGCATGCGCAGCCGCCGGATGAAGGTGATCATCACCAGCCCGTTGAGTACGGCAACGCCGGAAAGCGCGATGAAGCCCACGCCGGCGGATATGGACAGCGGTATGCCCCGCAATGCCAGGGCGATCACGCCGCCGGTGAGTGCCAGCGGCACGCCCGAGTACACGATGGCGGCATCCCTTGCCGAGCCAAACGCCCAGAACAGCAACGCAAAAATGAGCGCCAGGGTCACCGGCACCACCACGCCCAGCCGCTTGCCGGCGGAGACGAGCTGCTCGAAGGTTCCGCCGTAGTCGATCCAGTAGCTTTCAGGGATCTTCACCTCTGCGTTGACGCGCCGCTGCAGTTCGGCGACGAAGCCGCCGAGGTCGCGGCCCCGCACGTTGGCGGTCACCACCACGCGCCGCTTGCCGTTCTCGCGATTGACCTGGTTGGGACCGGTGGCGTTCTCGATGCGCGCCACCTCGCGCAGCGGCACAGTCGTCGGGGCGCCCGACAGCCAGGAAGCGGCGCGGCTGGATTCATCCGCATTGCGGCTGTCGATGCGCAGTGGCACCGGCAGGTCCGCCAGCGCGGCCGGATCCTGCCGCAGATGTTCGGGCAGCCGCACCACGATGTCGAAACGCCGGTCGCCCTCGAAGAGCTGGCCGGCCACCTCGCCGCCCACCGCAGTGGCCACCGTGTGTTGCACGTCGCCGGGATTCAGCCCGTAGCGCACCAGTCCCCTGCTGTCGGGGATGATGGTGAGCAGCGGCAGTCCCGTCGACTGCTCCAGGCGTACGTCGGCCGCTCCGGGTACCGTGCGCGCCACGGCTTCGATGCGCCCGCCCACCTGCACCAGCGTGTCCAGGTCATCGCCATACAGCTTGATGGCGACGTCGGCACGCACACCCGAAATCAGCTCGTTCATGCGCATCTGTATCGGCTGCGTGAACTCGTAGTTGTTGCCCGGCACTTCGGCCACCGCCGCCTCGATCTCCGCCACCAGCTGCGCCTTGGGCTTGCGCGCATCAGGCCACTGCGCGCGTGGCTTGAGCATCACGAAGGTATCGGCCACCGACGGGGGCATGGGATCCGTGGCCACCTCTGCCGTGCCCAGCTTGCCGAACACCCGCTCCACCTCCGGGAACTGGCTGATGCGCCGTTCAAGTGTCGACTGCATCCTCACCGCCTGCGCGAGGCTGGTGCCCGGGATGCGCATGGCGTGCAAGGCGATGTCGCCTTCGTCGAGGCCCGGAATGAATTCGGTGCCCAGGCGCGTGGCGAGCAGTCCACAGCCTGCCACCAGCAGCAGCGCCATGCCAGCCACCCAGCCGCGCCTGCGCAGTGCCCAGGCGAGCGCGGGCGCATAGGCGCGCCGGGCCTGCTGCATCACGCGGGTTTCCTTCTCGTGCACCCGGCCCCGCAGGAACAGGGCCACTGCCGCGGGCACAAAGGTCAGCGACAGCAACATGGCGCCGGTGAGGGCCAGCACCACGGTGATGGCCATCGGATGGAACATTTTTCCCTCCACGCCGGTGAGCGCGAAGATGGGCAGGTACACCGCGGCGATGATGCCGAGCCCGAACAGGCTGGGCCGGATCACTTCCACGGTGGCGGAGGCCGCCAGTGCATGGCGCTCCGCCTCATCGGGCACCCGGCCATTGCGCTGCTGCGCTTCGGCAAAACGACGCAGGCAGTTCTCGATGATGATCACGGCTCCATCCACGATGAGGCCGAAGTCCAGCGCGCCCAGGCTCATCAGGTTGCCCGAGACGCCGCCGCGCACCATGCCGGTCATCGTGAACAGCATCGAGAGCGGAATCACCGCGGCGGTGATCAGCGCCGCCCTGAGGTTGCCCAGCAGCAGGAACAGCACCACGATCACCAGCAGCGCGCCCTCGACCAGGTTCTTCGCCACCGTGTTGATGGTGCGGTCCACCAGCACGGTACGGTCATACACGGTGTGGACCGCGACGCCATCGGGCAGGCTCCGGGCCGCCTCCAGCAGGCGTTTTCCGGCAGCCTGCGCCACCTCGCGGCTGTTGGCGCCGATCAGCATGAAGACCGTGCCCAGCACCACCTCCTCGCCGTCCTGGGTGGCGGCGCCGCTGCGCAGTTCCGGCCCTTCGTCCACCGTGGCCACGTCGCGCACGCGGATCGGCACACCCTCGCGCCGGTCCAGCACGATGCCGCGTATGGCCTCCAGGTCCGCCAGTTGTCCTGGTGTACGCACCAGGTACTGCTGGCCGTTGCGCTCGATGTAGCCGGCCCCGAGGTTCTGGTTGTTGCGGGCGATGGCCCCGACCACGTCCTGCAGGGTGAAGCCCAGGGCCACCAGGCGTGCTGGATCCGGCGTCACGTGGATCTGCCGCGCAAAGCCGCCGATGGTGTTCACCTCGGTGACACCGGGTGTGCCGCGCAGCTGTGGCCGAACCACCCAGTCCTGCAGTGTCCTGAGGTCGGTGCTGGTCCAGGCAGAGCCATCGTCCCGGCGTGCACCCGGTTCCGCCTCCACGGTGTACATCAGGATCTCGCCCATGCCGGTGGTGATGGGCCCCATCTGCGGATCCAGTTCCGGCGGCAGTTGTGACCGCACCTGCTGGATGCGTTCGGCCACCTGCTGGCGCGCGAAGTACAGGTCCGTGCCGTCATCGAACACCGCCGTCACCTGCGACAGGCCGTAGCGGGAGATCGAGCGCGTGTAGTCCAGGCCGGGCAATCCCGCCAGCGCAGTTTCCACCGGGAAGGTGACGCGCTGTTCTGCTTCCAGCGGCGAATACCCCGGGGCGTTGGTGTTGACCTGCACCTGGACATTGGTGATGTCAGGCGTGGCGTCGATGGGCAGGTGCGTGAAGCTCCACGCGCCGGCGGCCGCCATGGCCAGTGTCAGCACCAGCATGAGCCAGTGATGCCTGATCGCGAAGCGGATGAGCGTCTCGAGCATGCGGGCGGTTCCTTCAGTGATCGTGCGAGGCGCCGGCCTTTTCGATGTCGGCCTTCACCAGGTAACTCTGCTGCACCACCACCATGTCGCCGGGCACCAGGCCTGCCAGCACCTGCACCTGCCTGGCGTCGCGCTTGCCCAGTTGCACCGGGCGCACTTCGTAGGTGTCGCCCACGCGGATGAACACTACATCCCAGTCACGGAAGGTCTGCAGCGCGCCCAGCGGCACGGCCAGCTCCACGGGCTCGCGGTCGACGGTGATGCGGGCGCGCACTGCCGAGCCCGGCCGCCACATCGCATCGCGGTTGGCGATCGTGGCCCGCGCAATGGTGCTCTGGCTGGCCGTCGCCGTGCCGGGCAGCACGCGCTCGAGGCGTGTGGTGATGCTTGCGCCGTCTGCCAGGCGCGTCACTTCCACCGGCACGCCGGCGCGGATGTGCTGCGCGTCGGCGCCGAAGATGTGCAGGTCCACCCACAGTGACGACAGGTCGGCGAGCTCGTAGAGCGGTGTTGCTTCGCCCGCCAGGCTGCCGACACTGGCGTTGCGCGCCAGCACGGTGCCGGAAATCGGTGCGGTGATGTCGTAGGCGGACAGACTCAGGTTGCTCTCCACCGATGCCAGCACCTGGCCGGCACGCACCGCGTCACCCACTTCGGCGCGCAGCGAGAGCACCGGTCCCGGAAAGCGCGCGGTGACGCTGGCTACCCTGCCTTCGATGGGCGTGAGCAGGCCCTGCACTTCATGCTCGTCGGCGATCACTCCCGGACCCGCAGGCGCGACCTGGATGCCGGATTCCTCCGCCATCGCGCCACTGATGATGGTGCGCCCTTCGTGGCTCGCGTAGGCCCAGCGCAGGGGCCTGGACTCGATGGTCGCCAGCACCTCCACATCAAATGAATGCGGCTCGCCGACAATGGTGTCGGCGCGCAGGCTGCCATCTTCACGGGGCAGCAGCTGGTGCACTTCCTGCACATCGCCCAGCCGCGTCAGGCGCACCTCCACTGTGCCGGCGGTGGGCGGCAGTGCTGTCTGGCCGCGCCCCAGCCAGGCCTGGAACTTCGGCGGCGTGCCCTCTTCGGCGATGGCCAGTTCCACCACCATGCCGTCCTGCTCCAGCAGGCGACCGCCATGCGGTCCGCGTGGCACTTCTGCCTCGTCCTCATGCCCGTGTTCGTGCTCATGGCCTGCTTGCGCATGATCGTCGGGTTGGCGTCCGCAGGCGGACAACAGCAGGGCCAGCAGGAGGCATGCACCCAGGTGAAAGTTCTTCATGGCAGGTTTCCTGTCATCGTGGAACGGTCCAGCGACGGCTGGCCGGTCAGGCGCTGGATTTCGATCATGGCCAGCTGCGCGTCAGCGGCGACATCCAGCTGCTGGCGCTCGGTGTTGGTGATGTCCGCCTGCAGCTGCGTCCACTCCAGGTAATTGAGGGCGCCCGCGCGCCAGGCCCTTTCCGCCGCGGCTTCGGCCCGCTGCAGCGCCGGCAGCACTTCCTCACGGATGCGACGCACCTCCAGCTGTGCCAGCCGGTAACGGCCCAGTGCTTCCAGCAGCGTGGAATGCAGCGACATGCCCGCCGCCTCGCGTTCGATCCCCAGTTGTGCCAGCTCCTCACGCGCGGCGCTGATCTGCGGCTGCGCGCGCGTCCTGGCTCCCAGCGGCAGGGACAGCCCGGCCACCAGGGCAAAGTCATTTCCCGCCTCGTGGCGGCGGATGCCCAGCTGCCATTCCAGGTCCGGCGCAGCATCGGATCGCGCCAGCTGCAGCCGCGCCTCGCGCACGCGCCGCTCATCTGCGAACCGCAGCAGCTCGGGCGTGCCATCGAGCAGGGCAACCAGTGCGGCCTCGTCGGCAGGTTCAGGCAGCGCCAGCGGATCAGCGGCCACGACCTGGAAGTCCGGTTCGCGCTCACCCCACAACGCCGCCAGCTGCTGGCGGGCGAGGCGCCACAGCAGCTGCTGCCGGTCCAGCGCAATCTCGCTGCGCACACGCGCCGCTTCGGCGGACAGCACGACGGCCTCCGGGGATGCACCGGCGACAAAGCGCGCCCTCGCCGCCTCCACCACGCGCTGCCTCTGCGCCAGCTCACGCCGGGAAATGTCCTCCTGCAGGCCGGCTATGCTCAGTGCGAGGTAGCGCCTGGCCACCTCGGCCAGCAGGTCCAGCCGCTGGGTCTCACGTTCCACGGCCAGCGCATCGATGCGCGACTGTGCCACCACGCGCCGGGCGTCGAGCTTGCCGCCGCGTTCCAGCACCGAGGCCAGCGTTACCGTGAACTCGGCGGCATCAAGGCCGCCGAGCGCGCCGCTGCCGGCCGCATCCTCAAGCTGCGCGCCCAGCACCAGCGGCGGTGCCTGGCTGGCGCGATCACGATCGGCGGCGAGGATGCGCTGCTGCGATTCCAGCAGGCGCAGTCGCGGATGGGTGGAGGCGACGCGCTCGAAGGCGTCATCCAGGGTCAGTCGCTCGGCCGCTGCCGTGGGCCACGCCACAGGCAGCGTCGCGACCAGCGCGGCCACTGCCGCGAGGCGCATATGCATGGGAACACTCCGGATTGGGGAAGGACGTCGGGCCGGATAGCCGGCGGACACGTCAGCCCGTGATCGGTGGCCGGAACGGAGTGCTCGGTGTGAAGGACGGAATGCGCGTGAGGTTTTCCGGCAGCGGACCTGGAGTGATCGCCGTGGGAAGCAGCCGTATCGAGAACGACAGGGCCATCCACGCGCCATGCGTGCAGGGACCATGGTGCAGCAAGGCATGCAGGCATCCTTCGGATGCGGCATGCCCGCCCAGCCCCGCAGGTGCTTCCTGTTCGTGCGCCAGGTGATAGGCCGCGTGACCTTCGGATGCGCCGGGCTGCCTGCTGGCGAGCTCGTGGATCCCGCCTGCCACGCCCACCAGCGACTGGGCGGCAATACCCACCACCAGGGCCAGCAGCAGGGCCATGCGGGAGGTGCGGCGTCGGGCAGATCGTCCGGACATGCAGGGGATGTTACGCCAGCGGGGTCAGAACCACATCCGGATGCCGGCGACCAGGCGCAGGTCATCCGCATCCTCACCAGCTTCCCGGCGCAGGTCGCCGGTTTCGCCCAACGCACGGTGGTAACCAATGCCTGCGTAAGGTGCAAAGCGCCGCACGATCTCGTACCGCAGCCGCATTCCAGCCTCCAGCGTCGCCAGCCCCGAGCCAATGCCCCGCTGCGGCTCATCTTCACCGAACCACTGCAACTCCAGGTGTGGTTGCAGGATGAGCCGGTTGGTGAACAACAACTGGTACGTCGTCTCCAACCTGGCCGCGATCTGGCCGTCACGCAGGTAGGCAGTAGCCTCCACTGCGACGTTCTGCGGCGCCAGGCCCTGGACGCCCAGCGCCAGGAAGCTGCGTGCACCACCAGGCCTGAAGTCATGACGCACGCCGCCCACCAGGTCCCACCAGGCAGCAATGCTGCGGCCGTACAGCACTTCCATTTCTGCCGCCTCGGTCCGTCCACCATGGTCTTCGCCGCTGCTTCGCAACCAGGCGCGATGCAGGTCGGTGCCGATCCAGCCCTCTGCCTGCCAGGCGAATCCCGAACCGGCATCCGAGTCCCATCGCTCCAGCCGGTCGACCAGCATGAAGGTGTGGATGCTGTTGTCGTGCGCGGGTTCGCCGCCCTTCGGGGGCAACGCCGCGATGCGGTCCGCGGCGGTGATTGGCGCAATGGGCGTGCGCGGCAACGACCCTGCCGCAGCATGCGACGCGTGGTCAGCATGCTCATCGCCGCTGGCATGATCCGGGTCGTGCTCCGGCTCTGCTGGCAGCACCGGCCAGGCCGCCATCCATGCAAGGCACAGCAGCCAGCCATGCGCCCTGCTCATTCTTCCACCTTCACCGTGCGCATCATCCCTGCCTCCATGTGGTAGAGCAGATGGCAGTGGTAGGCCCAGCTTCCCAGTGCATCGGCGCGCACACGATAGCTGCGCCGGCTGCCCGGCGGCATGTCCACTGTGTGCTTGCGCAGCTGGAAGTTCCCGGCGTCATCCTCCACGTCGCTCCACATGCCGTGCAGGTGGATGGGATGCGTCATCATCGTGTCGTTCACCAGCACGATGCGCAGGCGCTCGCCGTAGTTGAGCCGCAGCGGTTCGCTGTTGCCGAACTTGATGCCGTTGAACGACCAGGCGAACTTCTCCATGTGCCCGGTGAGGTGCAATTCCACTTCGCGCCCGGGATCGCGACCGTCCGGATCCTCGAAGGCCGAGTGCAGCATGCCGTAGGTGAGCACGTGGCGGCCGTTGTCGCGCAGGCCCAATCCGGGATCATCCAGGCGCGAGGTGGCATTTGACACCTGGTGATCCACCAGCGGATTGCCGCGTTCGCTGGCGGGATGCACCGGCCGCATGTCGCCAGCGTGGCCGGCTCCAGAAGGATGCGCGCCAGCATCAACCCCGTGGCCCTCGCTCGCGTGCTGCGCGCCGTGGTCCGCAGCATCCGCGCCAGCCCCGTGCGCCATGCCCATGTCTGCCATGGTGAGCAGCGGTCGTGGATCCAGCGGCGGCACAGGCGCCATCAGGCCCGCCCGGGTGGCCAGCGTTCCGCTCACGTAGCCCGTGCGCGCCGAATCCTGCGCAAACAGCGTGAAGGCCTCCTGTCCGGCCGGCGCCACGATCACATCGAAGGTTTCCGCGGCCGCGATGCGCAGTTCATCCACCGTCACCGGATGCACATACTGTCCGTCGGCAGCCACCACCGTCATCTTCAGCCCCGGGATGCGCACATCGAAGTACGTCATCGACGATCCGTTGATGAACCGCAGCCGCAGCTTCTCCCCGGGCTGGAACAGGCCCGTCCAGTTGGCCGCGGCAGTCATGCCGTTCATCAGGTAGGTGTAGGTGTGGGCGTTCACGTCCGACAGGTCGGTGGGCGTCATGCGCATCGCGCCCCACATGCGCCGCTCGGCCAGCGCTGCCTTCAGGCCCAGCTCATCCGCATCACGCAGCAGGTCACCCAGCGTGCGGCGATAGTAGTTGTCGTGGCCCGCCATTTTCTTCAGCCGCGCGAACAGTGCCGCCGGATCCATGTCCGTCCAGTCGGTGAGCATCACCACGTGGTCGCGGTCGTAGGAAAAAGGCTCAGGCTCCACCGGATCGATCACCAGTGGCCCATACAGCCCGGCCTGCTCCTGAAAGGATGAATGGCTGTGGTACCAGTAGGTGCCCGCCTGCCGCACGTCAAAGCGGTACTGGTAGCTCTCGCCGCGGTGGATGCCGTCGAAGCTCAGCCCCGGCACCCCATCCATGTTGGCCGGCAGCAGGATGCCATGCCAGTGGATGGAAACCTGATGGCCATGGACGGAGCGGGCCGGCAGGGCATTGGTGACCCGCAGGTTCACGGTAGTGCCCTCGCGCCAGCGCAGCAGCGGTGCCGGCAGCGCGCCATTGACGGTCACCCCAGGTCGCGTGCGGCCCGTGAAGTTCACCGGGCTTTCGCCAATGGTGAGATGGAAATCAGTGCCGGACAGGACCTGGCTGGATGCCGGTCCCTGCGCCCCACGGGAGGCTTGCGGCAGCAGCCCCAGCGCGGTGAGCACTCCTCCGGATGCCAGTCCCTGCACGAAACGGCGGCGTGCCAGCCCGTGCGTCTGGTCTGGCTGCTGTGAGGGGGCGTTTCTCATTGCGGCAGTGTCAGCGCAATGGCAGCTGGAGGCTAGGGTCGGAATCGAACCGGCGTACACGGCTTTGCAGGCCGCTGCATGACCACTCTGCCACCTAGCCGTGCCGGGGAGAATCTGGAGCGGGAAACGAGGCTCGAACTCGCGACCTCAACCTTGGCAAGGTTGCGCTCTACCAACTGAGCTATTCCCGCATCGAGGAGGGGCGAGATTGTAGGTCGGCGCCCGGGCAAGTCAAGCAGTGCCTGCGATCAGCCTTGGCGGCCTGCTTCGGGTGCGGTCAGCACCGGCCATGCGGCCCTCAGGTAGCTGATCATGGACCAGAGGGTGAGGATCGCCGCCGCCGTGGTCAGCCACAGTCCGATCTGGTAGACGGGCAGTCCGAACAGGTCTTCGCGCCAGAGCATCATGGGGATGCCGGTCATCTGCACGATGGTCTTGACCTTGCCCAGCGGCGAGACCGCCACACGCGCCCGCTCACCCAGCTCGGCCATCCATTCGCGCAGGGCGGAAATGGCTATCTCCCGGCCGATGATCACGCAGGCGGACAGCGCCACCAGCCAGTGCAGGCCTGCATGGTTCTGGCTGACCAGCAACACCAGTGCCACGGCCACGATCAGCTTGTCGGCAACGGGGTCGAGGAAGGCGCCCAGCCGGCTGGTGAGGCCCATGCGGCGGGCGAAGTAGCCGTCCAGCGAATCGGTGATGGCCGCTGCCGAGAACAGCAGTGCCGCGCTGGCATTGGACCAGGGGTACGGCAGGTAGAAGAGCACCACCACCAGCGGAATCGCGATGATGCGCAACCAGGTGAGGATGTTGGGCAGGTTCCAGGCCATGGATCTTCAAGTCCGGTCCCGGATCCATTGCATCAAGCGCCCGGGTGCAGTTGATCATAAATGAGCTGCGCCAGCGCCGTGCCGATTCCTTTCACCTGGGCGAGGTCGGCCACACCGGCGCGCTGCACACCCTGCAGCCCGCCGAAGTGCTGCAGCAATGCCCTGCGCTTGGCAGGACCCAGGCCGGGCACGGTCTCGAGCACCGATTCCTGGTGGCGGCGGGCACGGCGACGGCGATGGCCCTGGATGGCAAAGCGGTGCGCCTCGTCGCGCACGCGCTGTATCAGCCGCAGTGCCCGGGAATCCGGTGGCAGCGAGACCACGGCGCCGTTCCATGCGCTGTGCAGCCGCTCCTGTCCCGGCCGGCGATCCGGTCCCTTGGAGACCCCCAGCACGTGCAGGTCGGCGAAACCCAGTTCCGCCAGCACCGGCAGCACGGCATTGACCTGTCCCAGCCCGCCGTCGATGAGCAGCAGGTCGGGACAGGGGGACTCGCCATCACGGATCCGGGTGAAACGACGGCCCACGGCTTCGCGCAGGGCGCCGTAGTCATCACCGGCCACCGCCGTGGCGATGTTGAAGCGGCGGTATTCCTTGCGCGCGATGCCCTCGGTGGTGAAGACCACGCAGGACGCCACGGTGCCCTCGCCGCCCGTATGGCTGATGTCGAAACACTCGATGCGGGCCGGCGTCGCCGGCAGCTGCAACGCCTCGCGCAGCGTGTCCAGCTGTTCGGCCACGTCGCCGCGGCGCGCCTGGCGCATGCGCAGTGC
>JALYWF010000021.1 GCA_030852845.1 Pseudomonadota bacterium
CCGGGATGTAAGCCCGGTGCTGCTCAGCCGTCTGGAGAAAAAAGCGCCGTCAGCGCCGCCGTGCCTGTCAGGACGGCGGCCATCAGCACGAACTCCGCCATCACCACTGCGCGGAAAATTTTCACCATTCCCACCGCTCCCGTCGCCACTGCCGGCCCGTAACGCCGGCGATTGAGTGCGGCGAGCAGCATCAGGATGCAAAACAGCCCGAGCTTCAGAAGGATCAGCCGCCCATAGGCCGTGGCCAGATTGCTCCAGTTCCCCAGGAGCAGGATCGCCAGCGCAATGCCGGCCGCCGCCAGGGGCGGGACAAGCTTCACCGCATGCCGGGAAAATGCCTCGACGATGCCGCCCGCGCTTGCAGGGGGCTCCTGCACGGCGATGCGCCGCAAGGGCAGCAGCGCTCCGAACCAGAAGGCCACCGCTGCGATGTGGATGAAAAGAAGCCCCCCGAGAAGCCAATGCGGAGAGTGCGTGGTCGTGTGCCCGATCTGCGTGAAGGCAAACAGCACCAATGTCGCGCCGGGCAGGGTCACGAAACGTGCACGATGCGCCGGCAGGGTGAACCCGATGAGCAGCAGAATCAGCCCGCTGGCGCGCCAGGCGAAAGCACTTGCAAGAGGAGAATCAAGGACGATGTCGCGCAGGGCGGCATCCGCGATGGCGGTCAGGTCACCGCCCAGCCGCGCCGGTTCCAGCGCGAAGTGACCCGCGACCAGGAGCAGGGCCGCAATGGCAGTCGCGAGACCGGTGCGACGCAGCGCCGCGACAGTGGGCACAGCAAGCCGGCCCTGGAACAGCGCAAGGAAGATCGCCGAGCCGGTGGCCTGGAAGAGGGCGATGAAACCCAGGGCTCGCAGGATGACCGATGCGCCATCGATCATCCCGCGGTCTCAATGCGTGTGTGCGGAGTGATCCTGCGCCGGTGCGGCGCCGGGAGCAGCCTTTCCACCGACCGTGAAGCTGACCTTGCCATTGATCAGGTGGCCGTCGGCGCCGACCAGCCGATAGTTGAGCGTATAGCGCCCGTTCTCGAGCTTCGGCGCGGGCACCTTGGCCTCTGCGCTTACCGATGCCGGCAGGCCGGTGATCTTCTGCTCTGCTCCGCCTTCCTTCTGCACGCTGAGTGCGGTGAGGCGCGCCGGTTCTGAAAAGGTAAGCGTGAACGCGAGCGGCGCGGTCTCGACCGTGCTGCCCTCGGAGGGAATCGACGCCTTCAGTTTGGTGTGCGCCAGTGCCGGGCTCGAGAAAACCGCTGCAAGCAGGATGGTCGTCATCAGTCTGTTCATCGTCATCTCCTGTCCGCCGGGGCAGGCCCGTGGAACTGCACCCATTTTGGCATCCAATCGCGTCCAATATAGGATCGGAGCATGAAAACGGCCACGATTTACCACAACCCCGCCTGCGGCACCTCGCGGAACACGCTGGCGCTGATCCGCAATGCCGGGATTGAGCCCACCATCATCGAGTACCTGCGGACGCCACTGACCCGGCAGGAGCTGGCAGCGCTCATCGCGGCCGCGGGCCTCAGCGTGCGGGAGGCGCTGCGGGAGAAGGGAACACCTTTTCATGAGCTGGGCCTTGGCGATCAGACCCTCACTGACGACCAGCTGCTGGATGCAATGGCGACGCACCCGATCCTCCTCAATCGTCCGTTCGTGGCCACCTCGCTGGGAACGCGGCTGTGCCGGCCTTCGGAGCTGGTGCTCGACATACTCCCGCAGCCGCAGCAGGGGTATTTCGCCAAGGAAGATGGTGAGGTCGTGATCGACGCTGCCGGTCGTCGCGTCCGCTGAGGACGCGGCTGGGCTCAGGTCGCCTTCGCCTTGCGCAGTCGCTCACTCTCCCGCTTCAGTGGCTTGGACACCGGGCAGACCTGCTGAAGGTAGCCGTTGAGCGTGTTGGCCAGGTTGTCGCGCACCAGGCTGTAGTGGATGAACTGGCCGCGGCGCTCGCCACGGATCAGGCCGGCATTCTCGAGCACGGAAAGGTGCTTGGACACCGAGGGTTTCGATATCTCGAAGCGGTCGGCAATTTCCCCTGCCGTCAGGTCGGTGGCCGACAGGTACGCCAGGATCTTCCGTCGCACGGTGGAGGAGAGCGCCTCGAAAACCTTGTCCAGTGACATGGGATTTATTTAGCCTATTGACTAACTATCGAAATGAGGGGAATATTTAGCTCGTAAGCTAACTATACAACAAAGGGAGCCTCTCATGATGGTCTGGACTTATCTGGTTTACATCGCAGTCAGCCTCGCTGCCACGATCTGGGTGGGGCGCAGCCTGCACCACAACGGCCGGGTGTTCCTCGTGGAGAACTTCCGGGGCCAGGAGGCGTTGGCCGATTCGATCAACCACCTGCTGCTGGTGGGTTTCTACCTGATCAATATCGGCTTCGTGTCGCTTGCCCTGCGTTATGGCCAGAAGCCGGTGAACCTGGTGGGTGCGGTCGAATTCCTGAGCACCAAGATCGGCCTGGTGATCGTGCTGCTCGGGTTCATGCACTTCTTCAACATGCGGATGCTGGCGCGCTTCCGCGATTCGTCGGTGTTCGGCAGCCTGGTGCCGCGACCGGCAACCTGAGGCGCAGTCCCGACAAAGGGCGGGCCAGATCAGCCGGTCTGGTCCGCCCCGGCCTTCCCCGTGACAATCCGCGCCCCCCGCTGGTATGTCCAGTACGCCCCGGCCCAGTCGATCAGCACCACCAGCCGGTTGCGGAATCCGATCAGGAAGTAGATGTGCGCGGCCAGCCAGAACCACCACGCGAGCACGCCGGAGAACCTCAGGCGTCCCATGTCGACCACCGCGGCCATGCGCCCGATGGTGGCCAACAATCCGTGGTGACGGTAGCGGAAGGGCGGTGCGGTTTTTCCAGCCAGGCGCGCACAGAGCGTGCGCGCCACGTGGTTGCCCATCTGCTTGGCGGCAGGCGCAATGCCGGGTACGGGTCCTTCGGGCGCCGTTACGGCGGCCAGGTCGCCGGCCACGAAGACCTCAGGGTGGCCCGGCAATGAAAGATCCTCCGTCACCGGCACGCGGCCATTTCGATCCAGCGCGACGCCCAGGCTGCGCGCCAGCGGCGATGCGGTGACGCCGGCCGCCCACAACACGGTGCGCGCGGCCAGGTGTTGCTCGCCGATATTCACGCCAGATGCATCCACGTGCGTGATGGCGCGGCCGGTGAGTACGGTAACGCCGAGCTTTTCCAGCTGGCGCCTTGCGCTGGCGGAAAGCTCCTCGGGAAATGCCGGCAGCACACGGGGACCGGCCTCTACCAGCACCACCCGCGCGCTGGCCGGATCGATGCGGCGGAATTCGCCAGTGAGGGTGTGGCGGGCGATCTCTGCCAGCGTGCCGGCCAGCTCCACACCCGTGGGTCCGCCACCGACGATGACGAACGTCAGTCGCGCGCGGATTTCCTCCGGATCTTCGGCCGCCTCCGCGCCCTCGAACGCGTTGAGTATGCGTGCACGGATGCGCAGCGCATCGTCCAGCGTCTTCAACCCTGGCGCAAAGGGTGCCCAGTCATCGTGGCCGAAGTAGGCGTGCGACACACCGGTGGCCAGCAGCAGGTAGTCATAGCCCACGGGCTCCTCGCCGAGGAACACCTGGCGCGCACCCGGATCGATGCGCGTGACTTCACCCAGACGCACCGTGACATTGGCCTGGCGACGCAGGATGTGCCGTAGCGGTGCGGCGATGGAAGGCGAGGCGAGCCCCGCCGTGGCCACCTGGTAGAGCAGGGGCTGGAAGGTGTGGTGGTTGTGCTGGTCGATGAGGAGGATGTCGGCCGGTGCGCGGCCCAGCCCACGCACCGCCCACAGCCCGGCGAAGCCGCCGCCGATGACGATGATTCGCGGGCGGCCTCCCTGAATCGCGTCAGCCACGCCTCAGACCAGCTTCACGCCCGAAGTGCTGAACGGCAGCTGCTGCACGGTCTTGCCGGTGAGTTGCGCGATGGCATTGGCCACTGCTGGCCCGATGGGCGGCGTGCCCGGCTCGCCCACGCCGGTGGGTGCGGCGGTGGAGGGCACGATGTGCACCTCGATCTTCGGTGCCTCGTTGATGCGCAGCACCGTGTGGTCGTGGAAGTTGCTCTGCTTCACGCGCCCGTCCTCGAGCGTGATGAGGCCGGTGGCCACGGCACTGAGGCCGTAGATGATGCCGGACTCCATCTGCATGGCCACGATGTTGGGATTCACGGCGATGCCGCAGTCCACCGCGCACACCACGCGCTCCACCTTGAAGCCATTGCCGCGCTGGCTGACCTCGACGATCTCGGCCACCACGCTGTTGAACGATTCGTGCACGGCCACGCCCCGCGCGGTGCCCTTGGGTAGTTCGCTGCCCCAGCCGGCCTTCTCGGCGGCAAGGTTCAATGCCGCCAGGTGGCGCGGGTGTTTCGCCAGCAAACCGCGACGAAGTTCCACTGGATCCTGCCCTGTGCCGCG
>JALYWF010000086.1 GCA_030852845.1 Pseudomonadota bacterium
CAGATGTGGCGCGTGAAGCGGGAGGTGAGCGCATGCAGCGGCTCGGTGGCCAGCCCGCGCCCGGCAAAGCGCAACGCGATGATCAGCGCCGCGGCGAACAGCAGGGACAGGGCCAGGATGTGCACCGACTGGATGGTCGGGATGGCCCACTGTGTTACCTGGATGGCCTGGCTCAAGCCAGTCGATGCCAGCCAGTCACTGAACTGCGTCAGGTCCAAGTTTCTCTACCCCCGGTTGCGTCGGGTCGCCAGGCGCGTGGCCGACGGTTTCCGATCGATGCGTTGATAGCAGTATAGGCAGTAACCGTCCGGGACGCGAGCAGGGCCAGTCAGCGACGGCGTGCGGCTACCCGGTCGAGCACCAGCACCAGCAGCCGGTCGACATAAGCACGGTCGATGGGCATGCGGCTCACCAGCACGCGATGGAAGATCGGTCCCCACAGCGCATCGGCCAGCACCTCGATGTCCACGTCGCGGGCGATCTCGCCGGAATCCTGCGCGCGTTGCAGCAGGCGGATGGCCTCGCCATAGCGTGGCGCGACGAAGTTGGTACGCAGCACGCGGCCGGTCTCCAGGTCCTCCTGGCCCAGCGCGATCAGCTCGCGCAGCAGGGGGCCGGCACGACCGCGATAGATGGCGGCGGCACGGTGCACGTGGGCACGCAGGTCGACCAGGGCGCTGCCTGTGTCAGGCACGACATCCAGCTGCGGGGCCAGTGCCACCAGGAAAGCCTCGATGGCCAGCTTGCCCTTGGTCTGCCACCAGCGGTAGATCGTGGCCTTGCCGGCGCCGGCGCGCGCGGCCACGCCCTCGACAGTGAATCCGGCAAAGCCGCTCTCACGCAGGATCTGGTAGGCCGCCTTCAGGATGGCGCTGCGCGAGGCGTCGGAACGGGGGCGGCCAGGGCTTCTGGACTTGGGTCGCTTGCGCGCGGGACTCATCTAGGTTTCAGGCACCGGGCTGTGGCGCTCCAGTATATCGGATGGCGGGGCATGGCCCTGTGGTCGCTGCGACCGGTTGCTGGTCCGGCCAGCTGTGGGTGCCCTGCACACGCAGGCCGGTCGCATTAAGATTCGCCCATGCCGATCTACGACTACCAGTGCGGCCGCTGCGGCCTTCGTTTCGAGCAGGTCGTCAAGCTTGGGGAAACTCCCGCATGCCCTTCATGCGGCGACGCCGGGCCGGAGCGCCTCGCCACCTTCTCGGCCACGGTGAGCACCGAAAAGACACGCAAGCGTTCGTTCTCCATCGCGCGCGGCAGGGCGCAGGCCGAGAAGAAGGAAAAGGACCACGCCCACCGCGAGTACCTGCAGAACCACATCCGCGAGCACGGCGGCGGCGAGGACTAGCGCTGAATCAACACGGGAAACCCTGATTGGGCTGCGATTGCAGCGCACTGCGCAGACCAGCAAATCTGCCGCTTCAGTGTGACGCGAATCATCGTTGCGGTGGGCTGCTGCATCGAACAATGCATGCAGTTGTCCTGATCTGGAATCCCAATGACTCGTCCGGTCCGCATGTTTGTCCGTTTCAGCGGTGCGCTCGCCGCCATCCTCGGAGTGTTCCTCCCGCAGCAGGCTTCCGCCGTGCAGCAGTGCGTGAATGCCAATGCACCCGCACCGCTGGAGATCTGCGTGCAGGATACCGGCGTGCCGGGCGTGTGGGTGAACCAGCCCAATGGCCGGCAGTACCAGTACTATGGCCAGTATTCCTGGGGTTCCGCGATCCGGATCGGCAACACCTCAGGCGACCGGTACCACACCGGCTATTTCAGCGGCACGCTGCTCACTCCGGTCTCCAATACGACCACGGGCAGCGGCACGGCCGCCGATCCCTACATCATCACCACCGTGGCAGCGCTGGGTACCAGCGGCGTGCGTTTCACGCAGCGCTTCCGCTACGTGAACGGGGATCGCTACTTCACCAAGGTCTGGATCCTCGAGAATACCGGCGCGCAGACATTCAGCGACCTGCGCTTCTTCCACGGCGGCGATACCTACTTCGGTGGCGACGATTCGGCCCGCAGCTGGTACGACGCCACGCTGCGCATGGTCTATGTGAACAATTCCGGGTTCTCCAATTCCGGCTACATGGCCTTCTATGCCAATCCGCTGACTCCTCTCAGCCACTATTTCTCGGGGCAATATTCGACCGGCCGCTCGCAGGTGATCAACGGGGCCCTCAACGACAGCTTCAATTCCAGCTTCCTCGATGCCGGCTACTACCTGCAGTGGAACCGTGGTGAACTGAAGCCGGGGGAGTCCTGGCGCATCGAGTCATTCGAGACCTGGTCGCCGCCGGGTTCGCTGCAGGTGCTCACTCCCGGCGACGAATACGTCGTCCCGGGCGCCACTGTGCGCAAGACATTCAAGGTCCACAACCTCAGTGACAGCAGTCCGCTGAGTGTGACGCTGCAGGCCAGCAGCACATCGGGATGGACCCTCGGCATGCCCGGCGGCAGCAACGCCACGCTGGCGCCGCTGCAGGTCATCGAGGTCCCCGTGGATGTGCAGGTGCCGCCGGGCGCAGTGGCCGGCGACAGCGCGAGCATCGTGCTGGACGTCACCGACGGTGCCTTGAACACCATCGCCGGCACGACCCGTCTGCGCATTCCTTCCACCGACTACACGTTCTCGACCCGCAACCTGGACTTCGGCTCGGCGTCGGTGGACACGCAATCCACGCTGGCGGTCACCTTCACCAACGGATCCGGTGCAGTGTCCATCGGGCAGGTGGGGGCGGCCGATCCGCTGGCCGCACCGTTCACTGTCGCATCCGACAGCTGTTCCAATGCCACCCTGGCCCCAGGCGCCACCTGCGCGGTGACCGTGCGCTTCTCGCCGGTGACCGGGGCGGAGTTCAGTGATTCCCTGGGTATTCCCGTCGCCGGCGAGGCACTGGTCAGCGAGACCATCAACGTGGTGGGCCAGGCCATCGACCAGATCGAAGTCACGGCTACGGCCGGGACCGGTGGCAGCATCACCCCGGCAAGCTCAATGGTGACGGGCGGTGACATCGTGCAGTTCACCGTGACTCCGGAGGAGGGCTACCGCATCGCCACCGTGCAGGGCTGCAATGGAACGCTCACCGGAGACCTGTACACCACAGCGCCGGTGAACGCCGCCTGCGCGGTGCAGGTCGCCTTCCAGCGCATGGCGCTCTCCATCGGTGCGGGCGGTGGCGCCGGCGGCAATGTGGTGCGGTCCAGTCCCCAGGTGCAGTATGGGGAGGCAACCACTTTCACCATCACACCGGCTTACGGCTACGCCATCGGCACGGTGTCAGGATGCCCGGGATCACTGGAGGGCAATACCTTTGTCACCCAGCCGTTGACCGCGGCCTGCACGCTGTCGGTGACTTTCGTCGACGCGATTTCCGATGTGACCATGGAGGGCAAGGGCCAGGGAGGCGGCGGTGCGGCCGGCATGCTGGGCGTGGGTGGCTTGCTGCTGCTGATGCTGCGCCGTATGCGCCGGGTTGTCGCTCTGGCAGCCAGCGGCATTGCGGTGGCGGGAGCAGCTCATGCCACCGAGCGCGAGATCACCGGCCTGGAGGCAGGGGTTTCATTCGCGGCCGCCAGCAGCAACGTGGATGCCGCTGGCATCACCGCCGCGCTGCAGTCCCGGGGATATGGCGTGACTGCCAGCCTCGACGACAGCCGCATCGCCTGGCGCCTGCATGGTGGCTGGTCGCTGGGCCGGCATGTCCGGGCTGAAGTCGGCTACTCGGATCTGGGCAACGTATCCACGGAGTTCGCCGGGGCACTGCCTGTGCTGGCCGTGGATGACTTCATGGCTGCGGCGCTGCGCGAGCATCCGCGCACGGCCAACGGCTTTGATTTTTCGCTCCGCGCCAGTCATCACCTTCCGGTGGTGCGCGGCCTTTCGGTGCAGGCCCGCGTCGGGGTGTTCAGGTGGGACGCGAAGCGGCGTGTAGAAGCCTCCGATGGCCGCTCGCTGGCCAGTCATGAGGATGGCGCGAGCCTGCTGCTGGGCGCAGGGCTGGGCTACGCCGTCACAACACACCTGGAGCTGACTGCCGAATGGCTGCGCTACACAATGGGCAGCGAGCATGTGCAAGCCTCCGGCATGGGCATCCGTTATCGATGGTAGGTTTTCGTGCGGTGCGCGCTGCAGGAAATCGCGGCGGGGCAGGGCGGCTAGCCTCAGGCTGCCTCGCGCCAGTTAGCTTCACGCAGGCAACGGGCCAGTGCGTCGTCCAGGGATGGCAGTTGCAGGCCCCGCTCGGTGGCAAGTGCGCTGAATGCGGGCCGCCTCGCGGGCAGGCCGAAGTCGCGGCAGGGCCGACCCTCCAGGGTGCCTGTGTCCACTCCTGCCAGCTGGGCGCCGGTGCGCGCCAGCTCATGCCAGGACATGGCGCCGCTGTTGACCAGGTGCCAGATGCCATGTTCGGCATCGATGAGCAGGTCGATGCAGGCATTGGCCAGGTCCGGCACGTAGGTGTGCGAGACGGTCACGTCATCCATGGCCGCAAAAGGCTGTCTGCGGCCCAGCGCGCGCAATGCCTGCGGCAGGAAATCATGCGGATGCCAGGGACCGAAGAAACTGCTGGTGCGGATCACCAGTGCGCCGGGGTTCCGGGCGAGCACCGAACGTTCCGCCAGGGCCTTGCTCCTGCCGTAGGTGTTGAGCGGCGCCACCGGGCTGGATTCCACGTAGGGCGACGGGCTTTGCCCGTCGAACACCAGGTCGGACGAGAATGTCGCCAGGCGCACGCCGTGCGATTGACAGGCCTGCGCCAGCTGCTCGGGCCCGGCGTGGTTCTCGCGGAAGCAGCGGGCGTCGTCGCGCTCGGCCTCATCCACCCGTACATAGCCTGCGGCGTTGACCAGCGCCCAGGGGCGCAGGGTGGCCAGCATCGCACTGGTGCTGTCCGGACAGCAGATGTCCAGGTCCTGCCGGCCGCACAGGCGGTACTCGATGCCGCGTTGTTCGCAGATGCGCGCGAAGGCCTGCCCCAGATTGCCGCGCGCGCCGACAATCAGCAGGGCACGGCGCCGGGCGGTGCGCGGCTTGACGGGCGTGACTGTGGGCTGCTCACCGTGCAGGCGTCCCGGCCGACGCCACCAGCCGGGGCCCGCCGCTGCCGGGTGGCGCGAGGTCCATGCTCCCCTGGCCAGTTGCTGCAGCATGCCTGCCAGTGCGGTCGGCCGCGGCTTGCCACTGCGCACGTCGAACACGCCCGATTCGTAGTGGCCTGCCTGCCGGGTGAGCAGGCTGTTCCAGTCGCGGCTGCCCAGCAATGCCCAGGCCGTGAGTGCGCGCACGTCGATGCCACGTGCCCGTGCGGTGGAGGCGGCGTCCCATGCCGCGGCCAGCCAGCGCAGTTGTTCCTCGCGTGTGCACCCCAGGTGCACTTCCGTGATCGCCAGCGGCAACTTGTAGCGTGCCCAGGCCTCGCCCAGACAACGTGACCAGCTGTCCAGCGGACGGGGCAGCCGCCGTACCGCCTCCACGTCCACATAACGATGCCGGCCATTGCCGCCGGGTGCGACGCCCGGATACAGGTCGAGGTGATGGTCCAGATAGCGATCGCTGGTGACGTAGTGATTGATGCCAATGACGTCGGGAGGACATGGGCGCTCGGTAAACCAGGCCAGTTCCCGCCACGGGATTCCCGCATGCAGCAGGTATTGCACGGCGGGCGAATCACGCTCCACCCGCCCGCAGAGCAGGTCCCACGTCAGCCACCGTCGCTCATTTTCGAAGCGCGCCTGGTAGGCCAGCACCCGGCTGGCGTAGATGCGACCCAGATCCTCCGTCTGCACCAGTCGCGCGGCGGGGTTGACGCGACGGATGGCCTGCATGGACAGCACGGTGGCACGACACTGGTTCACGAGGGCACGCGCGAAGGTTGCGCCGTCGCGGCCATGCGGATACCACAGGCCGTAGAGTCCACTGAAGCGTGCCGTGGTGAGCGGCTCGTTCACCGGCGTATATGAGGTGACCCAGGGGTAACGCGTGGCCACGCGTGCGGCATGGGCAGCAAGGCCCGGTGCGAAGGACTCATCGACCAGGCTGGTGCCAGGCGGTCCGCTGCCATGGTGGAGCAGACCGACAATGGGCGCGATGCCGAGGCTGCGCAAGGTCGCCAGCGCGGCATCGCTATGGCGCCAGTCCGCATCCGCGCCGGCATGCCGTTCCCAGAGCACCGCCTGGCGCAGGCACCGGATGCCCAGCCGGGCGAACAGCGCCAGGTCCCCGGTGCGATCGCGATGTCCGTTCGCCTCTAGCTGGTCGTACCAGGCATCGCCCACCCGGTTGATGGTGCACTCCACGCCGCCCCACAGCTCCAGCGCCATGCGCGTCAACCCGGTACGGCACTCGCCGTTGTCGTCACTTCCTCCGAGGCCTTGGACACCGCTTCGGCAACCTTGCGACCTGCCAGGAAGGCGTGGTCGGAATTGTAGTACTCCCACTCGCTGTAGCGGCCGGCCAGGTGGATGTCATGCTGCAGCAGCCAGCTGCGGATCACGCTGACATTGCGTGCGCGCGCGTGGTCGTAGATCACGTAGGCATACGGCATGTCCACCTGGTTGCGGGCGATGACGGGATCGGCCGCATCGATCATGCCCACGCGGATGCAGTCGGCGATGCAGCGGTCGATCAAATCCTCGCCGTCGCAGGGCAAAGGCTTGGTCGGAGAATAGGTGATCTCGCAGGTCAGGCCGAACCCGCCCGGCGCATTGCAATGTGGACTGGCATTGCCCTGCACGAAGATGCGATGGAAGACAGTGTCTTCGGGGTAGTAGATCCAGTGCTTGTCGGTGATGCCCGTGCGGCCCACGCCAAGGTTCACGCAACGCACCGAAACATGGCGCAACTCGGCGGCTGCCGTGCGCACCGCGGTGGGTGCCTCCGCCCCGATGATCCGCACCAGCTCCGGCAACGGCATCGTGCTCACCAGCTGGTCGTAGGAAATGCGCCGGCCGTCGGCCAGGCGCATTTCATGCAGCGCCGGGCTGATCTGGGCCACGGCGGCATTGCAACGCACTTCACCGCGCAGGTGTGGCAGGAAGCCGTCCATCAGGGCCTGGAAGCCGCCCTTCAGTGGGTAGCCGAAGCGGGCGTTCGGTCCCATGGGCGGCGGCACGGGTTGCAGCGCGCCGGCGATCATCTCTTCCAGGTCCGGCAGCGGCACGCGTCCTCCCAGCCAGGAGGTCTCCATTTCGCTGAGGGGCACGGTCCAGAGCTTGCGGTTGTAGGGCAGGGCAAAATGCCTGGCGACGCCGTCGCCCCAGACTTCATGGATGAACTGCTCGAAGTTGGCCGGTGGCCGGCGTCGCTGGGTCTCTGGCAATGCGGCTGCCGATGCCAGCGGCAGGCTCTCCACACTGCCATCCGCGCAGCAGTCCGTGATGGACTCGGCCTTGCACTCTGCTGGTGAACTGCCCGCTGCATGGGCGTGGACCGCGGGACGCGGCGTCGCCTTCAGGCGGCCGAACCTCGCCTCGATCGCCCCTACGATGCACTCTTTCAGCACTTCGGGCGGCAATCCGTACAGGGCGCCCTGGAAGGGATAGCGGGTATATACATTCTTGCTGTAGATCCAGGCTTCACGGTCCTGCCAGTGCACGTTCTCTCCCAGCAGCAGCTGGTAGAGCTCGTGTACGTAGGGATCGTTGGAAAACATGATGTGGCCGGCATAGTCAAACGTGAAGCCGTGGTCCTGCACCGACCGGCACCAGCCTCCGACCGTAGCGTTGCGTTCCAGCAGCAGGCTGCGTTCGCCGAGGTGGAAGGCGGCACTGAGACCTGTAGGGCCGGCACCGATGATGGCCACTTCGCAGTGCTCGTCGAGACCGGTGTCGGGAAGCTGATCCCGGTTCGCCTCGACCCGGGCAGATTGTGCGCCGGTGGAACGCGGCCGTGGCCGCGCACGGGCCTGCTCGATGAGCTGGCACATCCGTGTGGCAGTGTTGGTCCAGGATGTGCCGGCGATGGTCTCTGCCATGCGGCGATCCAGTTCCTCCCGCTGGCGCGATGGCATCGCCAGGGCGGCTTCGCAGGCCTTGATGAACGAGGGCGCGTCGGCCGCAATGGCAACGATTCCCGAATACGGCCCGGCCACGTCACGGATCGGCGTGCTGACTATCGGCTTGCCGGCCGCCATGTATTCCAGTGTCTTGGTGGGGCTGATGAATCGCGTGGCCTCGTTGAGTGCGAACGGCAGCAGGCATACATCCCATCCGGCAAGGAATTCGGGCAGCGCGGAGTAAGGCTGCTGACCGAGGTAATGCACGTTCGGCAGGCGGGGCAGTGTCGAGGGATCGATCTTGACCACCGGGCCCACCAGCACGATCTGCCAGTCAGGCCGCGCTTCGGCCACGGCCTTTACCAGGGGCAGGTCAAGCCTCTCATCGATGACGCCATAAAATCCCAGCCTTGGCCGCGGCAATGCCTGCTGCGAGGGATGGTCGTCGCCGGAGTTCCGGGCGCGGCCGAAATGGGCGGCATCCACGCTACTCGGGAAACAATGTACTGCCGGGTGCCGGTCGCGTTTGGCCTCGTGGAGGCTGGGGCCGCCGGTGAACACCAGGTCGGCGCGCCTCAGCAACGCGCTCTCGCGCTGGATGAGCTGCCGCGGAGCGTTGAGGAAGGCTGACAGCTCGTCCATGCAGTCGTAGACCAGGACGGCGGGACTGAGTTTTTCGGCCAGTGGCAAAGCCATGGGGGTGTAGAGCCACACCAGTGGATCAGACAGCCTGTCATTGGCCACCAGTTCTTCCAGCAGCATCTCCAGCGCCGGAAGCTGGTCATCATGAAAGCCAGCCGCATGCGTCGCGGTATGCGGCACGCAAACCTTGAGGTTTTCTCCCGCGTCACGGACTTCCAGGCGTGGTGCCCCCTCGGAAAAGAGGGGTTCCTCGACAAAATACACTCGGTAATGTTCCGCCAGGCGGGTCATCAGGTGCTGGGGGCGCTGGAAGACGAACTCCCAGCGCAGGTGTGAGAGGACGATGAGCGCGGGCGGCGTGGCCATGCAGTACTCCGAAAGGGTTGCGCGGGAGGCGCGTTTCGCATTGGGCACGCACGGCATGCGAAGGGGTGTCCGCGCGAGTTACCTTCTGGAGTAGGACAACAAGCGACGCCGGAGGGCGTATCGAGTGGCGCGCTAACCTGTGATAAGTACGGCGGCGCGCGGATGTCCCGGTGCGAAGGCGGCCATCACGCGCTCAGCCGTGGCACGTGTGCTGCCGGATTTCACCAGTGCCACGCACGCTCCGCCGAATCCCGCGCCCGTGAGCTTGGCGCCGTACACATCAGGATCGGCCTGCAATACACCGGCCAGCGCATCCAGTGCCGGTGTGGAGACTTCATAGTCGACGCTGAGGCTGGCATGCGAGGCATTCATCAATTCGCCGAAGCGGGCCGCATCGACGCCTGCCGCGGCGGCGCTGACGCGCGCATTCTCGGTGAAGACATGCCTGGCACGGCGGTGGAGGCTCGCCGGCAGTGTGCCTTCCGCCGGCACCTGCTGCAGATCGCGCAGCGAGGCGAGGCCGAGCAGGCGCGCCGCCGCTTCGCACTCCGCGCGGCGCTGGTTGTAACCGCTGCCAGCCAGGCTGCGGGACTGGCCGCTGTCGATGATCAGTACCGCGGCATCCGCAGGCAGGGGTACCAGGCGCCGCTGCATGCTCTGCGTGTCCAGGAACAGCATGCGGTCGGTGTCGGCGAGGCTGCAGGCCATCTGGTCAAGGATGCCGCAGTTCACGCCGGCATAGCGCGTTTCGGCAAGGTGGGCCAGGCGGGCGATGGCTTCATCGTCAATGGAAAGGGCGAGCAATTTGCGCAGCGCCCTCAGCATGGCCACTTCCAGCGCGGCGCTGCTGGAAAGGCCGGCTCCGATGGGTACATCCGAATCCACATGCACACACAACGTGGGCACGGCCTGGCCGCTGCTGCGCAGTGCCTCGATGCAGCCCTGCAGATAGAGCGCAAAGCCTTGCGGTGCGGGCTGTCCATCCTCGTAGTCCACATCCTGCTGCAGCTGTACGGAATGGAAACGATGCCGGCCGTCGGGGCTGCGGGCGACCTGCACGCACACATGCCGGGGTATGGCCAGCGGCATCACCAGCCCGAGGTTGTAGTCAGTGTGTTCGCCCAGCAGGTTCACGCGGCCTGGTGCGCGACCACTGGCTTGCGGGGGCTGGCCAAATATCCTGTGGAATGCGTCCATGTCAGCCGATGGTGATTTCCACGGCCTGCAGTTCCGCTGCCTTGGCTTCGGGAAGTGCGTCGTTGGCGAACAGCCCGGCGGCGATTTCAGTGCCGGCAAGATACTTCAGGCGGCCGGGCATGCGATACGGCGGATAGAGTTCGGCGTGCAGGTGACAGGAGCGCGCGTGGCCTGCAATGCGCGGGGCCTGGTACCAGGCCATGATGTAGGGAAAGGGCATGTTCCACAGCCCATCATACTTGCGCAGCACGGCCTGCAGCGCCCGCGCGAGACCCAGCCGCGCCGTGGAGGAAAGACTGCTGAAGTCGGGCGTCTGCACCCGCGGCGCCACCCAGACCTCATACGGGTAGCGCGCCCAGGCCGGCACGAAAGCCACCGCTTCGTCGCTGGCGTGCAGGATGCGTCTTCCATCACGCAGCTCTGCCTCGATGAGGGATTGGAGCAGCGGCTCTCCGGCAGACTCCAGGTGCCTGCGCTCGATTTCGTGCATGCGCATCGGCACGGGCGGAATGTGCGGATACGCATAGATCTGCCCGTGGGGGTGATGCAGCGTGACGCCCACTTCCGCGCCGCGGTTCTCGAAAGGCAGGACGTATTGCACTTGTGGGGCGCGCTCCACGATGGCCTCGGTGCGTCGTCCCCAGACTTCAAGCAGCAACGCAATATGGTCGGCGCCGAGGCGCGACAGCGAACTGGAAGCGTCCTGCGTGAAGACCACCACCTCGCAGTGGCCCGTCGCCGGTGCGGTGGGCACGATGGAAGGCGGTGGATCCGTTGCCTCCATGCTCAGCGCTGGAAACAGATTGTCGAATACCGCGATGTCGTAGTCTCCCACGGGCAATTCCGTGGGATTGCCCGGATCGTCGCTGGCCTGCAGCGGGTTGTATTCCGGCGGTGGCAGGAAGGTACGCGTCTGGCGGTAGGCAGCGTAGGCCACCCATTCCTGGCGCAAGGGGTGCCAGCGGTATTGCGGATTCGGATGCACCGGCTCGGCACGCGGCGTGCGAGCCGTGATGCCGGCCGGGATGGGGCGGCGCGAATACAGCGACAGGCGCCTGCCATCCGGCTTCCGCAGGTCAAGCTCGTACATCAGAAGGGCGGCCTCACGGAGCCGGTCACCGCTTCGGCAATACGTTCCAGCGGAATCTTCGGGGAGCGGTCGAAATGCAGCAGCCCGTTGACCTCCTGGAATGTGTCCGTGAACTGCGTATAGCAGAAGGCGCTGAACATTCCGGTGGTGCGGGCCACCTCGATCAGCGCGAAGGTGAGCTCTTCGTAGTCCTCGGCTGTGCGGGCCCGCGCATAACCCCAGCCGTTGGCTGGCTCTGTGGTCGTGTCGCTGGTCCAGGCAATGCCGCCGAATTCCGACAGGCAGATGGGCTGGCCGCGATGCGGATAGCCGTCAAGCGTGAGGATGCGGCCGCCCGACCAGCGCCGGTCGACCACCTCCCGCGCGGCGACCTCCGGCCCATAGCGGCTGCGCAGGTGGGCCGGGTCCACATCGTAGTCGTGGATGCCGATGATGTCGGTGGCCGAGCTTTCCCAGCCGTCGTTGCCGATCACCAGGCGCGAGGGGTCGAGCGTTTTGGTCAGGTGGTAGAACGCCGCCACGGCATCGCGCTGGGCGGCCTGCATGGCGAGGTCCGGCACGCCCCAGGACTCGTTGAACGGCACCCAGATCACTATGCAGGGGTGGCTGATGTCCCGTTCGATTGCCTCGGTCCATTCGCGCAGCAGCCGTCGCACGGAACGTTGCGTGAAGCGGTAGGCGCTGGGCATCTCGCCGAATACCAGCAGGCCCAGGGTATCGGCCCAATAGAGATAGCGCGGATCTTCCAGCTTCTGGTGCTTGCGCACGCCATTGAAGCCCATGGCTTTTGCCAACTCCACATCACGCCGCAACGCCTCGTCGGAGGGTGCAGTCATGAAACTCTCTGGCCAGTATCCCTGGTCGAGCACCAGGCGCATGGTGTAAGGGCGGCCATTGAGCAGGATCTTCTCCCGCTGCACCCCGATGGAGCGCAGTGCCGTGTAGGACTGGAGCGTTTCAATGACTTCATTGCCGCGCAGCAGCTGGATGCGCGCATGGATCAGCGTCGGCCGCTCCGGGGACCACAACAGCTCGTTCCGGTAGTCGTCGATGCCGGGGTCGGAAAGCCCGATGCGGCGGGTCACCTCGTTGTCGATGATGCGATAGGTATCGTCCGCCAGCGGGCGCTCGCCGCAAGCCAGCTGCACGCGAATCGCCAGGTCTTCGCACGCGAGGCCGGCGGTCGTTGCCGAGAACGCGATCTCCCAGCGGTCAATGTTCGGGACCCAGCGCATCGACTGCAGGTAGGTGGCCGGCACGCATTCCATCCATACGGTCTGCCAGATGCCGGTGGTGCGTGGATACCAGATGCCATGGGGCTCCAGCTTCCAGTCCTGCTTGCCCCGCGGCTTCTCCAGGTCATGCGGGTCATCCTCTGCCCATACCGCGATAACCTGCGGTCCTGCCTTGTTCAATGCGAAGGTGATGTCGGCTGAGAAAGGCGTGTGGCCGCCTTCATGCGTGGCCACCTTCGTGTCATTGACCCAGACGCGCGCCTGGTAATCGACCGCGCCGAGGTGCAGTAGCACCCGGCCGCCGCGCTGCAGGTGCGACTCCAGGTCCGCCACTTCGAATCTGCGCCGGTACCAGCAGGCGCGGTGGTAACCCGTGTCGCCAATGCCGCTCATGGCGCACTCGGGCGCATAGGGAACCCGGATGGTCAGCGGCCACTCGGGCACGTCTGCAGGCGTGCGCCAGCGCATCTGTGGATCGAATGCGAACTCCCAGGGGCCATCGAGGCTGGTCCAGTGCTCGCGCCGCAGCTGGGGGCGGGGATAGCTTTGCAGTTGCATCCGACCGACCTTAGGCAGGGCTGCGCACAGACAACATAGTCGCGGTGCCGGGACGGGAGTCGGAACCGTCTGACGCGACGG
>JALYWF010000078.1 GCA_030852845.1 Pseudomonadota bacterium
TCTTGCTCGTCACATGGATCACCCGTGGCTGGGTGGACTTGCGCAGCCACGGCAGCAGCGCCTGGGTGATTTCAAACGGCGCCACGGTGTTGACCGCGAAGGAGTCCATGAAATCCTCGCGCCGGGCGGTCTCGCGCAGGATGCCGGCATTGTTGATCAACACATCCACCGCGCTGGAATCCTGCATTGCCCCGGCGATGAACCGTGGCGCGTCCGGGTCCAGCAGGTCGGCAGCCAGTGTCTTCAACCGGTCGCCCGCCGAGGCCTGCAGCGCAGCGATTCCGGCGGAATCCTGCGGCCGTCGCGCCACAGCGAGTACCTGATGCCCGGCGTCCAGCGCAAGGCGCGTGAGTTCCAGTCCGATCCCACGCGATGTGCCCGTGATCACCACGTGCATGTGCCGATCCTCAGCTCAGCCCGAGATACCCCAGGATGCCCTTGGCCGCCTCGCGCCCCTCGAACACCGCCGTGACCACCAGATCCGACCCACGCACCATGTCACCGCCGGCAAACACCTTGGGATTGGTGGTCTGGAACGGCGTGACCCGGTCCGCGGTCACCCGCACCCGGCCATTGCCGTGCAGCTTGATCGCATGCGGGTCGAACCACTGCGCGGGGCTGGGCTGGAAGCCGAAGGCGATCACCACCGCATCGGCGGGAATCACCTGCTCCGTGCCCGGCACGTTCTCCGCCACGCGGCGGCCACGCGCATCGGGCTTGCCCAGCCGCGTCTCCACCACCTTCACGCCCTCGACCTTGCCATTGCCGATGATCTCGATGGGCTGGCGGTTGAACAGGAAGGTCACGCCCTCCTCCACACTGTTCTTGTAGTCGCGGCGCGAGCCCGGCATGTTGTCGGCATCGCGGCGATAGGTGCAGGTTACCGAGGCCGCACCCTGGCGCACCGCGGTGCGATTGCAGTCCATGCCGGTGTCGCCACCGCCCAGCACCACCACGCGCTTGCCCTTCAGGTCGACGAAATCCTCGCCGCCCGGCAGCCCCAGCTCATGGTTGATGTTCGACACCAGGTACGGCAGCGCCTCATACACCTCCGGCAGGTTCTCGCCGGGGAAATTGCCCTTCACGTAGGTGTAGGTGCCCATGCCGAGGAACACGGCGTCGAATTCGGCCAGCAGCTGCTCGAAGGAGATGTCCTTGCCGATCTCCACGCCAAGGCGGAACTCGACACCCATGCCTTCCATCACCTCGCGGCGGTTCTCCACCACTTCCTTCTCGAGCTTGAAGGGAGGAATGCCGAAGGTGAGCAGGCCACCGATGCGCGGGTACTTGTCGAACACCACCGGCTTCACGCCATTGCGCACCAGGATGTCGGCGCAGCCCAGGCCGGCCGGACCCGCACCCACCACAGCCACGCGCTTGCCGGTATCCGGCACGTTCGAAATATCCGGCCGCCAGCCGGCCTTGAAGGCCTCGTCGCTGATGTACTTCTCGATGGCGCCGATGGTTACCGCACCCAGCCCGTCGTTGAGCGTGCAGGCACCCTCGCAGAGGCGATCCTGCGGGCAGATGCGTCCGCACATCTCCGGCAGCGAGTTGGTCTGGTGCGAGAGCTCCGCGGCCTCGAACAGCTTGCCCTCGTTGATCAGCTTCAGCCAGTTCGGGATGTAGTTGTGCACCGGGCACTTCCACTCGCAGAACGGGTTGCCGCAGGCGAGGCAGCGCCCAGCCTGCTGCGCGGAGCCATTCGCGTCGAACTGCGTATAGATCTCGCGGAACTCGCTCTTGCGCACCTCGATGGGCAGCTTCTCCGGATCGTGCCGGGGAATGTCGAGGAACTGCAGATTCTTGTCGGTCTTCACGCCAGCCATCTCTATGCCGCCCTGCTCAGGTTCTCGATCAGCGAATCCAGCGAAGCCGCCTTGGGCTTCACCAGCCAGAAGCGGCTCAGGTAGGTGCGGAAGTCCTTGAGGATCTCCGCGCCCCACACGCTGCCGGTCTCGGCCACGTGCCGCTCGATCAGGTGCTGCAGGTGCAGCGCCTGGGTCTGCATCACCTCGACGTTGAGGCGATGGATGTCGATCAGCTCGTGGTTGTAGCGATCCACGAAGCTGCGGTCCAAGTCGAGCACATAGGCGAAGCCGCCCGTGAAACCCGCTCCGAAGTTGTAGCCCGTGGGCCCGAGCACGCACACCACGCCGCCGGTCATGTATTCGCAGCAGTGGTCGCCCGCACCCTCCACCACGGCAACTGCGCCGGAGTTGCGCACCGCGAAGCGCTCGCCCACCTGGCCCGCCGCGAACAGCTCGCCGCCGGTGGCGCCATAGAGGCAGGTGTTGCCCATGATCACGGTGTCGCGCGCCACGAACTCCGCATCGCGATGCGGCTTCAGCACCAGCTTGCCTGAGGCCATGCCCTTGCCCACGTAGTCGTTGGCGTCACCCTCGAGCACCATGTTCAGGCCGCCCGCATTCCACACGCCGAAGCTCTGCCCGGCCGAGCCGGTGAGCCGCACGGTGAGCGGCGCGTCCTGCATGCCGTAGTTGCCCCAGTGGCGGGCGATCTCGCCCGACACCCGCGCACCGATGGAACGGTTGTAGTTCCGCACCTCGTAATGCCACTCGCCGCCCTTGCGGTTGACGATGGCATCGCGCACGTCGGCCACCATCTGCTCGGCCAGCTGGCCCTTGTCGAAAGGCGGGTTGCAGCCCTGCGTGCAGAATTGCGGCCCGTCCTGTGCCAGCCCGTCCACCGACAACAGCGGCGTGAGGTCGAGCCGGCGCTGCCGCTCGGTCTGGCCTGCAGCCGGCTCCAGGTACTGCGTGCGCCCGATCAGCTCTGCCATGGTGCGCACGCCCAGCGACGCCAGGATCTCGCGCACCTCGCGTGCCACGAAGCGGAAATAGTTCATCACCATCTCCGGCATGCCGATGAAGTACTTCTCGCGCAGCACCTCGTGCTGCGTGGCCACGCCGGTGGCGCAGTTGTTCAGGTGGCAGATGCGCAGGTACTTGCAGCCCAGCGCCACCATGGGGGCCGTGCCGAAGCCGAAGCTCTCCGCGCCCAGCACCGCCGCCTTCACCACATCGAGGCCGGTCTTCAGGCCGCCGTCGGCCTGCACCCGCACCTTGTGGCGCAGTTCGCTGCGCCTGAGGGTCTGGTGCGTCTCGGCCAGGCCCAGCTCGAACGGCGAACCGGCGTACTTGATGGAGGTGATCGGGCTGGCGCCCGTTCCGCCGTCATAGCCGGAGATGGTGATCAGGTCGGCATAACACTTGGCCACGCCGGCGGCGATCGTGCCCACGCCCGGCTCGGCCACCAGCTTCACCGACACCAGCGCCGTCGGATTCACCTGCTTCAGGTCGAAGATCAGCTGCGCCAGGTCCTCGATGGAATAGATGTCATGGTGCGGCGGCGGCGAGATCAGGCCCACGCCCGGCCGCGCAAAGCGCAGCCTGGCGATGGTCTCGTTCACCTTGTCGCCGGGCAGCTGGCCGCCCTCGCCGGGCTTGGCCCCCTGCGCCACCTTGATCTGCAGCACCTCGGCATTCACCAGGTAGTGCGGCGTCACGCCGAAGCGCCCGGAGGCGATCTGCTTGATCTTGGAGTTCTTCTCCGTGCCGTAGCGGACGATGTCCTCGCCGCCCTCGCCCGAGTTCGAGCGCCCGCCCAGCCGGTTCATGGCGATGGCCAGTGCCTCATGCGCCTCGGGCGACAGCGCGCCCAGCGACATGCCGGCCGAGTCAAAGCGCGACAGGATGGCCTCTTCGGATTCCACCTCGTCGATGGAAATGGGCCCGCCGGTCGGCTTCAGCTGCAGCAGGTCGCGCAGCGTCGAGGCCGGTCGTTCATTCACCAGCTTTGCGTAGGCCTGGTACTGCCCGTAATCGCCCGTGTTCACCGCCGCCTGCAGCGTGGCGATCACGTCGGGGTTGTACATGTGGTACTCGCCACCGTGCACATACTTGAGCAGCCCGCCATGCTCCACCGTGAGCACGTCGTTCCAGGCGCGCTTCGCCAGCCGCTGCTGGTCGGACTGCAGGTCCTCGAAATTGGCGCCCTTGATGCGGCTCTGCGTGCCCTTGAAGCACAGCTCCACCACATCCGGCCCCAGGCCGATGATCTCGAACAGCTGCCCGCTCCGGTAGCTGGCAATGGTCGAAATGCCCATCTTCGAGATGATCTTCAGCAGGCCCTTGCAGATGGCCTTGCGGTAGCGCCGCCCCAGCTCGATGCGCTCGCCGGTCTCCATCGCCACCGGGCCCTTCTTCATCATGTCGTACAGCGACTGGTACGCCATGTAGGGATAAACGGCTGTAGCGCCATAACCGATGAGGCAGGCGAAGTGGTGCGGATCGCGCGCCGTGCCAGTCTCCACCAGCAGGTTGCAGCGGCAGCGCAGGCCCAGCGTCACCAGGTGGTGGTGGATGGCGCCAGTGGCCAGCAGCGCCTGCACCGGGATCTTCTCACGTACCAGGTAGCGGTCGGAGAGCAGCAGCACCACGCTGCCGTCGCGCACGGCGGCCTCCGCCTCGCGGCACAGGCGCTGCAACGCCGCCTGCAACCCTTCGGCCGGGTCGTACTGCAGGTCGATGAAGGCATTGGGCACACCCTGCTCACCCATCGCCACGATCTGCCTCAACTTGCGCTGCGACAGCACCGGCGAGTTCAGCACGATCTGGTTGGCGTGCGAGGCCTGCGGCTGGAACACATTGCATTCCGGCCCGATCTCGGTCTGCAGCGACATCACGATGGTCTCGCGCAGCGGGTCGATCGGCGGGTTGGTCACCTGCGCGAACTGCTGGCGGAAGTAGTCGTAGAGGCTGCGCGAGTGGTGCGAGAGCACTGGCATGGGCGTGTCGTCGCCCATCGAGCCCACCGCCTCGCTCTCATCGCGCGCCAGCACGCGGATGATCTCCTCGCGCTCCTCGGCGGTGATGTTGAACATCTTGCGGTACACCGACAGCGTGCGCCGGTCCATCGGCTCGGCCGCCAGCGACGGATCGATGAGGTCGGACTCCAGGTACTTCAGCCCCTTCTTCAGCCAGGCCTTGTACGGATGGCGCGCCTTCAGCAGGTTGTCGATGTCCGCGCTTTCCAGCAGCGTGCCGGTCGACAGGTCGAGGCAGATCATCTGCCCCGGGCCCATGCGGCCCTTGCGCACCACATCCTCGGGCTTGTAATCCCACACGCCGATCTCGGAGGCGATGGTCAGGTGTCGGTCACGCGTGATCACGTAGCGGGCCGGTCGCAGGCCGTTGCGGTCCAGCGCGCAGCACACGTAGCGGCCGTCGGTGAGCACCACGCCGGCCGGGCCATCCCAGGGTTCCAGGTGCGGCGCATAGAACTCGTAGAAGGCACGCAGGTCAGGATCGATGCCGTCCACGCTCTGCCACGCCGGCGGCATCAGCAGGCGCATGGCCTGCATCGGGTCCATGCCGCCCATCAGGTAGACCTCGAGCATGTTGTCGATGCTCTGGGAGTCAGACCCGTGCATCGACACCAGCGGCAGGATGTCGCCCAGCTCCGGCAGCAGCGGTGACTTGAGCACCGGCCCGCGCGCCAGCGCCCAGCTGCGGTTGGCCTCGATGGTGTTGATCTCGCCGTTGTGCGCCAGGTAGCGGAAGGGATGCGCCAGGCGCCACTGCGGCAGCGTGTTGGTGGAGAAGCGCTGGTGGAACACCACCACCGAAGCCTCCACGCGCTCATCGGCGAGGTCCGCAAAGAACTCGGTGAGGTGCGAGGGCATCACCATGCCCTTGTAGACGATGGTTCCCGCGGAAAGGCTGGGCAGGTAAAACGCCTTGTCCACGTTGTCGCGCAGCTTCTCGGCGCGGCGGCGGGCCATGAACAGCTTGCGGTTGAAGGTGGCCTCTTCCATGTCGGCCGGGGCATTCACGAACAGCTGCCAGATGGCAGGCAGCGTGCGCAGGGCCTCCTCGCCGCAGGCGCGCGGATCCACCGGCACCTCGCGCCAGCCGGCCACCTGCAGCCCCTCGCGCACGACCTGCGACTCCAGCTCGGCGCGGCTGTCGGCCGCCACGGCGGCATCGGGCGAAAGGAATACATTGCCGGCGGCGAACAGCGGCGCAAGCTTCAGCCCCGCGTCCTTCGCCACCGCGCGCAGGAACTTCTCCGGCTTCTTCAGCAGCAGGCCGCAGCCGTCGCCGGTCTTGCCATCGGCCGCCACCGCGCCACGGTGGGTGAGGCGCCCCAGTGAGGCGATGGCCGTTTTCACCAGCCAGTGGCTGGCCTGGTCGTCCAGGTTGGCGATCAGGCCGAAGCCGCAGCTGTCCTTCTCGTAGGCTTCGCGGTACAGGCCCTGCTGTTCACTGCTCATCGCACTTCCTCAAGCTCGCTTCAGGTCCCGGCGGCGGCGGGCGACACTTCGCCCAGGCTGTGCCTGGGAGCCACAGCTACCTCCGGATCGATCTCGTATGCCAAGGAAGACCTGACCGCGACGGCGGCGGAAAGGGCGAGCGATCGCCCTTCTGGGGGACCTTGGCAGGTAATCATACCCACCAGCGGTCACACCTCAAATAGAAAGGGGATACAAGCTATTGCATTCCCGGACCGTTGGACATACATTTCGCGCGCGTTGCGGGGTGTGGTACCGCCCGTGACGCCCAGAAATGGTTGTCAGGACCCTTGGAGGTGCTTGAACCACTACGATGAAGACTCGCAAATCGCCGACCGTTTCCCCTGATCCTGGTCTCCGCTTGCTGAGTGTCACTCAGTATCTCGAGAAGAATTTCCCCGATTTTTTCGCCGAAGCCCGCTTCCAGGTGGGTAACGACGACTATTACCTCTATAGCCGGTTCGGCCAGTACCTGGCCCGCTCCATCGAGACGAACCGCGCCCCCCGCCACAAGATCAACCGCGGCTTCACCGTGCTCAACAAGATGGCACGGCTGTCCTCGCGGCACCCCGCAGTGCGGGGCATGATGGTTTCCGGCCCGCTGGAGCACATCATGGATGCGCCAAAGGCACGGGAACTGGCCCGCAAGCGCCTCTCGCCCGTCGCCCAGGGCATGCTCGAAAGCCTCTGCGAATAAGCCGGCCACGCCGGCGAAAAAAAGCGCCGCATCGGTTGCCCGGTGCGGCGCCTGAGGTAAGCGAAGACCAATGGGGGGGGTATGGCGCTTCGCAGCAGGCGGCTTGTCTCCGCCTGAGCTATACAAAGCAAGCCCCGTGCCAGCGCTGGTTCGGCGCTGCAGGCCCCCGGCGCCGCCTTCCGGGCTCTTTCCCGGCGGGTTTCCCTCGATTCGTGCACTGCCGGGGGGCAAGCGGCCCCTTTTCCGCGCGGGGCGGCGCAGGGCCCCGGCAGACTATGTCCAAAAGGCGGCCTGCTTCACGGCACCGCCTGCCTGCGCGATCGCAAACTTGCCCGCATGACTGACGACACAGCTCCCCATCGCCGGCTCTCCGACCGCGGCACCAGTGCCCCCACCATCATCGGCGTGGGCGTGATCTTCCGCGGCGACGTGATCGCGCCGGGGTCGGTGATGCTCAGTGGCGCGGTGCGCGGTGATGGCGACATCGGCGGCGCGCTGCAGATTGCCCGTGACGCCCACTGGGAAGGCCAGGTCAGGGCCGGTTCCGCCGTGATCGCCGGCCAGCTCACCGGCAGCATCGAATGCAGCGGCCAGCTGGAAGTGGGCGCCGTCGCCGTGATCCGAGGCAGCGTCACCGCCAAGAGCCTGGCCGTGGCCAATGGCGGGGTGATCGAGGGAGAGATCCACGTGACCAGCGGCGCGCAGGTCGTCACCTTCGAAGAGAAGCGCAAGCGTTCCTGATCAGCCTGCCGCGCCGCCCAGCCCCAGCTCGCGCAGCACGAAGTCATTCACCCACGACTCCCGCCAGGGAGTCACCATGAATCCCATGTGTCCGCCGCGCGGCGTCACCACCAGCTTCAGGTGTGGCGTGGCCGCCAGCCGCTGCAGGTCATGCGCGGGGATGATGGGATCATCCAGCGCCGCCAGCACCGTGGCCGGCACCCTGAGCGTCGCCAGCCGTTCGCCGGTCACGGCGTAACCATCAAGGTAGGCGCCGATGTCGGCAAAACCGGTGTGGCGCGCCACCATCGCGGCGGTCATGCGGCGCAGGTCGCCCAGCCGGAAGAAACCCTCATCCACCTCGGTCGTCGGCCACAGGGCGTGCTTGCGCCGCAACGAGCGGCTCCACTTGCGCACGAAATAGCCCTGGTACAGCGGCAGGCCCTGCTCCATCGCCACCATCGCACTGTCGGGATGCAGCACGGGCGACACCGCCACCACCCGCGCCAGCGGCGGCACGCGCGCATCGTCACTGGCTGCCACGCGCAGCATGAAGTTGCCGCCCAGCGAGAATCCCACCAGCCAGGGTGGCGCCACCAGCTGCGGCGCCAGTGCGGCCACCGCGCCCACGGCTTCGGGCAGGCGGCAGGAGTGGAAGATGCCCTCGTTCAGATGATGGGTGTCGCCATGGTCGCGCAGGTTCAGCCGCACCACCTCGACACCGGCCGCGAACAACCGCGCCGCCAGCGACACCACGTAGTAGGAACTGGCGCTGCCCTCCCAGCCATGCAGCAGGATGGCCGAACCGCGCAGCTCGCCGGGCGGACGCGCATGCAGGGCCTGCAGCCGCACGCCGTCACCGCAGTCGAGGATGCGCTCGTGGCTGGATCGCAGCATCCCTGCGGCACGGCGGCGCAGCCCGAAGCGCGGCAGGAAACCGGGCAGGATGGACTGCAGGTGGCGGTGACCCCAGGGCCAGCGCGGTTCGAATGTGCTCATGCCCGACAGCAAACCCTGCGGCATTGCAGGCGCCGGCAGCCTAGCTGGTCAATCCACGCCGCGCCAGCAAGGGATCGCGGCGCCAGAGCAGCCGGTCAGCGCAGCCGGTCAGGCTCCGAAGATTGCCATCGAAACCCGCCCAACCGCGGCGCCCAGCAGCGCGCCTGCGAGCACATCCGAGGGATAGTGCAGCCCCAGCACCACGCGCGACAGCGCAATCAGCAACGCTGCCGGCACCAGCAGCAGCGCCAGCATGGGCACCGCGGCGACCGCGATCAGCGTGAAGCTCACTGCGTGCAGCGTATGTCCGGAGGGAAAGCTGAAACGGTCCAATGGCTTGCCGGCGCAGATGATGGCGGCATGCGTCATGTAAGGCCGTTCGCGTACCAGGCGATTCTTCAGGAACCGGTAGAGGACCAGCCCCGAGATGCCGGCGAGGGCGCATTGCATTGCAGCCTGCCTTCCCGCCTCGCCATATCCCAGGGCCAGCGCGGCGATCAGCAGGTACCAGAGGATGCCATCGCCGAGTCGGCTGGCTGCCTGGAAAAGCCGCCGCGTGCCGGCGCCGCCGATCACGCCATTGAGCCGGCGGCAGGCCGCCAGCTCCACCTGATCCAGCCAGGCCAGGACCAGGGGTACGCGCGCCGTGGGGGTGATGCCTGCCATGCCGGGCATGCTGCGCGTCGCGTGCGTCATGCACATGACAGGCGCATGAAGGAATTGTTGCAGGCAGGCCGGGACACGCCCGGCGCCCGGCTCAGCGGTGCAGGTTGATCTCGTCGCGCATCTGGCGGGCCGCCTCGCGCGCCGCATCGGCGAACCCCTCGCCGCCGCCGGCGTAGAGGATGCCGCGCGAGGAGTTGAGCACCAGGCCCAGGCCATCGGCCGTACGCCCGGCCTGCACAGCGGCGGCAACATCGCCGCCCTGCGCACCCACGCCGGGCACGAGAAAGGGCAGCGTGCCCACGACGGCGCGGATCTCGGCCAGCTCCTGCGGATAGGTGGCGCCGATCACCAGCATGCACTGTCCGCCGCCGTTCCAGTCGCGTGCCACGCGCTCGGCCACGTGCCGGTACAGGCGCTTGCCGCCGGACTCCAGGTCCTGGAAGTCGCGCGCGCCCGGATTGGAAGTGCGGCAGAGGATGATCACGCCGCGGTCATGCCACTTCAGATAGGGCTCGACCGAATCCCACCCGAGGTAGGGATTCACGGTGACGGCGTCGGCGCCATAGCGGCCGAATGACTCCTGTGCGTATTTCGCGGCCGTGCTGCCGATGTCGCCGCGCTTGGAATCGAGGATCACCGGCAGTCCGGGATGCCGCTCATGGATGTAGCGGATGGTGGCCAGCAGCTCATCTTCCGCGCCCAGCGCCGCGTAGTGGGCGAACTGCGGCTTGAAGCAGCAGGCGTATTCCGCCGTGGCGTCGATGATGCGCCGGTTGAACTCGAACACCGGCTGCGGCAGGCCGCGCAGGTGCAGCGGGATCTTCTCCGGCTCCGGATCGAGCCCTACGCACAACAGGGAGCGGTTGCGCTGCGCGGCCGCGTACAGCCTGCCGATGAATCCCGCACGTTCAGTCACGGATGCCGGTTCCGCGGTTGAGCAGCACGTATACCCAGGTGTACAGGCCCAGCGCGCAGGCAGTCATGATCGCGAAGGCGCCGGGCACGCTGACGTCGCTGGTGCCGAGAAAGCCGTAACGGAAGGCATTCACCATGTGCAGGATGGGATTGACCATCGAGATCTTCTGCGCCCAGGCCGGCAGCATGTCCACCGAATAGAACACGCCGCCGAAATAGGTGAGCGGGGTGAGCACGAAGGTGGGAATCCAGTTCACGTGGTCGAAGTTCTTCGCGAACACGGCATTGACCATGCCGGCCAGCGAGAACACCGTCGAAGTGAGGATGGCCGCCCCGAACACCACGAACACATTGTGCAGCTGCAGGTGGTGGGAGTGCAGCCAGGTGAACACCAGCGCCACCGCGGTGACCACCAGCCCGACCATCAGCCCGCGCATCAGGCCGCCGCACACATAGCCGGCGATGATCACCCAGGTGGGCAGCGGCGACACCAGCAATTCCTCGATGTGCTTGCCGAACTTGGCGCCGAAGAACGAGGACACCACATTGCCGTAGGAGTTGGTGATCACCGCCATCATGATGAGGCCCGGCGCGATATAGGCGATGTAGTCGAAGCCGCCCATTGCGCCGATGCGCCTGCCAACCAGGCTGCCGAAGATCACGAAATACAGCGTGGTGGTGACCGCCGATGGCACCAGGGTCTGGCCCCAGATGCGCACGATGCGGCCGTATTCACGGATGACGATGGTGCGGAAGCCGATCGCCCGGATGGCCGACATGGAAAGTACTGCGGCGTTCAAGAGCGGTTCTCCACCAGCCGCATGAACATCTCTTCCAGCCGGTTTACCTTGTTGCGCATCGAGATCACCTCGACTCCCGAGGCAGACAGCCGCGTGAAGATGTCGTTGAGGCTCTGATCCTTGGAGATCTCTATCTCGACCGTGTGGTCATCGACCAGCTTCACCGCGTGGCCAGGAAGCTGCGGCGCCGCGGCCACAGGGTTGCGCAGCGTGAACAGGAAACTCTCGGTCTGCAGGCGGCGCAGCAGGTTGCTCATGCGGTCGCGCTCTACGATCTGGCCCTTGTCGATGATGGCGATGTTCCGGCAGAGATTCTCCGCCTCTTCCAGGTAGTGCGTGGTGAGGATGATGGTGGTGCCCTGCCGGTTGATCTCGCGCAGGAACTCCCACATCGAGCGCCGGATCTCGATGTCGACGCCCGCGGTGGGCTCATCGAGGATCAGCAGCTTCGGCTCATGCATCAGCGCGCGGGCGATCATCAGCCGGCGTTTCATGCCGCCCGACAGTGCGCGCGCGATGCCCTTGCGCTTGTCCCAGAGGTGCAGCTGCTTCAGGTATTTCTCGGCGCGCTGGCGCGCGAGGCTGCGCTCCACGCCGTAGAAGCCGGCCTGGTTCACCACGATGGTCTCGGGCGACTCGAACATGTTGAAGTTGATTTCCTGCGGCACGATGCCGATGCAGGACTTGGCCCGCTCCAGGTCGCGGTCGAGGTCGAAGCCGAACACGCTGGCCTGCCCGGCGGTCTTGTTGACCAGGGAGGTCACGATGCCGATCAGGGTGGTCTTGCCGGCCCCGTTGGGGCCCAGCAGGGCGAAGAAATCGCCCTCCTCCACGTCCAGGTCGATGCCCTTGAGGGCCTGGACACCATTGCGGTAGGTCTTGGTGAGGCCTTTCACGGACAGCGCATGCATTACGCCATTCTGCAGCACATGCGATAATCGCGCAAAAGCATGAAGAGATATCCCGCATGAACGAGTTGCTTGCGCTGGCTGCCGATCCCGCCGCCTGGCTGGCGCTGGTCACGCTGATCGCGATGGAAGTCGTGCTCGGCATCGACAACCTGATTTTCATCTCCATCCTCACCAACAAGCTGCCCGAGGAGCACCGCGCCCGCGCGCGCCGCATCGGCATCTCGCTGGCGCTGGTGATGCGCCTGGCCCTGCTGGGCATGGTGGCGCTGATCGTCAAGGCCACCACGCCGCTGTTTGCCATGTTCGGGCAGGATTTCTCCTGGCGCGACCTCATCCTCATCGCCGGCGGCCTGTTCCTCATCTGGAAGGCCACCAAGGAGATCCACCACAACACCGACCCCACGCCGCACCCGGACGTGTTCGCGCCGAAGGTGACGCTCGGCTTCACGGCGGCGATCGGCCAGATCATCGTGCTCGACCTGGTGTTTTCGGTGGACAGCATCATCACCGCGGTGGGCATGACGCCGCACATCCCCATCATGGTCATCGCCGTGGTCGTCACGGTGGGGGTGATGATGATGGCGGCCACCCCGCTGGCCAATTTCATCCACAACAACCCCACGCTGGTGATGCTGGCACTGGGCTTCCTGCTGATGATCGGCACCACGCTGGTGGCCGAGGGCTTCGGCGCACACGTGCCCAAGGGCTACATCTACAGCGCGATGATCTTCTCCGTGGGCGTTGAACTGCTCAACATGCGGGCGCGGCGGGTGCAGCGGCGCCGCGCGGCCACCACCGGAGGCGGGCAGGCAGGGCACTGATGAATCGTTTCCTGCCGGATCCTTTCATTCCGGCCGTCCTCCTGACCCTGCTGCTGGCCACGCTGTGGCCGGCGTCGGGAGATGTAGCCGACGTGGTTGGCGTGCTGGCCAAGGCGGCGGTGATGCTGCTGTTCTTCCTGCACGGTGCCAAGCTGCCGCGCGAGAACCTGGTGGCGGCAGTCACGCACTGGCGGCTGCACCTGCTGATCCTCGGCAGCACCTACCTGCTGTTCCCGCTGCTGGGCCTGGCGCTGTCCAGCCTGTTCCCCTCGCTGCTGCCGGCCAACCTGTGGGCGGGCGTGCTGTTCCTTTGCGCCCTGCCCTCGACGGTGCAGATGTCCATCGCCTTCACCGCCATGGCGCGGGGCAATGTCGCAGCCAGCGTCACCTCCGCGGCGCTTTCAAACCTGCTCGGGGTCTTCCTCACGCCGCTCATCGCCGGGGCGCTGCTGCATGCCCAGGGAGACGGCGCCACGTCGCTCGACAGCATCTGGAAGGTGGTGATGCAGCTGCTGCTGCCCTTCGCCGCCGGCCACCTGCTGCGGCCGCTGCTGGCCGGATGGGCCGCGCGCAACAAGCGCCTGATCACCTGGACCGACCGCCTCACCATCCTGCTGGCGGTCTACAGCGCCTTCTCGGCGGCAGTGATCGACGGCATCTGGTCCACCCTGCCGCTGGCGACGCTGCTGACGCTGGCGCTCGTCTGCGCCACGCTGCTCACCTGCGTGATGCTGCTGACAATCGGGGGATCCCGCATTCTGGGGCTCCCGACGGCGGATCGGCGCTCGGTGCAGTACTGCGGCTCGTTCAAGAGCCTGGTCAGCGGCGTGCCCATCGCCAGCGTGCTGTTCCCTTCGACGGAAATTGGCGCGATGATCCTGCCGATCATGATCTACCACCAGTTGCAGCTGATGGTGAGCGCCACGGTGGCGCCGCGCCAGGCCCGTAAAGAGCAATGATTCCCTATCGCAAGAAGCCGAAGTTCTTCACCGCCGCCGAGTGTCCGCAGGCCGCCCATGAGCGCATGGTGCTGCCGCAGCCCATCTCCAATTTCCGCGCCGACGGTGTCGCCGAGCCCGAAGCCGCGATGCTGCGGCACATGAACGAAGCCGGCGCCGTGTTCATGATGGGCCAGAACCCGAACCTGCCGGTGATGCCCGAGCGCCCGCGACTGCTCGACTTCTTCCATTACCGCTTCACCGACATCGCCTTCCGGCACCTGCTGCAGAGCGCGAAGACCGCGCTCGATGCCGGCCAGAGCGAGCCCGTGGTCATCGCCTGCCTGCTGCACGACATCTCCAACGGCGCGCTGATCCGCACCGACCACGGCTACTGGGGCGCGCAGATGATCGCTCCCTATGTGAGCGAGGAAGTGGCATGGGCCGTTAAATTCCACCAGGCGCTGCGTTACTTCGCCGATGAAGCTGCGGGCTTCAAGTATCCGGACGCCTACAACCAGTTCTTCGGACCGGATTTCAGTCCGCCCGAATACCTGCACAAGGCGCACGAGGAAGCGCGCAACCACCGCTGGTACATGACCTCGCGGCTGATCACCATCTACGACATCTACTCCTTCCAGGATGGCGTGGAGGTTGATCCGGACATCTTCACCGACATCATCGGGCGTCACTTCCGCGAGCCGGAAGAAGGCCTGGGATTCGACAACTCGCCCGTGGCGCACATGTGGCGCACGATGATCTGGCCGAACAATTTCCTCTGACGTAGGACGTCCCCTACACCCGATTGCTCCGGTTGCCTGCCGCGCGCGGGTTGCCATCCGATGGCGCGCGGCATCCTGCAGTCCCACCATGCCTGTCCGGCTGGTTTTTCCGCAGGATTCCCGATGAAGCTCTTTCTTACGTGGCTGCTGGGCGTGCCCCTGCTGGTGCTCGCGATAGTGGTGGCCAGGGCAATGACTCCCCAGGGGCTTGAACCCCGCGCTCGCGTGGTGGCTGCCGCCTCCTCACCCTGCGTGCGGGAGGGTGACCTCGATCAGGTGGGCAGCCCCGTCGTCGGGAACCGGCACCGAATCACCTGCGAGCGCAGTACCGTCCAGCGCTAGCGCGACCGCCGGCACGGCCCCGCGTCCTGCCCGCACTTCATACCGCGCCCCGCCCAGCTGCAGCACCACCTCGAATCCCGGCCATTCCGGCGGAATGCAGGGTGCAATGCGCAGCGTGCCGGCCTTGAGCTGCATGCCCAGCACCTGCTCGAGCACCACGCGGTACATCCAGCCCGCCGCGCCGGTATACCAGGTCCAGCCGCCGCGTCTGGCGATGCCGCTGCCCGAGTAGATGTCGGCCGCCAGCACATAGGGCTCCACGCGGTACAGCGCGGCAGCTTCCCGTGAGCTGCTGCGATGGACGGGATTGAGAATGCGCAGCAGCTGGCCGACCTGGGCACTGCGGCCCAGCATTGCCTCGGCCATCAGCACCCAGATGGCAGCATGTGTGTACTGCCCGCCGTTCTCCCGCAGTCCCGGCAGGTATCCCTTGATGTAGCCCGGGTCCATCGGCGCGGCATCGAAGGGCGGCGCGAACAGCAGCACCAAGCCCTCGGACTGGCGGACCAGCTGCTCTTCCACGGCCTCCATGCCGGCCAACGCGCGATCGGGAGGCGCAGCGCCGGAAATCACCGCCCAGCTCTGCGACAGGGAATCAATGCGGCATTCGCTGTTGCGCCGTGAACCCAGCGGGGTGCCGTCGTCGAAGAACGCGCGGCAATACCACTGGCCGTCCCAGGCCTCACGCTCACAGGCCTGCTGCAGGTCTTGCAGGTGCGCCTGCCAGCGCTGCACCCGGTGCTGGTCATTGCGGGCCGCGGCCACGGGCAGGAAGCGCTGCAAGGTGAGGATGAGGAACCACGCCACCCATACGCTCTCGCCCCGCCCCTCGTGGCCCACCCGATTCATGCCGTCGTTCCAGTCACCGCCGCCGATCAGCGGCAGGCCATGCACGCCGGTGGCAAGGCTGATGTCGATGGCGCGCGCGCAATGCTCATAGAGGCTTTCCTGCTGGCCGGAATCACCGGGCACGTAGTGTGAATCCTCCTGGTGCAACGGCAGCGGCGGCCCGTCGATGAATGGCACGGTCTCGTCGAGTACTAGGGCGTCGCCGGTGGACTCGATGTACTGGTGCACGGCGAAGGGCAGCCACACGCGATCGTCGGAAAAGTGGGTACGCACGCCGCGGCCGCTGGGCGTATGCCACCAGTGCTGCACGTCTCCCTCCACGAACTGGCGCGCGGCGGCGCGCAACAGGTGGACGCGCACCTGTCCTGGGGCGCCCAGCGTGAGCGCCATGCCATCCTGGAGCTGGTCGCGGAAGCCGAAGGCACCACCGGACTGGTAGAAGCCGGTGCGTCCCCACAGGCGGCAGCTCACGGTCTGGTACAGCAGCCAGCGATTGAACAGCAGGTCCAGCGCCCGATCCGGCGTGCGCACCTCCACCGTTCCCAGCAGGCGATCCCACTGCTGCTGCACCTGCTGCAAGGCCACGTCGGCCCCGGTCGCGCGATACCGCATCACCAGCTGGCGGGCCGCATCGGCATCAGCGCCCTGGCCGAGAAGGAACAGCACTTCGTCCGAGGCGCCGGGGGCCAGCTCCAGCGTCACCGAGAAGGCGCAGCAGGGATCACGGCCGGGCGCATTCTCCACCGACCAGCGCGCCGCTGGATGCAGTCCCGCCGGCGCATCCGGACTGCCATTGCGGCCAAGGAACTGCTGCCGGCTGTCGGTGCAGCGTTGCTGCCGGCCGCCCAGGTCGCAGAAGGCGACGCGCGAACCGAAATCGACCAGCGCCGGATTGCTGGCGAACTGCGCGCCAGTAGCCGGGTCCAGCCGCGTCTGCACGTCGTGATTGGCAGCACCGCGGGCCGCGCCCAGAGACCAGTCCACACACGCGACAAAGGTCACCTTGCGGGCGACGGCATTGCGATTGGTGAGGCGCAGGCGGCAGATCTTCACCGGGTCGTCGGCCGCGACCAGCACTGTCAGGCGCGATGCAAAGCCCTGGAACTCCAGGTCGAAGTGGCTGTAACCCTGGCCATGCCGCACCTCATGGCGCGCACCGGCACGCCGCACCGGCTGGGGCAGCGGGCTCCACAATTCCCGGTCGTCGGCCAGCAGGTAGAAATTCTCCCCGGAAGGATCGCTCACCGCATCGTTCGACCACGCAGTGAGCTGGTTCTCCCGGCTGTTGAGCGACCAGGTGCACATGGACCCGCGTTCGGTGACCAGCGTCCCGAACTGCTCGTTGGCCAGCACATTGCTCCAGGGCGCGGGTGTGTTCACGCCTTCCGGCAGCGAGATCACATACTCGCGGCCATCCGCGGTGAAGCCACCCCAGCCATTGAAAAATTCCAGCGCCGGGGCCGGTTCTGCCGCGTCCCTGGGCAGGGGCAATGCCAGGCGTCGCGGCAGTGGTGCGCGCGGTGCAAGTACCGAGGGCCGCGAGAGCTGTTCCATCAGCCCACCCTGGGCCGGATCCAGCACCACGCGTGCCAGCGCCAGCAGCAGGCGCAGTTCCGCTGTGCCGATCATGTCGCTCACCAGCGCATAGATGCCGCCGCTTTCACCTCCCTCCACGCCACGGGCGGCGAAGGCCCGCGCTGTGCCCTCGATGGCGTGTTGCAGGTCCTGCACATAGGAGTGGCGCTGCTCGTTCAGGATCACCACATCGATCACCAGGTTCTTGATGCGCAGGTATTCCTGGGCGCGCAGGCACTGGTGGATGAAGGGCAGGTCGTCCATGCTGTGGCAACGCACCAGCAGGATGGGCCGGTCGCCCGAGATGGAGAAGCGCCACAGGTGCGTCACGTCGAGCACGTTGGGCGCGGCGGGCTCGCGTGCCGCACGCAGCTGGGGCGATGCATACAGCAGATGGCTGGCGAGCCCCTGGAACAGCCTGGCCTCCGCCAGCGTGCTGCGCAGGTAGTAGATCTCGGCGCGCGCGAAAGTCCAGGCCGATCCGCTGAGGTGCTCGAACAGGCCCGGTGTACGGTACTTCGCCACCAGGCTGGTGACTTGCTCGCGCGACGTGCCGACGAAGGTGGCAAAGGTGAGGCTGACGCGGGCGCGCGGCGGCACGGTGATCCGGGTGCGCAGGCTGAACACCGGATCCAGCACATTGCCCACCGTGTTTGACAGCGCTTCGGATCCCTCCAGGGCCAGCGGGTGCCGGGTATCGCGACCACGGCCGATGAAGCGGCCGCGGTCGGTCTCATATTGCAGGTGCGGCGGCGCAGCGCCGGCGCCACTGATGACATGCATGGCCCACACCGCCGCCTCGCGACTGCTGCGCGGCCGCCGGGTGGCCAGCAGCGCGCCACTGTCGGCCGCGAACTCGGTCTGCACGAACAGGTTGGAGAAGCCGGGATGGGCCACGTCGGCACGCTGCGGCGCCAGTACGACTTCCGCATAGGAAGTCAGCTCGATACGGCGCGGCCGCGTGCCCTCGTTGTACAGGGTGACCTGCCGCAGTTCACCGTCATCATCCGGCGGCACCATCACGGCCATCGTGGTGCGCAGGCTGCCGTCGAGCCGGGAGAAGGTGGCGCATTCCTCGTTGAACTGCACCCGGTACTCGTCCGGCGGCGCGGCGGTGGGCTGGAAGCCCGCCGACCAGAAGCTGCCCTGCTCCACGTCGCGCACGTAGATGAAGCTGCCCCAGCAATCCCGCGTGGCATCCTCCCGCCAGCGCGTCACGGCGCGTCCCCGCCAGCTGCTGGATCCGGCACCCGAGTCGGTGAGCATCACCGTGTAATGCCGGTTCGAGAGCAGGTGCGTGACGGGCTGTGGCGCGGCATGGCCCTCGATGGTGCGCGAGAGGTCGGGGGTTTCCTCGAGCGTGGTGGCTGCCGGCACATCCGCCACCGCCAGCTGCGGGGCGTCCACGAACCGCAGCGATCTCTCCTGCAGCAGCAGCTCGGCTGCGGCAATCGCCGGCTCCGCGTGGAAGCGGGCCTGCATCACCCGCTCCTGCAGCACATTGTCGAGGGCCACGATGCTCATGCCCTGGTGGTGGGCCATGTAGGTGCGCACTACCGCGACGCGGCTGCCTTCCGGCACCCGCGCGGGCGTGAAGTCCAGCGCTTCATAGAATCCGTAGTCACCCCGTCCCGACAGCGCCGCCAGGGCGGCGAGGTTCCGGCTCGCCGCCAGCGGCGCATACATGGCCGCCAGCGCCGTGGCATAGGGCGCAAGCACATAGTCGGAAGCCAGCCCGCGCTTCAGGCCCAGCGCCGGCACACCGAACCCGGAATACTGGTAGGTGTATTCGCGATCGCGCACGTTGTAGGCGGATTCGGAGATGCCCCACGGCAGGCCATGCTGTTCTCCGTAGCGCATCTGCTGCTGCACCACGCGCCGGTTGGTCTGCTCCAGCAGGCTCTGGCGCGGCTCCTGCATCACCAGCGTCGGCATCAGGTACTCGAACATCGATCCGGACCAGGAGGCCAGCACCGGGTGGCGCATGCCGCCGGTGAGCCGGCGGCCGAGCCGGAACCAGTGCGAGCGCGGCACATCACCCTTGGCGATGGCGACCAGGCTGGCGAGCCTGGCCTCCGAGGCCAGCAGGTCGTAATAGCCTTCATCGAGCGTGCCATCGATCACGCGGTAGCCGATCGAGAACAGTCCCCGCGCGCGATCGAACAGGAACCCGAACGACATGCCCTGCACCTGCGCACGACACCGGTCTGCGATCCCGGCGAGCGTACGGCAAAGCGCGGCACAGGCCGGCGAGCCGGCCGCAAGCTGCGACAGCGTTGCGTCACGGGGGATGTTCGCGGCGCCAGCCACGCTCGCCGCGGCCCCGGGCAGCACCATCTGCAGGTCGCGCAGATGCGAGGCCACATCACCTGCCGCGAGCACCAGCCAGCGGTTCACCGTTGCAGGCAGCGAATGCTCGCGCAGCAGGGCGATTCCCTGCGCCGCGGAGTCGAGCATGAAACGCGCCTGCGCCAGCGTGGTGGCCGGGCTCTCCAGCCGACGCACCACCTGCTGCAGGCTGCGCCGCAGCGCGGCCGCGCGTTCCTGCACAGTGGTGTCGGCCGCCGACCAGGCCGCGATTTCCCGCTCGCAGAGCCGCAGTGCATCCCGCGGCCCCGTGAGTGCAGCGGGTGAGAGCAACGGTGCATCCATGGCGCCGAGGCAGGCCTGGCGCAGGGTCAGGAGATGTCCGGCGAGGTTGCCGCTGTCGACCGTGGACACATAGTGCGGCGCCAGTGCCTGCAGCGTGCGCGTGTCATACCAGTTCAGCAGGTGGCCATCGAAGCGCTCCAGCCGCTGCAGCGTCTCAAGGGTTGCACTGAGCCGTGCGCAGGTGTCGTGCAGGCCCAGCCAGCCGAAGTCGCGGGCGGCGAAGGTCGACAGCAGGTACATGCCGATATTGGTCGGTGAGCTGCGATGCGCCACCACCGGTACGGGGGTTTCCTGGAAATTGTCCGGCGGGAGGAAGTTCTCCCCGGCAGTGACGTGATCCTCGAAGAACGTCCAGGTCTGGCGTGCGATGCCACGCAGTTCCAGCGCCACCTCTTCGGGCAGGTCGTCGTCGGGGCGGGGTGCATCCAGCGGCCGGCTCAGGAATTGCGCCAGCAGCGGCGACAGCCACCAAAGCAGCAGCAGCGGCGCGAAGCGCATCGCGGCAGGCGGATTCACCACCATCAGCACGGCCACGGCTCCCACCACCACGATGCTGGCGCTCTTCAGCGGCCACACGAAGCTGGACAGTGAATCGCTTCTGCCCGCCTTCAGTTGCGCGGCGGTGGTCCATTCCAGCAGCCGCCGCCGGGTTGCGAGCCGGTAAAGCGCGCGGCAGATGGCATCGATCGCCAGCCAGGCATTCTGCGCGAGCAGCGCAATGGAGACAGCCGTTCGCCCCAGGTCGGCCCACAGGTCGGCGGCCAGGCGCGTCAGGTGGACACGCCGGGAGCGTGACACCGGCGTACGCGCCAGGCGCTCCAGTGCACCGGCCAGCGCCGGCCATGCAAACGGTGCGGCCACGAACAGCAGCCAGGCCAGTGGGCGGGAGGCCGGATCGGCAAACGCCGCGACCAGCAGCGCGATGCAACTGGGCGCCAGCAGCGAGCGGCGCAGGTTGTCGAGCATCTTCCAGCGGGCCAGCGGTGGCAGCGGCCCGTGGCGCCCTGCAATCCACGGCAGCAACTGCCAGTCGCCGCGCATCCAGCGGTGTGCGCGTGCCGCAGCCACCTCCGAGTGCGAAGGGAAGTCCTCGAACAGCTCCACGCCCGACACCAGGCCGCAGCGGGCAAAGATTCCTTCAAAGAGGTCATGGCTCAGCAACGACGCGGGCGGCACGCGTCCGTGCAGCGCCGTCTCCCAGGCCCGCAGGTCGTAGAGGCCCTTGCCGGTGAACAGCCCCTCGTCGAACACATCCTGGTACAAGTCGGAGATGGCCGCGGCATAGGGATCGATGCCGCTGCCGCTGGTAATGATCTCCCGGTACAGCGATCGCTCCCCGATCTCCGGCAAGAGCGGCGTGATGCGCGGCTGGAGCACCCCGTACCCGCGCACCACACGCCGCCCGGCGGGCGAGATCACCGGTGCGTTGAGCGGGTGGGCGGCAGTTCCCACCAGGTCGCGCACGCAGCCCAGCGGCAGGCGCGTATCCGCATCGACTGTCAGCACATAACGTACGCCGCGCGGCGCGCGCAGCAGGCCATCGGCATCGGGGATGAAACTGGTTTCACCCAGGCCCAGCAGCAAGCGGTTCAGCTCAGCCAGCTTGCCGCGCTTGCGCTCCCAACCGGTGAAGCAGCCCTCTGATTCGTGCCACTGCCGCCGCCGGTGCAGCAGGTAGAAGCGCGGCTCCGCCCCGTCGCCACCGGCCTCGCGGTTGAGCGCCGCGATCTGCTGCCGGGCGGCCTGCAGCACCGCCGTGTCATCCGGCCTGGTCTCGGTGGAGCTGTCCGTCCAGTCCGAGAGCAGCGCGAAGTGGATGAACGGATCGGCATTGGCCAGCGCATGCACCTGCAGGCGCCGGCAGGCGACAGCGGCATCCTCGGCACTGCGCAGCACCACGGGCACCACCACCAGCGTCTTCATGTCGGGGGCCAGCCCGGACTCCAGCGCCAGGGCCGGCAGGTGACGTGGCGGGAAGGCCCGCAGCCAGAACCGGTTGACCAGCCCGATGGCCAGTTCCGATGCCGGCACGGCGGCGAACAGCGAGAGCAGGACCAGCACCACCGGTGCAGACGCACGCCAGTCCGTGGCAACCGCCAGCACCAGCGCAACCAGCAGCAGCGTGAAAAGCGCGATGCTGCCCTGGTAAAGACCGCGCGCATGGGCAATCGCCTGCCGCCGCAGGCGACAGTGCAGCGGCACGTGGTAGCGCAGCGCGGCCTCCAGCTGCAGCCGCCGTGGTCCGATCAGCCAGCTGCCCAGCGCCGCTGTCTCCCCGCTCCCCCGGCCCTGCTCCACCAGCGACAGCACCTGCTGCGCGACCCTGGGTTCATCGTGTCCGGCGGCGCGCGCCAGCTCCTCGATGGCGGCGCGATAGCGGTCGCGGGTGCGGCGATCGCTGGCGCCGTAGTCAGGTTCTCGGCGCAGCAGTGCTTCCACGTGCGATGCCTGCTCGAACAGGCTGCGCCAGTCGAAGGGCCCCAGCGCCCGCAGGCTGGTGATGATGTTGCGCGCGGCGCCATTGTTCGCGCTGCGTCGCGCATGCTGCTTCTGGATGTAATCGTCGATGGTCGTGCCGCGCCCGGCGAGCTGGCGCGACAGCGTTTCCAGCATGGCCACGCCACGTGGCCCCATGCCCTGCAGGCGCTGGGTGAGCTGCACGATGTAGGGCGCGGCAAAGCGGGGCGCAGACCAGCGCTCCGGCCGGCTGCGAAGGTCGATGGCGCTCCACTCTTCGTGCACCAGCAGATCGGCCAGCTCGTCGGCCGCGACGCGCGCGGCCAGGGCGTCGTGCACGCGCAGCGCCACGCCGCGCAACTCGGCTATCAGGGCGATCTGCAGGATGGGATAGAGCGCCCACAACTCGCGCATGGTCAGCGGTGACACCTCCTGGTATCCGGCCAGCATCCGCAACAGGAGCTCGGGGCGGAATTCCCACAGGGTGTGCCGCAGGTATTCGGCGGCGATGTGGTAGATGCGCGGCCAGCCGGCCGCATCGGGATGGGCGCTGGGTGGCAGGCGGCGCCACAGGGCCGGGGTCAGGCGCAGTGGCGCGTCCAGCAGCTGGTCAGACACCACATGGAAGTTGTCCACCAGCCACTGCGCCGCCGGCGAGATGGAACGTCCGGCTGCGAGCGCAGCGACGGTGGCCTGGTAGGCGGAATGCAGCGTGCGGGAGTCCTGGCGCAGCAGGCGCTTGAGGTCCACCCGCCCCACGGCAACGTGGGCACCCCCACCGCGCTGGGCAAGCAGGCGGCCGTGGCGATAGAGACGCTCCGCGTCCCACAGTTCGCCCTCCAGCGGGGGTTCCGGTCGCGCTACCAGCGACGCCAGATGCCGCTCCAGGGCTGGGGGCAGGACGGGACTCGCGGTCACCACGCGCCGGAAACCTGACCGTGCGGCATGCGGACTCCATTCCGACGAGGGGGGATTGCAGATTCAGAGGTATCACGGACCACGTCCATCCGTGTCGGCAGGACACTGCGCGTCAGACGTTCCTGACAGCAGATTCGGTAATGGGCGAGACGTAAGTTGCCTCGTCAGTGGCGCCAGGCGCAGTTTCCGTGCACCCTGCTACCCAGGATGCGTATCTGAGCCGCGCAATCCTCGACAGGCACCCGACAAGAAGGAGCAGCCATGCGGAAGATTGCACCAGTCCTTGCGTGCGCCCTGTTGTCCTTCAGCTTCAGTGCCGCCGCCGCCGCCCCCACTGCCGAACCGGGCGATCCGGTCGTCGGCCATGCACTCACACAGCTGGAAATTCCCGGCGAAGTGTCTGCCGTGATGTGGACGAAGCGCGCCACGCACTTCACGCTGCAGATCAGCCGCCGCACCGCCGGGACAGGCACCCGCGGCCCGGTTGCGAAAAGAACCGCTGCGGGCGACCCGCCGCCGGAAAAGGACGATGTGCAGGTCTGGCTGCTGCGCGCCGATGGCACGCACATCGAACCCCTGCCGAGGTCCACCGTGCTGCCTTCTCTCCGTGAGATGAGTGGGTGCGGGCGCTGCCTGGGCTACTGGATCAACTACGCCTTTCCCCTGGCCGCTGCCGAAGACGCCGTCGCCGTCGCCATGCAGTTCAATGGCAGGTTCCTGATCGAGAAGCTGCCGGCGCTCTAGCCAGACCTGTTCAGGCCGCCGGCAGCACCTTGCCGGGATTGAGTATTCCCTTCGGGTCCATCGCCTTCTTGATCGTGCGCATCAGCGCAATCTCCGCTTCGCTGCGCGAGAAGTGGAGGAAGGGAATCTTCAGCGAACCGATGCCATGCTCCGCGGACACCGAGCCGCGCCGCTGCGCGACGATGCCGTACACGGCGTTCTCGATGTCCAGCTCCGGGACGTCGTGCCCGGACATGCGCACCGACACATGCAGGTTGCCATCGGCCACATGGCCGAAGAACAGCGCTACCAGCCCGGGCCAGCGGCGCTTCAGTTCCGCGTCGATCTCATCGGCCAGCGGCCCGATCTCGCCGGTGGGCACGCTGACGTCGAAACCCAGCTGCGGCCAGTGCGGCGTCTTGCTCCATTCGCCCGGCGAGTCGCGCACCGACCAGAGCCCGGTGGCCTCGCGCTGCGACTGCGCGATGGTGGCGTCCTTCACCACGCCGGCCTCGATGGCCTCGCCAATCACCGCCTCGTAGCGGGCCTGGTCAGCCTCGGGATCGGTGCCCAGGGTCTCGATGAGCACGTACACGCCATGGCCCAGTTCCAGTGGCGGCTTGCGTCCCGCCGCCACGGTGCCCAGTTCGTAGAAAGCCGGCCACATCACCTCGAAGGCCGACAGCAGCGCACCGAATCCGCCGCGCGCGCGGCGCAGCAGTTCCAGCACGGCGGCGTAGTCATCCACCGCGCAGATGCCGGTGCAGGCGCTCCTGGGCTTCGGGAACAGCCGCAGCACCACGCCCGTGACGATGCCCAGCGTGCCCTCGGCGCCGATGAACAGCTGCCGGATGTCATAGCCGGAGTTGTTCTTGATCACCTTGCGCAGCGCGTCGATCACGGTGCCATCGGCCAGCACGGCCTCCACACCCAGCACCAGGTCGCGCGCCATGCCATAGCGCAGCACGCGATTGCCGCCGGCATTGGTGGAGATGTTGCCGCCGATCTGGCAGCTGCCCCGACCGCCGAGGTCGAGGGGGAAGAACAGCTCGGCCGCATCGGCTGCCTTCTGCACGGTCTCCATGGTCACACCAGCATCCACCGTGATCGTGCCGGCGGCGCTGTCGAGTTCGCGGATCGCGCGCATGCGCTCCATGCAGAGGATGACGCAGGGACCGATGGGCACCGCACCGCCAGCCAGCCCGGTGAGACCGCCCTGCGGCTGCACGGCGATGCCCTGCGCATTGCAGTACGCCAGCACCTTCGACACGTGCTCAGTGCTGCGCGGGAACACCAGCGCATGCACCTGCACACCCGCCGCGCCAGTGACGCAGAAATCGCGGGTGTGCTTTTCGAGCAGTGATGCGGTCGGCGCCAGGGCTACATCAGCGCCGACCAGGGCCTGCAGTGAGGCCAGAACCTTCTCGTCAGTCATTTCCCCCGCCCAGCCTGCGGTAATACTCGGCGACATTGTCGCGGTACTGGCGCGAGTCGTCGATGATTTCCGTGGTCCGGGTGGTGTCCGTGCCCTTGGCGGCCTGCTGCTTCTGCAGCGCCGTCAGCTCGATCTGGTTCACCAGCGCCGCCATGCGCTGGTATTCGGCATTCATCGGATCGCCATTGCCGCGGCGCAGGCCACGCTCCAGGTCCTGCAGCTGGGTGACCTCGGATTCACTTAATGCACCGGAGGCACGCAGCTGTTCGCGCAGGCGCGCCAGGCGATCGGCCGAAACCACACCCTGCTGACGCAGGCCGGGGCCGATGCCCAGCGTATCGTTGCGGGTGCCGCCGCCGATGAAGCGGCCATTGCCCGCGGAACGGTCGTTGCCACCGCTCCCCTGGCGGCCGAAGTCGCCGGCGCCACCCTCGGCATTGGCCTGGGCACCGCCCTGCTGGCCAGGCGAATTGCCGCCCTGGCCCCGCTGGCCCTCACCACCCTGGCCCTGCTCGCCCTGCTGGCCACCGCCCTGCTGGCCGCGCTGGCCCTCCTGCGCATTGGGCGAAGCCGTGGACTGGTCCCCGGCGGTACGGTTCTGCGCCTGCCCCTGTTCGCGGGCGCGTTCGACCATGCGACGCACGTCCGCCAGCTCGGCGCGCAGGTCTTCGAGCACGTCCTGGCCGGCCTGGCGTTCGCGGCGGCTGGTCTCGTTCGCTGCCGACTGCGCCGCGGACTCCAGCCGCTGGGCGAGATTGTCGATGGAGTCGGTGAGGAAGGGTTCGCGGTTGGCGGCCTGGCGACCCTGGCCGCTCTCGATCTGCCGCACGCTCAGGCCAAGGCTCTGCACGGTGCCCAGGTCCTGCAATTCCCGCCGTGCCTCGGCCAGCTGCCGCGCGGCGCGCGGCGCATCTTCGCCGGCATTGCGGCGGGTGCTTTCCATCTGCCGCGACAACTCATCGAGCCCGGCCTGCACTTCGCGCTTCTGCTGGGCAAGGCGCTGCGCCTCGGCGAACGACATGCCCTGCGCGGCCTGCCGGTTGGCATTGCCCTGCTGCTGCTGCTGGTTGCCGCCGGCGGCGGCCCGCAGCTCGCGCTCTGACTGTCGCTGCTGGTTGGCCAGCTGCCGCGCGCGCTCGGCCAGGCTCTCGAACTGTTCGCCGGTGGCCTGCTGCTGGCCACGCTCCAGCTGTTCACGTGCGCGGTTGAGCTGCTCGGTGGCACGCGACTGCGCCTGCTGGTCGCCGTTCTGCATCTGCCGGCTGGCTTCGGCGAGCTGGCGCGCAGCTTCGGCGGCAGCGGCCGCACGCGCCGACTGGCGCTCGGACTGCGACTGCTGGCCGTTGGAGGCGCTTTGCTGGCCACGCTGCTGCCCGCCCTGTTGCTGCGCGCTGCGCTGGCCCTGCTGCTGGCCCTGTTGCTGCCCCTGCTGGCCACTCTGCTGGCCGCCCTGTTGCTGGCTGTTCTGCTGGGCCAGCTGTTCCAGCTGCCGCCGCAGTTCCTCGGCCTCGCGGCGCAGCTGCTCCTGCTGCCAGCGCAATTGTTCGGGCGGGATCTGCTGCCCCTGTGCCTGGCGCGCCAGCTGCTCCTGGCGCCGGGCCAGCTCGCGCAGGCGACGCAGGGTCTCATCCTCGGCCTCGCTTTGCTGCTGCTGCGAGGCGGTCTGCTGTTCGGTCTCGTACTGGTTCTTGGCCAGGTCCATCTCGAGTTCGGTGATCTCCGACACATCGCGCCCGGCCTGGGCGCCGCCACCGCCACCACCGCCGCCGTTCTGCTGCATGGCCACCGAGATCTCGCGGAACGCGGCCTCGGCGGTGAGCAGGTGCCGCAGCGCCTGCTGCTCATGCGTCACGGCCGTGGACAGTTCCATCTCCTCGAGCTTCTTCGCCGCGGGAGCCATGGCCTTTGCTGCCGCCTCCACCGCCTTCACGAACTGGTCGACGTTCTGGTCCTGCCCGGTGAGCTGGCGTGCGCGCGTGCGGTCGATCAGTGTCTGGGCCTGCCCGGCCAGGGTCTGCTGCACCTCGGCCAGCATGCGCGCGTTGTCGGCCACGCGCTCCTTGTCACGTGCACCGCCATCATCGGCAGTGCGCTGCAGGTTGAACGTGGCCAGCAGGATCTCGCGCTGGCGGCGCGAGATGTTGCCTTCGTCCTCGCCACCGCCACCACCGCCGCCGGCTCCGCCACCACCGCCGGCCTGCGACTGGGTGAAACGCTGCTCGAAGGGCTGTACCTGGATCAGGAACAACTCGGTCTGCACGCTGTGCTTGCGATCACGCGCCTGCGCGTAATAGCTCACCAGGTCGCCGGGCACCAGCGACGGCGCCTCACCGCCCGCACCAGGCTGTGCCATTTCTTCCAGCTTCAGCAGCGCCGCGGCCTGCACATCCGGGCTGCCAGCCGGCAGCGGCTCGCGCTTCCAGTCGCCACCGTTGACGGAATATTGCAGATCAAGGGCCTCGAGGCGGAAGTCGTCCTGCGCCTTCACGTTGACCGGCACTTCTTCAATCGCCGTGGCGCGATAGTCGCGGCCCGGGCGTTCGATGCGGATTTCCGGCTTCAGGTCCTCGACCACCTCGATCAGGTAATCCGGCGTGAGCGGCACGATCTCGCCGAGGAAACGCGTGGCGATGCGATAGTGGCCATCCTTCTTCACCGAGAAGGCGCCACGGCTGGTGGTGCCGCTCTGGCGCAGTTCATTGCCGTCGCCATCCACGACCAGCAGCGGGCCTTCCAGCGGCGCGCTGGTGGTGACAGAAAGATTCACGCGCGTGCCTTCCACGGCGCGCACGTCGCCGCCGCTCTCCTCTTCGCGGGCCGGCAGGCCGGTCCAGTCCGGGTATTCATAGGTGAGCTGGAAGCTGTCGATGGTGGGCAGGTCCACTACGGTGATCTTGTGCTCGGCGCTCTTCAGGCGCCCGGCGGTCACGTAATAGCTCGCCCCTTCGCGCACCGCGTAGATGGTGAAGTCATAGCCGCCATCGGCGCGCCGCTCCATCGGCGTGACTTCCCATTCACCGCCATTCTCGAAGCGCAGGTGCAGCTGCACGTCGCCTGAGTCGCCCGCCACCAGCGCCGACACCGGCAGGTCCTGATTGCGGCGGATGGTGGCGTCGCCGGGTTGCAGCGCGATGCCGCCGGCAGCCGCAGCGATGCTGGCGGCCGGTGGCAGCTTGCCCATCCACAGCTGGCGGGCGCCCTGGCCCAGCCCGCTGCCGGAAAACAGCAACAGTCCCAGCACGGCCACGCCGGCGACCGCACCGGCTACCGGCAGCAGCAGGCGGCGGGATTCAATGGTCTGCCGCAGCGGTTCGCGTTCCGCCACGGCCAGTGCATCGGCGGCCAGCAGGTCGAGCAGCACCGAAGCCTTCTCGGGCGCCTTGGCGCTTTCCTGCAGGTAAGTGGCGATGCGGCCGGACTGCTGCGGCAGCGCACGCTCCAGCGCCATGGCACCGCGGGATCTTTCCTGTGCGCGCCATTGCAGCCACCACCACACGCCGGCGCCAGCGGCGGCGGCGGCCAGTGCGATGCGGCCGAACAACGCGGCACGGTCGGTGAATCCAAAACGCGGCAGCATCCACGCCGCCACCAGCGTCACCAGCAGCAGTGCGGCTACCAGCAGCGCCGATCCCCATGCGGAGAGGATCAGGCGCAGTCGCCGCCGTGCCTGCGAGATGTACTCATCGAGCTGCGGCCGTGCGTTCATGGGTTGGATTTCCCGCGTGATGGAATTCAGGCTTCCCGACGGACGCCCAGGTGGTAGTTCGCCACCAACGGCTCCATAAAGGCAAGCAGGGTGGCGGCCAGCAGCAACCAGAACCAGATGGGCACCAGCCTTTCGGTGGCCGAAGCACTGCCCGTCGGGCCCGCATCAGCGCCGGCGGGGCGCTGCAGGGCCAGCCAGCGCTCCCGGGCAGCCTCATCCAGGGGGACCAGCATCGATTCGCGCGGGTCGGTGTTCACCGCGATGAAATCGCTGCGCCCTCCTCCACGGACTTCATAGAAGCCGGCAAGTTCAGGAATGAAGCGCAGGGATTCCTCCCCGCCCCCCAGCATGGTGCTGCGCTCGCCGCGGGGATCGAACACCTGCCCGCCGCCGCGGCGCACGCTGGAGGCATCCAGCGGCGAGCCCACCGTGGCCGAGGCGGCGTCAAAACGGGCGTTGGCCAGCCACGCGGTGGCCTCCGACACGAAACGCACGAACAGCGGATGGATGGCCAGGTCGTTCCACTGCCGGTCCAGCGGCGAGGCGAACAGCAGCATCCGCCCGGTGCCCAGGTTCTGTTCCAGCATCAGCGGCGTGCCGTTGTCGAAGGACAGCAGCACGCGGGCATTCTCCGGCGCCTCGACCGCCACGTGGCGGAAGAAGCGGATGCGCAGCCAGGCGCCCGGCTCGCGCAGCACGGCGTGGCTTTGTTCCAGGCCGGCGATGCGCGCGGGTG
>JALYWF010000139.1 GCA_030852845.1 Pseudomonadota bacterium
TGCCCACGCATGCCCGCCGCTTCAAGCCATCAGGCTTGCGGACGCCGGCTTACGGGCGCTGGGCGGCGTCCCAGTGCTCCACGATCAGGCCGTCCTTGATGCGGAACGTGTCGAACCAGGTGCTCACGTATTCGCGCTTGCAGCCGTCGGTGTACTTGCGCGGGAACATGATGGTGACCAGGTCACCCTCGGCGAGCACCGCCACCACGCCTTCCGGAATGTGGTCGGGAATCGCCGCCGGCGGACGGTTCATCATGCGGAAGAAGGCCTGCATGCCCTCCAGGCCCGTGTTGGCCATCGGGTTGTGCTGGATGTAATCCTTGTGGATGTAATCACCGGCACGGTCGATGTTGTAGGCGTTGAGCAGCGTGCGCCACATGTCCCACACCAGGCGCTTGTTGGCAGCCAGCTTGGGATCCGGATGTTCGAGCAGCTTCAGCTGCTCCTCGCGCGTCATCGCGCCAGCGACAGGCACGGCGCTGGGCGTGACCGAGCAGTTCGGGCCAGCCGCGGCGACGGCCTGGCTGAGTCCACCCTGGGCCGCGGCAGGGGCAGGGGCAGCGGTTGCGGCGGCCTCGGGTGCAGCGGCTTCCTGGGTGCCCGACGAGCAGGCGGCCAGCAACAAGGCGGAGGCGGCTATGGCAGAAATCAGTCTCATGAGAGTCTCCCTCTATTCCCTTTCCAACAAAAACGAATGACGCGGCTACTTGTCGTCGGCCGCTGCGACATTGCGATACTTGATGAACCACTGGCCGTTCACCTTCACCAGGTCATCGACGCCGTTGCCGGCCGCCGCGATGCGCGCGGGATCAGCCGAAGTGGCAGCGCCGGTGCCGAAGATGGTCTGGTGGTAGTAGTGGTAGCGGGCGGTGGCAGGACCGGTGAATTCCAGGTACTGGTTCATCGTGAAGTGCCGCATCGTGATCTTCTCGCCCTTGGCACGGCGCTCGTCATGTCCCTTCTTGAGGTCGGCCACCATCTTGTGCAGGGCTTCGTGGCCCTTGGTCTGGCCGAAAGCCCCGTCGGAGGTGAACAGCTTCACGTAACCATCGGCATCGTAGGTGTCGAGCATGCGGTCGTAGGACCACATCAGCTTCTCGATCGCAGCCCGGTCTTCCGGAGTGCCGACGTAGATGCCGGCGGCGGACGGCGCACGATTCTGCGCGGCGCATGGAAGGGCAACCAGGGCGGCCATGGCAGCGACCAGGGCCATCGGCATGAAGCGTGACATCGGAATTCCCCCCTTGTCGGAATGCGCTAGGTTACCAGCGCAGCACGCGGCGGTGTGAACCCTGTTTCAGAACCGCCAGCTCAGCTCGGCGAGCGCGTAGTGCTGCCACGCAAAAGTGTAGACATCATCGTTGTCGGCGCCGCCCTCGAGTGTCCGGACTCCCAGGCCCATTGACAGCTTTTCACTCAGCGCATAGCGGGCCTTCACGGCAATGTCGAAGGCACGCCCCTGGGGAGCCAGCAGGCCGTCGGCGTCGAGCACGAGGGTCCACCGGTCGCCCAGGCGGCGGAATCCAGTGACGCTCAGCAACGGCACGAGGCCGGTGTTGTCGTAGGCGGCCGCCAGGCCGCCCTGGCTGAGCCCGATGCTCGCATCACGTACCTTCAGCGTGGCGCCGCCCCACCAGGTCCAGCCAGGGCTGTGGTGGAAGCGATAACGGTAGCTCAGGCGGTAGGAGTCGAATTGATAGCGCACCCGCGTGGGTTCGCCTGCCGCAAACGTCGCGCCATCGAACTGCAGCGCAGAGTCCGGGATGCCGGTGCGAGTGATCGAATAGGGGGCATACATCGCCCGCAACTGATGCCGCTCGGCCATTTGCCAGGTTGCGTCCACGCGCCACGCCGCTTCGGCACCACCGCCTTGCAGGTCGCGCAAGGAGAACTTCGACCCTGCTGCCGAATTGGGGATGCGGGCGACGTTGCGGGATTGCCAGACCGGCCCGGCTTCGATTGCGACAGTGGAGCCGGTTTGCGCGCGCGCGACCGGCGCCAGCATCCATCCGGCAGTCATGAGGCAGGCCATCAACTGGGTACGCATCGCGGCTTCCTGACCTGCCACCTGGCGGGGCTGGAAGGTTAGCCGGGCCGCGCACCTGCACTTGTAGGCGGGCGCCGCGTGGTATCCCCTATCATTCCCCTACTCCTGTGCCTGAGGCCGTCGAATCTTGAGTGCATTGCTGCTGTTCGGCGCGGGGCTGGCGCTGCTGATCTTCGCCGCCGAGCTGATCGTGCGGCACGGCTCCTCGCTGGCGCTGGCACTGGGCATGAGTCCCCTGGTGCTCGGGCTCACCATCGTTGCCGTCGGCACCAGCGCGCCGGAGCTGGCAGTGGGCATCACGGCCAGCCTTGGCGGCAGCGGCGCGCTGGCGGTGGGCAATATCGCGGGCACCAACCTCGTCAACATCCTGCTGATCCTGGGATTGAGCGCATTGATGCGTCCGCTGGCGCTGCACTCGCGCACCATCCGCGTGGACCTGCCGATGATGGTGGCGGCGGCGCTGCTGATGACGGCGCTGGCCTGGGATGGAGTGCTGTCGCTGCGGGACGGCATCACCATGCTGCTGGCGGCGGTGGCCTATACCACCTTCATCATCTGGCAGAGCCGCGCCGCCCCCGGCACTGTCAGGAAGGAATTCGCGGCGATGTTCGGCCCGGAGGGCGCACGCACTCCCGGCACCGATGAATCGCACAAGGGCATCAATGCGCTGTACCTGGTTGCGGGCCTGGCGCTGTCGGTACTGGGCGCGCACTGGCTGGTGGGTGGCGCGGTGGAGATAGCGCGCTCCCTCGGACTCGGCGAGGCCCTCATCGGCCTCACCATCGTCGCCATCGGCACTTCCGCCCCTGAGCTGGTGACCACCATCGTAGGAACGCTGCGCAACGAGCGCGATGTGGCCGTCGGCAACCTGCTGGGCAGCAGTATCTACAACATCCTGGTGATCCTCGGCATTCCCAGCCTGATCGCACCTGGCGGCATTGCAGTGGATCGTGACCTGCTGCTGTTCGACATTCCGCTGATGACTGCCGTCGCACTGCTGTGCATCCCGGTGTTCATCTCGGGGCGCGACGTGTCGCGGGTGGAAGGCGGATCGTTCGTGGCGCTGTACCTGGCGTACCTCGCCTTCGTGCTGCTGCGCTGAGGCTTCGGCCTCCCGGTCCGGAGGGGGTCACCGTCCCGGGAGGCCTCGCCCTGCGCCAGTACTCGATCAGAACTGCAGGCGTACACCCATCGTGAAATAACGACCCATGGTGTCGTACAGGCCCACGTTGGTCTGTCCGCCCACCAGTGCGCTGGAGGGAACCAGCGGCGGGTCGCGGTCGAACACGTTCTGGATGTTCAGGTACAGCTCCGGCTCGCCCGTCATGGCCAGCCCGTACCGCGCACCCACGTCGAAGGTGGTGACACTGCCGATGGTCCGGAACTGCGGTGCGATGTCGCCCGGCACCCAGGTGGTGTTGCGCGCACCCTTGTGGATGTAACGCGCGTTCGCGTTGAGCCCCAGCGGACCGATGTCCACGTTCACCAGCGCGTTGGCCACCCACTTCGGATAGCCGATGCCGATGTCCCCGGCGCGGTCGGTGTACACCGACGTGGTGGCATTGGGGACGGTGGTGGACTGCTCGATGAGCCGCGTCGCAACCACGCGGAACAGCGTGTTGTTGCCCAGCAGCTGCGTACGGTAGTTGAGGTCGAGGTCCACACCCTGGGTTCGGGCCTGGCTCAGGTTCATGGTGCGCGAGCGGATGCCGGTGAACGCGCTAGGCGGACCCACGAGATTCGCGCAATACGCGGCCTGACCCTGGGAGCAGCGGAGTACGACTTCCTGTCCGCCCACCGAGGCCAGCATGTCCTTGATCTGGATGTCGTAGTAGTCCGCGCTCATGGCGAAGCCGCCCAGCCACTTCGGCTGGTAGGTGAAGCCGGCCGTCCAAGTGTCGCCCTTCTCCGGGTTGAGGTCCGGGTTGCCGGAAATAATCACTGCCACCGGACGCTGCCCCGTGCCGTTGATCACATCGTCGATGATGATGTCCGGACCGGAGCTGTCGCGGGTGTACAGGTCGCCAATGCCCGGGGCGCGGATGTCGCGTGAGCGCGTGCCGCGCAGCAGCAGTTCCTCGATTGGGCGGTAGCTCAGACCGACCTTCCAGGTGTTCACGGTACCGCTCTGTGAGTAGTCGGTGACGCGGAACGCGGCGTTCAGATCGAGCGAGTAGAGCAGGTTGCGACCGCGGGCCAGCGGCACCAGCGTCTCTGCAAAGGCTTCCTTCACGTTGTATTCGCCGTCGGTGGGTTGCACGTTGCTGGTGGACCAGTCACCCACACGACCCGGCAGGGATGCCGGCAGGCCGCGGATATTGGTCCAGTCCGGCACGGTGCTGGAGCCGGCATCGGAAAGGATCTCGCCGTTGAGCTCACGATATTCTACGCCACCGCCAACTACCACGGGCCCGGTCCAGGTGGAGAACAGCTCGCCACTGATGCTGGCAGCCGCCGCCTTCTGGCGCATGATGTTGTAGTTCCATGGCTGCTCCGCGCCGTGGATATAGTCCAGCGCCGCCCGCGAAGGCGCGCGGTCGCCGAAGGGATTCAGCGGCACGCAGTTGCCGTACAGCGCCGGATTAACAAGTGCGCTCTGGCAGACGATGCTGCCGTTGGGCGCACGCACGGCATCCACGGCACGGTACAGCCGCGACATGGATATCTGGTCGTGGTAGTCGAGCCGGAACGCGCTGCGGCCCTGCTCGTAGTACACGTCCCAGGTCCAGTTGTTGGCCAGAGTGCCTTTCAGGCCGCCGACGATGTCCCAGGTGGCATAGCCGGAGGTGATGTCGATGTTGCCCCAGGACTTGGGCACGATGCCCAGCGCGAAGCTGTTCACGGTCAGCGCGGTCATGCGGTCCTGAATGGACGCCGGCAGGAAGGCATTACCCGTCTGGATGTTCAGCGGCGTGGTGCTGTAGAAATACGGCGGCGTCTGGGTATAGTCGGAATCCGCCGTGGCGTAGGTGCCCTGCACGAAAGCCTCGACGCTGTCGCTGACGTCGTACGTCACATGGCCGAAATACACCTTGTTGTCGGTGGGGGTGTTGAAGTTCGCGGTGTCACCCACGTAGTTGCCGCTGCCACCGACCATCAGCGTCTGGCCACGCAGCGACCCATAGTTGAAGGGCACGGGGTTGCCCTGGTCGTCGAACTGGATGGGCTGGTTGCCGGCCACCAGCGGACCGGACAGGATGGCGCCACCGTAGGAGGCGATCGGCTGCGTGACATTGCAGGCGATGGTCTGACGCGGATTGCTGTCGGACTGGTTGCCGGCATTCACGCCGGGAATTCCGATGGTGGCGCAGTAGTTGCGCGCCCAGTCGCGGTTCTCCTTGTAGGCCTGCGCGCTGTTGCGCCAGTCGAAGGAGCCGATCACATGCAGTCGGCCGTCGAGGAACGACTTGCCGCCGGCCAGCGCCAGCCGATATCCGCCACCGTCATCGCGCGTGGAGATGCCGCCGTTGGCATCGATCTTCAGACCCTCGAAGCGCGTGTTGAGCGTGAAGTTGGTGACGCCGGCCATGGCGTCGGAACCGTAGGCGGCCGAGGCGCCGCCGGTCACCACGCTGACGTTCTGGATCAGGCCCTGCGGCAGCAGGTTGATGTCGGTGTTGCCGGCGATGTTGGCCGGCACCAGGCGGCGGCCATCCAGCAGTACCAGGTTGCGGTTGTTGCCCAGGTTGCGAAGGTTCAGGAAGCTGCCGGGACCCAGCGTCGTGCGTCCGCCAATCGACTTCGGCGTGGTGGAGCCGGTCATGGCCGGCAGCGAAGCCAGCGCCTGGGATATCGACTGCGGATTCACTTGCAGCAGCTCGTCGGCGCTGACCGATGTGACCGGCGTGGGAGAGGACATACCCTCGCGGATGATGCGCGAACCGGTGACCACCACGTCCTCCAGCTCGGTGTCGCCGGCCTCCTGGGCCAGCGCAACCCCGGAACCTGCAATCGCCGCGGCGACGGCAATGGAAACGCGCCAGGCGGCCAGCAGCGGGCGACGGAATTCAACAGGATCAGTCATGGCTTCCCCCAAAAAAGAAACGGAGCGTCTTCTTGTACGGAACAGGCCGGCACCGGACGCTGACCCGCACTGGGGTCAGCCGATGCCGACTCCTACAAGGGACGAACGGGGAAAGCGTTTCCGCCAGTCGGGATGAAGGCGACGCGGATGGGGCCGCGGGTGCGCGGCTTCAGGACCTCAGGGAGCGGGTCCCTGCACTCCGAGCTTCTCCAGCGCCGCGATGGCCGCAGGCCGCGGCGTGGGCGGATGGGTGGCCAGGAACACGCCCTGCGCCCAGTCCCAGGCCGTGCGGCCCTCCGAATCCCTGGCGGTCATGTCCGCACCATGCGCGGCGAGGAACAACAGGATGTCGCCGGATCCCCGATTTGCCGCTCCATGCACGGCGCGGATGCCTTTGGAGTTCGCCGCGTTCACATCGTTGCCCGCCGCAAGGCAGATGCGTACGGCCTCCAGCAGTGCCTCCGGGCCCCAGGTGACGGTCTGTGCCACGGTCAAGTTCACGCCAGCAGCGGCTGCCAGCGCGGTGGTGCCCTGCTGGGTGGCGATGTTGGCATCGGCGCCATGCGCCAGCAGCAGGCGCATCACCTCCACGTCGCCGGCCAGCGCGGCGCGGATGAAGGGCGTCTCGCCGGTGAAGTCCACCCAGGACAGGGATCCCAGGGGCAGCACATGCGAGCGCACCACCGGCATCTCGCGGATGCGTGTGTCGGGCCGGGCGCCCATTTCAAGCAGCACGCGGACCAGTTCCAGGTTGCCCGTGGTGTCAGTGCCGCTGCCCGCGGCCGGATCCGGAGAGTCGCGATTGCGCACATCGATGGCGGCATACAGCGGCGTGCGGCCATACCAGTCGATGGCCTGGATGTCCGCGCCGCGGGTGATGAGGTATTTCGCCACCGCCACGCGGTCGTTGCTGGCGGCCAGCAGCAGCGGCGTGATGTCATTGGGATCGCGGTCGTCGATGGCCGCGCCGGCATCCAGCAGCACGCGCACCACTTCCAGGTGTCCGTCCCGGGCCGCGAAATGCAGCGGCGTCTTGCCCCCGGGAATGGCCGGACGCGCGCCCCGGGCCGGGGACTTCTCCACGCCCTTGCCCTGCGTGCCGCCAATGCGCCTGAACGGCGGTGTTGCACCGACGCGGGTGCGTGCCATCACGTCGGCCCCGGCCGCCAGCAACACCTGTGCGGCCCCGGCATGGCCTGCGCGCGCGGCCAGGTGCAGGGCGGTCTGGGCGAATTCCGGATCGCGCGCATCGCGCTCGGCGCCGGCATCCAGCAGTGTGCGCACCACTTCCGGGTTGCCGGCGCGTGCGGCAGCCATCAGCATGGTTTCGCCCGCGATGTCGCGCGCATTGGCGTCGGCCTTTGCGGCCAGCAGCATCCGCACCAGTTCGAGGTTGCCGTGGCTGCAGGCCAGCAGCAGGGGCGTGACTTCGAGGCTGGTTGCCGCACCCGCATCTGCACCCCTGGAAAGCAGCAGCCGCGCGGCCCGCACATCATTGCGGTTCACCGCGTAATGCAGGGCACGCGTGCCGTCAGGCTCGGCGGCATTGGCATCCGCGCCGGCTTCGAGGGCAGCCTCCACTGCCGCGGCCTGCCCTTCGCGCGCGGCATCCAGCAGCGCCGCCGAGGGATTGGCCACCGCAAGTACGGGGACAGCCAGCCAGAGCAACAGCAGCCTGCGCATGGGCGCTAGATCTCCACCGTGCCGGTGCTGTCCGCGAACCGTTCAGCCTCCACACCCAGCTTGTGCAGGAGCGAAAGCTGCAGGTTCGACAGCGGCGTCCTTGCCGGCACCTGCAGGTGGCGGTTGCCCTCGATTCGGCCGCGGGCGGCGCCGGCCAGCAGGATGGGCAGCGGGCCATGGTCGTGCTGGTTGCCGTCGCTGATGCCGCTGCCGTAGAGCACCAGCGAGTGGTCGAGCAGCGTGCCATCGCCATCCGGCGTGGCGGCGAGTTTGCCGAGCAGGTAGGCAAGGATTCCCACGTGGTAGCGGTTCATCACCGCGAAGCGGTCCTTGTTCGCCTGCACGTTGGAGTGGTGTGACAGCGCGTGGAAGGAGTCACTGAGGCCGCTGGCCGGATACGTGGCATTGCTGGTTTCCTGGGCAAAGGGCAGCGTGGCCACGCGGGTCACGTCGGCACGCCAGGCCATGGCCAGCAGGTCCATCTGCAGCTTCACATGCTCATCGAAGCTGGCCGGCACGCCAGAGGGCGCATCGCCGGAGATACCCGGGCGGTTCTGTGCATTGGTGATGCGCCGTTCGATCTCGCGGATGTCTTCCACGTAGGCGCCCAGCCGCTCCCGGTCGCCGGCCGGAAGCGTCTTCTGCAGCGCATTGATCTGCTCGCGCAGGGTGTCGAGCAGGCTGCGCGCCTGCGCACGGCGCACCTTGCGCTGCTCCTCGCTGGCGCCATCGCCGAACAGCCGCTCGAAGACGGCCTGCGGATTGTTCTCCACCGGCAGCGGCGTAGTGGCATTGCGCCAGGCGATCGAATTGCGATACGCGCAGGAAAGATTGGTGCCGCAGCCAAACGCCGGCCCCTCGATGCCAAGTTCCAGGGACGGCAGCGGAGTATCGGAACCGACGGCGGCCGCCGCCACCTGGTCCACGGTAATGCCCAGGTGCGCACGCGGCCCCAGCACCGGCTCTGCCCCGCTGAGGAAGCAGGCCGAGGAGCGTGTGTGGTTGGCTTCGGCCGAGGCGTCGTCTCCGTTGGCCGATGGCAGGTCGAGCCCGGTGACCACGTTCACGTAGCGCCTGTAGGGCTCCAGCGGCTGCAGGATCTCGCTGATGGGGAAGTCGCGGCCCGTGGCAGCCGGCGTCCACCTGGCCAGCGTCACGCCATGCGGCACGTAGATGCACGCAAATCGTGGTGCAGGTGCAGCCGCGGCGGCCATGGCCGGCGTCATCGATTCCAGCAACGGCAGGGCCATGGCGGCACCGGCGCCGCGCAACAGCCTGCGGCGGGAAATGTGCTTGCGGGTGATGAAGTGCATGCAGCGTTCCTTCAATTACTGGCGGCGACGTTGCTGGTGGTGCGGTACTGGAACGCCTGGCTCTGCACCACAGCCAGTACCAGCGTGGCGAACCGGTAATCATCGGCGGCCGCCGCGCGCACCACACTGCGCACCGCGGGCATGTCGCGGTAGTCCACGCTGCGGCCCAGTGCATAGATCATCAGTTTCTGCGCCAGGTTGGTGGCGAACACGTCCGGGCGATCAAGCAGCCAGGCACGCAGCGACTCCGGGCCGTCCAGCTGCGTGCCGTCGCCCATCTCGCCCAGCGGATCCACCGGCAATCCGTTGTCGCTGGTCCGCCAGCGACCGGTGCGGTCGAAGTTTTCCAGCGCAAAGCCGATGGGATCCATGATGCGATGGCAGGCAGCGCAGTCGGGGCGGGAGCGATGCATCTCCAGCCGCTGGCGCAACGTGGTCGGGCCGTCGTGGCCCTCCGGCTGATCCAGGTTGGTCTCCACCCCGGCAGGCGGCGCTGGAACGTGCGCGCCCACCAGGCTTTCCATGATCCACTTGCCCCGCACCACCGGTGAAGTGCGGTCCGGCAGCGAGGTGAGCGTGAGGATGCTGCCCTGGCCCAGCAGGCCACGGCGCTGGCCTTGCGGAAGGTCGACGCGGCGCATGTAGCTGCCGGTGACGCCCTTCACGCCATAGTGGCGCGCCAGCGGTTCATCAAGGAAGGTGTAGCGCGCATCCAGCAACTCGAGGATGCTGCGATTGCCGCTGAATACTTCGCCCAGCAGCAGGCGGGTCTCACGCAGCATCGACTGGCGCAGGTTCTCGTCGAAGCCCTGTGCATCGGCCGGGATAGTCTCCAGCGCGCGCAGCCGCAGCCACTGTGTCGCGAAATTGTCTACCAGCGCCGCCGAGCGGGGATCGGCCAGCATGCGCTGCACCTGCCGGCGCAGTTCCCCCTGGTCCTTCAGGCGGCCACGCGCGGCAAGGTCGAGCAGCTCCTCATCCGGGATGCTGCTCCAGAGGAAGAACGACAGGCGCGAGGCCAGCTCCACATCCGACAACCGGTAGGTGGTGCCCGGTGCAATGCCCGGCGGCTCCTGCTCCAGCCGGAACAGGAAGCGTGGATTCACCAGCAGCCGCGCCAGTGCCTGCTCGATGCCGCTCTCGAAGTCGCCGCCTGCCCGGGCCTGCTCGTAGTAGCCCAGCAGCGCATCCACCGCCGGATCCCTGGCACTCACGGGAGCGCGATAGGCGCGCGTGGCCAGGTTGGAGAGGATGCGCCGGGCACAGGCTTGCTCTTCGCCGGCAGTGGCGGGATGGCAGATGAAGACCTTGCGCCGGCCGGGCGTGTCGCCAGCGCCGGCAGGATTGAAGGGTCCCTTGATGGTGATGTCGGAAATCGCACCCTGCAGCCTGTCGATGGAATAGATGTCGTCGGTTGCCAGGCTGCGCAGCTGGTCCACCAGCGTGGCGGCGACTGTGCGCGGGCCGGCCTTCACCTGCACGCGGAACTTGCGCGGATCCTGCTCTTGCGGCGTGAGCTGCGCCTTGTCGATGGCGACGAAGATGCGGCGCCCGCGCGGCAGCGCATCGGCAAATGGAACGCCGGCCGCCACGCCGATGGTGATCTCATACTCGCCGTCGAGGGGAAATTCGTGGCGCACGCTGTAGCCACCACGCGTGCCCAGCGGCAGGGAATCGACGTGGCGCTGCTGTGACCAGCCGGTGGGCGGCCGATAGTCCACCTGCACCACCGCTGCCTCACGGTCACCCACTGCGCGCCGCGCCAGCTTCGCCGCCGCCGCGACATAGGCTTCGACCAGCGCCGGGGAATTCCCCAGGGTTTCAGCATTGGTGTCGAAACCATCGCTGCTGTTGTCCGGCGGCAGCAGGCTGGACACATTGTCCTCGAGCCCCAGCAGGTCGCGGATCACGTTGCCATACTCGAAACGTGTGAGCCGCCGCAGGCCCGAATGGGAGGCCGGCACGGCATCCCGCGCCGCGCGGTCGAGTTCGCGTTCCAGGCTGCCGGCGAAAGCCTGCAGCCGGGCCTCTTTCGGGCGTGGCTCGCCGGCCGGCGGCATCATTCCAGTGCGCACCTTGCGCACCACCTTCTCCCACATCTGCGCGTCCTGCCCCACTGGCCCGTCACCGACATGCTGCAGCGAGAGGCCACCGCTGTAACTCTGGTCGTCATGGCAGCTGACGCAATATTCGTTGACCAGCGCGATGCTGGTGCGGCCCGGCTGTGCAGCGTGGGCGGGAACCACCATGAGCAGGGCCAGCAGCGGCAGCAGGTCCTGCGGGCGGCACCGTGCTGGCACGCGCCGCGCATGATTGTGCCGCGCGCTCATCAGACAGGGTTTGCGAGGGGCATCCAACAACAGGACCTCACAGGATCGCGGTGAGACGCAACCAGTAGCCGCGTCCACTGTAGTCATAAAGGGCGGGCAGCATGTGGTTCACGTCCGGAACCCACGGACCTGCCGCATCCAGCACATTGCGCACACCCACCGAGGCACGCAGGCCATCCAGCCATGTACGCTGCGAGGCCAGCCGGCGGGTATAAGAAATGTCCCAGATCCAGTATGGCTCAACCCGGGCCTTCGTGCTGCCGCCGGCATTCGGATACGCGTCGTTCCGGAATCCATCGGTATAACGCAGCCGCGACTGGAGCAGGTGGGGTCCGCGCGACCAGTCGCTGCGCAGCAGCGCACGCAAGGCAATGCCTGGCGCGGCGCCGGCCAGCAGGGCGTTGCGGTTGCCGGTGCCGTCCACGCCATTGACGCGGTACCGACCCTGCCAGGCCAGCTGCAGGTTGTTCACCAGCGCGCCGGCCGCACCCAGCGTGCTGCGATGACTCAGACTCAGGTCAATGCCGGCGGTGGAGATGCGTGCCACGTTCACGTAGGTGAGGTCGAGGCCCACAATCTGGCCAATGTTCACCCCCTCATGCATCACGGTGCCTGCAGCCGGATCGCGGCGCACACGACTGCCATCCAGCGCCGCTACCGGATCCATGGCCAGCACCAGGCCGTTCTCCAGCGAGATCTGGTCGCGGAAGCGGAAATCCCAGTAATCCAGTTCGACCGTGGTGTCCGGCGCCGGACGCCAGGTGAAACCCACGTTGAAATTCTCCGACTGCTGCGGCTCCAGCCGCGCATTGCCACGCAGGTCGGACGGCACGCGCGATAGGTTGTCGTTTTCGGGGGTGTAGTAATCATCCACGCCATTGGTGAAATTCACGTTCTGGCGAAAACGCTGGTACAGGGTAGGTGCAAGGAATGATGTGCCCCAGGTGCCCCGCAGTTGCCAGTGGCGCGCCGGGGATTCATACAGCAGGCCCACCTTCGGATCAGTGGTGGAGAAGCCCGGGCCCTGCAATTCCTCGTGCCGCAGCGCTCCGTTGAGCTCCAGCGCTCCCCGGCGCGGATCGGCCAGCAACGGCACGCTGGCTTCCGCAAACAGCGCGTAACCTGACTGGCTCACGTCCTTGTCGAAGGACGGCGCCTGCAGGTCGTCATCGCCACTGTTCTTCAGTGCGCTGAAGTCCGCGGTCCAGCTCTCGCGCCTTTGCTGCGCGCCCAGGGCCAGCCGCACTGGTCCTGCCGGAGTGCGGCCTGCCCTGCCCTCAGCCACTGCCTCGAAGACGCGCAGGGTGGCCGCGAAGCGCGACCAGTCCAGCGCCGACACGAACAGTCCGGTATCCACGGTGTTGGCGGTGGGCGAACCGGGCTGGGCAGTGACCGAATTGCCGAAGATGTTGAAGAAACTGCACCCGGCCGCGCCGGGAACGCGGCCGGCCAGCAACGGGTCAGTGGTCGACACGCGGCAACCGGCCCCGCCATAACCTGCCAGCGCAACCCGCAGCGCCGGCATGGAGAAGGTGCTGCCCAGCGCGGTCTGGTCCTCGTTGTTCACCGACCAGGAACCGGACGCGCGATAACTCCAGCCATGCGACATGCGGCCTTCCAGGCCGATGGCCCAGCGCAGGTTGTCGACGGCGGCGCGGGTCATGTTGATCTGGTTGCGGCAGTTGTGCCGTGTGGCCGGGTCACCGGGGAGATTGCAGCTGAGCCCGAAGATGCGCGAGCCGGGCTGGATGGTGACGTCCTCCCAGAATGGCACGCCACCCTGCGCGTCATCGGCCGTGCCGATGATGCCGTCGGGTCCTGCATTCAGCAGCACCGCACCGCTGGCATCGCGCGCCGGCACGAACTCGTGCACGCCATCGCCATCCTTGTCGAATCCCAGCTGCATGGCGCCCGGAACGGCGAACAGTGGGGCGCCGCCGGCATTCATCGCGCGGAAGGGATTGCCGGGCGCATAGCCGGGGATCACCACCGGCGGCTGGCCTGGCGCAGGCCGCACGCTGCCGCCCGGCGTGTCGGCCAGCGCCACGCGGTTGCGCAAAATGCCCACCTCGCCGAACAGCCGCAGGCCGGCGTCCAGCTCATGCTGCAATTCCGCATGCAGCAGGGTGCGCTGCTGGTCCGCGTTCACGCTCGTGCCCATTGCGACGTTCTGCATGCACTGCTCCGCATAGGATTCACCGAGGCGCACCACAGTGCCGATGGCAGTGCTTGAGCCGGTGAAGCGGGCGCAGAGGGGATCGGCCAGCGTAGTGGCCGGGCCGTCGGGCGCGCCGGCGGCATCGCGGTTCGGGACGGCCACGCGGATGGGCCAGCCGGTCTGGCGGTATTCGCCATCAATGCTGCCCTCGCGGCTGGCAATGACCTCCAGCGTCTCGTAGTTGTAGCGCTCGCGCTGCTGGAATTCGGCGGCCACCATCACTGAGGTGCGGCCATTGCGCATGCCCCAGATGGCCCCGAGGCGATCGTCCCTGGTGCCGCCGGTTTCGCGCATGGCACTTTCTGCCGCCACTTCCAGGCCCTCGAATCCCTGCCGGGTGACCAGGTTCGCCACGCCGGCCACCGCATCGGAACCATAGAGGGCCGAGGCGCCGTCCTTCAGCAGGTCCATGCGGCCGATGGCGATCTGCGGCAGCAGTGCGTTGATGTCCACGCTGCCCAGCGAAACCGGTTCGCGGGCCACGCGTCGCGAGTTGACCAGCACCAGCGTGGCATCCGGACCGAGACTGCGCAGGTTCAACGTGCCGGCTCCATTGGTTGAGCCGACACCTCGACCTGCCGAAAACACGGATGCCCCATTCAGCGGCAGGGTGGCCGCGAAAGCAGCCACGCTCGACGGTGCATGGGACTGCAGCTCATCCCGGCCGATGCGGCGCACGGGAGACGCCAGCATGAAGGTTTCATCGCGCCGGATGTAGGTGCCGGTAACCACGACATCATCGAGCAGGATGTCGGTGGGGAGCATGTTGCCTGCCGCTGCCGCTGCCGCTCCGGGCGCCGATTCGCGGCTGGCGCGCGGCCGGCGGGTGACTGGCATTGCTGCAGGCCCGGCTTCGCTGCCAGGGGCGGAATCCGCGGCAACGAGAATGGAACCTTCAGACAGGCGGGCCGTGAGCGACGTCCCTTGCAGCAGCCTGTCGAAGGCAGCCTGCACATCCCACACACCTTCCACGCCGTGCGTGCGCAGGCCATGCAGCTGGCTGCTCGGGTAGATGAGGTTGACGCGCAATTGCCGCGCGAGGGCTTCAAGACCTTCGGCCAGGTCTCCAGCCGGCACTTCGACATGGCGGGCATCCGCAGCAGTCGCCGGCGCCAAGTGCAGCCATGCGCAAAGCGCCGCCGCCATGGCCAATCGCCAGCTTCTCGAACCCCCCATCGCGCTCCCGGCTCCGCCGTGTCAGTTCACTGTCACAAGCGAGGGTGCAGCAGCACCGTGTCATTGCGCATCTCTGCCCGCACTGGAAATCCGGTTTCCAGCAGTTTCAGGAACACCTCCTGGTCCGTGGCCCGGAACACCCCGCCGATGCCAAGGCCGGCGATCGAGGGATCCGCGAGCACGATCTTGCGCCTGTTGTAGCGGTTGAACTGCGCCACCGCCTCGGCCAGCGGCGTATCGCGGAACACCACCAGGCCCGTACGCCAGCTCAGCCGCTGTTCCATCTCTTCATCGGTGAGACGCTGTGCGCGCATGTCCGTTGCGGCGACCTGCAGCATTGACCCGGCGCCCACGGATGCCGGGCTGGCACCCTGCCCCTGCGCGTGCTCCACGCGCACGCTGCCTTCGGTGACCACGACCTGCATGCGTGGGCCCTCCTGCTGCACGGCGAAGGCCGTGCCCACGGCCACCACGCGCAGCGCATTGGAGCGCACGACGAACGGCCGGCTGGCATCCTTCGCGACCTGGAAAAATGCCTCGCCACGCTGCAGCTGCAGCTGCCTCCCGTTGCCGTGCATGTCCACGCGCAGGGCTGAATCGGTATTCAGCACAACTGTCGAACCATCGGGCAGCAGCACCTGTCGCAGCTCACCCACCTCCGTGGCGTAGACCCGCGCGCCACCGTTGGCCTGCCAGTAGATGGCGAAGGCCACGCCGGACACGAGAAGCACACTGGCGGCCAATGCCAGCGGATGGCGCAGCCATGAACGTTGCCGTGGCGCCAGCGACACCGGCTTCTGCGGGTGCATTGCCGCCAGTCGACCGGCTTCCTTCCATGCAGCGTGCAGGCGGTAGTACGCCACACGATGATGCAGGGAAGCGCCAAGCCAGGCCTCGAAGCCGGCAGCATCATCTGCGGTCCACTGGCCGGCGTCGCGCCGGCTGATCCACCCGGCGGCGGCCTGTTCTGCTGCTTCCCTCTGGCTCATCTCTTCTGTCTGGCAGCGATATCTTTCGCGCCGGGGCTCCCTTCTTCTGTCTTGTCGCGCCTGCTGCCGAACAACTCGGCCGCGAGGGTGGCAATGCCGCGTACCAGGTGTTTCTCGACGGTGGATTCCGCGATACCCAGCCGACTGGCGATCTCCTTCTGGGGCAGGTCCTCGATCCGCCGCATCCATACCACTTCGCGGCAGCGCTGCGGCAGGCGATCGAATGCCTCCGCCAGCCACTGCAGTCGTCTGCTTCCCGACAGCTCGCGTTCCGGCGTGATGTCATTAACAAGGACGTTCAGCGAGTCCACATCCTCCATCAGTTCGATGGAAACCACGCGTTCGCGCCGGATTCTGTCAATCAGCAGGTTGCGGGCAATGCTGAACAGCAGGCCGCGCGGATGGGTGGGCCGCTGCCGCATGGCTGTCTCGAGCACCCGCACATAGATGTCGTGGCGCACGTCCTGCAGGTCGTGCCCCCGCCGCCACTCGCGCCCGAGGTAGCGCATCAGCGCAGCCTCGTGCGGCAGGATTTCCCGCTGGAACCAGGCTTCGAGGTCGTCCTGCATTCCCCGGATGATAGCGACACGCGCCATCCGGGTCGCGGAGGGTTAGGGGGTGGGGGTTGCCGGTGCAGGACCACGCGCCGGGGGACCTCCCCTTGCGCCAGCGCCGCGACCTGCCCCGCCGCC
>JALYWF010000004.1 GCA_030852845.1 Pseudomonadota bacterium
GAAGGGCAGTGCCCGGCCGCGCGGCAGCCGGAGCGGGAGAGCACAGCACCGCCGGTGCAGCGGCCGTTCGCCAACCTTGGCGAGCTGCTGGCGAACCGGCCGAAAGACGGAATCTGACGGAGAGATAAGCCATGCCAGTCCAGAAGAGTCGCAAGACTCCCTCCAAGCGCGGAATGCACCGCTCGCACGACCGTGTCGCCAAGCCGGCGCTGTCGGTCGATCCCCAGTCCGGCGAGACGCACCTGCGCCACCGCATCACCCCGGATGGCTTCTACCGCGGCAAGCGCGTGATCGAAGCGCCGGCCGAGTCGGCAGAAGACTGAGGAACCGCGCGGCGCGGTGAAGCACGCGCGGGCGCACCTTCCTGGGTGCGAACCGGCGGCATGCCGCGCACTGCTGCATGAATTCCCGAATCATCGGCACCGGGTCCTATCTTCCCGCGAGGGTGGTGCACAACACCGACCTCGAGAAGATCATGGACACCTCCGACGAGTGGATCCGTGAGCGCACGGGCATTGTCCAGCGCCACTTCGCCGCCGAGGGCGAGACCACCGTCGACATGGCCGAGCAGGCCGCGCGCCGCGCCATTGCGGCCGCCGGCATCGCGCCCACCGATATCGACCTGATCGTCTTCGCCACGGCGACACCGGACCTGGTGTTCCCCAACAGCGGCACGCTGTTGCAGGCCCGGCTGGGATGCCTTGGCGTGCCCGCCTTCAGCGTCGAGGCCGCGTGCAGCGGTTTCATCTATGCGCTGTCCATTGCCGACAAGTTCGTGCGCACCGGCTCGGCGAAGTGTGCGCTTGTCGTCGGCGCCGAGACGCTCAGCCGCATCACTGATTTCACCGACCGCACCACGGCCATCCTGTTCGCCGACGGCGCAGGTGCGGTAGTGCTGGCGCCGTCCGAAGAGGCCGGCATCATCTCCACGCACCTGCACGCCGATGGCAGCTACGAGAAGCTGCTGTACTGCACCGGCGGCGTATCGCGCGGCTATGCGCCGGAATCCGGCGGACGCGCGGTGATCCGCATGCTGGGCCGCGAGACCTTCAAGGTGGCGGTCAACATGCTCGGCAACTCAGTGGACGAGGTGCTGGAGAAGAACGGGCTGGAAAAATCCGCCATCGACTGGCTGGTGCCGCACCAGGCCAACATCCGCATCATCCAGGCCGTGGCAAAGAAGCTCGACCTGCCGATGGAGCGCGTGATCGTCACCGTGCACGAGCACGGCAACACTTCAGCCGCCTCGGTGCCGCTGGCGCTGGACACCGGCGTGCGCGACGGGCGCATCAAGCAGGGCGACCTGCTGCTGCTGGAGGCGTTTGGCGGCGGCTTCACCTGGGGAGCCGCACTGGTCCGGCTCTAGAAGATCAGCCGGATAGCCAGCTGGCGAGCACGACCAGGATTCCCGCGGACGAAAGCGTCACCACGACGCGGATCGCCACTTTGCGCCGCAGGCGCTCGACCTTCGGGATGTAGACGTAGTCCAGGCCACTGTCGCCTGTGCTCATGCTGTCTGCCTTCTTGAGCGCACTGCACTCTGACTCGATGCAGCAAGCCTACGATGGGCTCAGCTCAGTGAAACCCTCATTCGGGGAAGGTCAGCCGGCGTCTCCCGGACCCTTTACCGGTTCGACCACGACCAGGCGTGTCCACCCCCCGGCACCTTTGACCATAAAGTAGCCGCCCACGGGCGGCCGGAGCAGCAGCGTGTTGTTGGGGCGCGTGTCCATGGCGTTGCCACTGCCAGTGACCGGCGCTACGGTTTGCGCCAGCACAATGCCGAAGGAGTCGCTGACGGGGATCCAGTCCCTTGCGGCGACGCCGGCAGGGCGATCGGGTGCGTCGCCGGAGATGGCTACGTAGGACGTAATGGCAGCCGCGGCAATGGCCGCTCCGATGATGGCACGTTTCATCTGGGCTCCTTGTTCACGATGGTGGGGTGGGGATGGTGTGCATGGCCATGTCGTCGTAGTCGCTTTCATTCCACCCTGAACCGGTAATGCCCGGTCACGGGGAAGGCAAAGAGCATGTCCTCTTCCGTCGCGCCGGCGCCAATGTTGTGTATCACCAGCGGCCTGTCGGTTCCCGACTGCTTCCTGTCCGACACGATTCCGATGTGCGGCAAGTTCCCCGGGAGCATCCACGTGACCAGGTCGCCGGGCTGGTAATCAGGCGGCGCCTGCGTAGCCGGCAGCTTTGCGCCCCTCCGCTCGAAGAACTTCTGCAGATTCGGCACGCGCCGGTGGTCGATATTCCGGTCGGGTCGGCCCAGGCCCCACAGGGCAGGGTATGCGCGGAAGTTGTCGCGCATGTCCTCGTGCACCAGCACCTGCAGATCGATGCCGATGCTTCGATACGCGCGGATCACCACATCGGTGCAAACACCACGGTCCTGTGGCACATCGCCCATCGGGTAGTCGATCCGCACATAGGCGCCGTCGTAGACCACGGGGCTCAGTGTCTGCACGCGGGCAGCCTGCACGA
>JALYWF010000005.1 GCA_030852845.1 Pseudomonadota bacterium
GCCATCCGCGAGCCCGGCACCGGCCGCCAATGCCGCTGCCCCATCGCCGCCGGCTGCCGCGCCGCGTGCGTCCAGCGCCGACCGCATCGAGCTGGGCACCACCCAGATCACCGGCAACTCCGAATTGCCGCGCGTGATGTACGTGGTGCCGTGGAAGCGCGCGGAGCTGGGTGACCTGGCCGGTCGTCCCGCCAGGAGCCTGCTGGATGAGGTGCTGGCGCCGGTGGACCGTGACGTCTTCCGGCGACAGAACCGGTATTACGACGCACTGCAGCCGGATGCGGCCGCGGCGGCGCCGGAGGGTGAGAAGTAGGTCGCGGCAAATCCGCCGCATTGGTTTCAAGGTTCGCAGGAACATCCTGCACCTCACGCTAGGGAGTCTTTCCGATGGATTTCATTTCTGCGATCGCCCACTTCTTCAAGGAAGGCGGGGCTTTCATGTATCCCATCGCGGTGGTGCTGGTTCTCGGCGTCGCCATCGCGATAGAACGCTGGGTCTACCTCACCATCGCCCGCAGCCGCAATCGCGAGCTGTGGCAGCAGATCGAGCCCATGCTGGGCCAGGGCAACTTCCGCGGCGCCGCCCAGTCGGCCTCGCAGTCGGAGTCGGCGGTGGGCCAGATCCTCACCTACGGCCTGGCCCGTGTGCAGAGCGCCAAGCGTCGTGACGACGTTGAAAAGGCCATGGAAGAGAGCCTGATGGGCATCGTGCCGCGACTGGAGAAGCGCACGCACTACCTGGCCACTTTCGCCAACCTGGCCACGCTGCTGGGCCTGCTTGGCACGGTGATGGGCCTGATCGGCGCGTTCAGCGCCGTCTCGTCGGTAAACCCGGCGGAGAAGGCCAACCTGCTGTCGGCCAGCATCTCCGAGGCCATGAACTGCACGGCCTTCGGCCTGATGACGGCCGTGCCCCTGCTGGTGATCCACGCCGTGCTGCAGACCAAGACCACCGAGCTCATCGACAGCCTGGAAATGGCCTCGGTGAAGTTCCTCAATTCCTTCGTCGAGCGTCGCACCGACGCCACCGCCGGCGCCTGAGCCACCGGACAGCCTGCCGATGCGCCGCAGTTTCACGATGCGCAAGCTCGCACGACGGCACCGCAAGCCGTCGGAGCTGCTGCTCGTGCCGATGATCGACATCTTCACCGTGCTGGTGACCTTCCTGCTGATGACGGCGGTGTTCTCGCGCACGGTGATCATGGAGCTGAAGCTGCCGGCGCCCGGCACCGATTCGGCGGAGCCACAGAAGGGACTGGTGCTCGAGGTGGAGTTGCGCAAGTCCGGTCTCACGGTGCAGGACCGCAGCGGCGGCGTGCTGAAACGCCTGCCGCGCGCAGATGCCGGCGCGCCATATGACCTCGCCGGACTCTCCGCCTACCTGCAGACCGTGAAGGCACAGTTCCCGCAGGTGACCGAGGCCACGCTGCTGCTGGAGGGCGACATCTCCTATGACCACCTGGTGCAGGTGATGGACACCGTGCGCATCATCGAGCACCGCGTCGACGGGCAGCTGGTGCAGTCCGAGCTCTTCCCCGACGTGTCGCTGGGCGATGCAGAAGTGCTGGCAGGTGCCCGGTGAGCTCCGGCCGCGCACGACGGATGATGGAGCACCACCTGCGCAACCGCGCAGAGGGCGAGCTGAACCTGATCCCGATGATCGACATCCTCTCGGTGCTGGTGTCCTTCCTGCTGGTGTACTCCACCGAGGTGGAGATCGTGCAGAACACCAAGGGCATCGAGATCCCCGAATCCATCGTCACCGCCAAGCCGCGCGAGAGCGTGGTGGTGATGCTGACCACCGAGGAGCTGCTGGTGCAGGGCGAGCGCGTCGCCACGCTGGCCGAACTGCGTGCCGACCGCGCCGCCGTGTTCGCGCCGCTGCAACGCGTGCTGGAGCGTCCGCGCATTGGCGGGGCCATCCTGGAAGACCAGGAAATCACCGTGATGGCCGACAAGTCGCTGCCCTACGAGTTGCTGAAGAAGGTGATGCAGACCGCCACCGGCGCCGGTTTCGGCAAGATCTCCTTCGCGACGATCGAGAAGGACAAACCTGCCAGCGCGGGGGCCGCGCCCTGAGGGCGTGCATGAGGTTGCCGTGGTGCTAGCGCCTTATTACCGCCGCTACGAACTGCCCTGGGAAGCAGATCCCGAGGCCAGCCGCCGCCTGCGGCTACTGGTCAGCTGGGGGCTGGCGCTGCTGCTGGTCTTCGTCGTGGTCACCCGGTTCGTGAGGTTCCCCGAGCCCGAGCGCACGGTCGCCACGGTGCCCGACCGCCTGGCGCGACTGATGGTGCAGGAAAAGCCGCGCCCGCCGCCGCCACCTCCGCCGCCACCGGTCGAAGAACCCCAGCCCGCCGAGCAGCAGCCAAAGCC
>JALYWF010000067.1 GCA_030852845.1 Pseudomonadota bacterium
GTCCAGCCCTTCGCCTGTGGCTGCAGAGATGGGCAGCACCGAGGCGGCGGTGCCTGTGCCCGGGTGTGTGCTCAGCCCCGGAATGTGCCGCTGCGCTTCCGGCACGAGGTCGATCTTGTTCAGCAAAATGGTGACGGGCACGCCTTCCGGCAAGGCGGCCCGCTCCTCGTCGAAGGACTGCGCGCCTGGATCCGCGTTGGCGTCGACCACGAACAGCAGGTGATCCGCTTTGGCGATCGCTTCGCGCGCGCGGCGCATGCCTTCGGCTTCGATGGCATCGCTGGTGTGTTCGCGCAGACCGGCTGTGTCGATCAGCTCCACCGGCACACCCAGCAGCTGCACACGTTCGCGCAGCAGGTCGCGCGTGGTGCCGGCCACCGGCGTGACGATGGCCACGTCATGCCCGGCCAGCGCATTCATCAAGGTACTCTTGCCGGCATTCGGCCTGCCGGCGATGGCGATGGTGAGGCCGCGCGTGAGTACGGCGCCCTCTTCCGCCGTAGCCAGCACACTGGCCACGCGGCGCTGCACGTCTTCCAACCGCTCGCGCAATTCCTGGCTGCCGAGGAAGTCGATCTCCTCTTCAGGGAAGTCGATCGCCGCCTCCACATAAACACGCAGGCTGGTGAGCGCCGCTGCCGCGGAATTCACCGCGGCGCTGAACCCGCCCTGCAATGAACGCAGCGCAGCCTGCGCGGCGCGCTTTGATCCGGCTTCGATGAGGTCGGCCACGGCCTCTGCCTGGGCCAGATCAATGCGGTTGTTGAGGAAGGCGCGCTCGGTGAATTCCCCCGGTCGTGCGCGGCGTGCACCCAGTTGCACGATGCGCTCGATCAAGGCTTCGACGATGACATCCCCGCCATGCCCCTGCAGCTCGAGCACATGCTCGCCGGTATAGGAATGTGGCGCGGGAAAATGCAGCACGATGCCGGTGTCGAGTTGTTGCCCGTCCGCCTCCTGCCAGCTGAGGTAACGCGCCTCGCGCGGCGCCGGCAATTCGCCCAGCAGCGCGCGCGCAATGGCGGGCACATCCTCACCGGAGATCCGCACGATGGCCACGCCGCCCCTGCCGGGTGGAGTGGCGGCGGCGACGATGGTGTCGCGCCGGGCCATCGGTCAGCGCATGGACATCAGTCGCGCACGGGCTGCGCCGCGGCGATGCGGCGGTTGATGTTCCACTGCTGCGCGATGGTGAGGATGGTGTTGGTCACCCAGTACAGCACCAGGCCCGCGGGGAAGAAGGCGAACATCACAGACATCACCAGCGGCAGCACCATGAACACCTTGGCCTGCACCGGATCGGCCGGCGTGGGCTGCAGCTTGTACTGCAGGAACATGGCACCGGCCATGATCACCGGCAGCACGAAGTACGGGTCGCGCGAGGAGAGGTCCTGCAGCCAGCCGAAGAACGGCGCCTGGCGCATCTCCACGCTCTCGAGCAGCACCCAGTAGAAGGCCAGGAACACGGGCAGCTGGATCAGCATGGGCAGGCAGCCGGCGGCCGGGTTCACCTTCTCTTTCTTGTAGAGCTCCATCATGGCTGCCCCAAGCTTCTGCCGGTCGTCCTTGTAGGTTTCCTGCAGCTGCTTCATGCGCGGGGCCACCAGCTTCATCTTCGCCATCGAGCGGCCGGAGGCCTCGGACAGCGGATAGAACAGCAGCTTCAGCAGGAAGGTGATGGCGATGATGGCCAGGCCCCAGTTGTTGAACACGACATGGGCCTTGTCCAGCAGCCAGAACAGCGGGCGCGAGAGGAAGGTGAGCATGCCGAAGTCGGCGGCGCGGCCGAGCTCGGGATGGATGGCCGTGAGCTGCTTCTGCAGCTTGGGGCCGACGAACAGGGTCTGGGTGAAGGTGTCGGTGGCGCCGGCGGCCACGCTGCGCGTGGGGCCGAGGTCGGTGGCCAGGAATTCGTTTTGCCGCACGCGCAGGGTGTAGTGATGTTTCTCGTCCGGCGGCGGGATGATGGCCGAGACGAAGTGATGCTGGAGCGCGGCGAACCAGCCGCCGGCGAAGTCGCTGTTGAAACGCGCATCCGCCTCCTTGGCGATCTTCAGCTTCTCGTACTTCTTGCCGTCGTAGTAGGCCGGGCCGGTGAAGGAGTAGCTGTCGACATCGAAGTAGGAACGCTTCGGGGTGGGCATGTCGCGCTGGATCTGCGCATACGGTGCCACCGACCAGGCAGCGTCGCTGCCGTTGCGCACCTCGTATTTGACGTCGATGCGGTAGGAGCCGCGGCGGAAGGTCAGCGTCTTCACCACCTCGACACCCGCAGGCGACTGCCAGGTGAAGGGCACGTGCAGTTCATCCAGGCCGTCTTCGAGGCGGAAGCTGGTGAAGGGTGTCTGGAACTGCGCCAGATGGGTGGGGAAGTCGCCGGCGCCGGCGCCGGTGAGACCGGTCTGCAGCACGTATTCGTCGCCCGCGCCGTTGTTGCGCAGCAGGCGCACCACTTCGCTGCCGCCCTTGTGCACCGGATAGAGCAGCAGGTCGGCGCGCACCAGTTCGGCGCCGCGCAGGCTGATGTCCACGTCGAGCACATCGGTGGTGACGTTGAGCACGCTGGCGGTGGCATTTGCGGTCGGCGCCGGGGCAGCCGGGGCGGCCGTCGGTGCATCGCCCGGAGCGGCGGCCTGCGGCACGGCGGCCTCGACCGTGGCAGGTGCCGCACCGGCCACAGACTCGCCCGTGGGCACCGTGGGCACGGCGGCCGCCAGCGGGTTGTTCTTTTTTTCCTGCTCGAATGCGCGCTGGGCCTCGGCGGCGGCGGCGGCATCCTGGGCGCCGAACTCGCGCATCCACACTTGCACATTGACGATCAGGATCAGCGCCAGGCCGATCCACAGGGCAGCTCGCAGATTTTTCATGGTACGGGGTCGATCCCGCCTTCATTGAAGGGGTGGCAACGCAGGATTCTTCGCGTCGTCAGGGATAGTCCCCTGACGGCGCCATGTCTTTCGATCGCCTCCTGCGCGTAGCAGGAGCAGGTGGGGTGGAATCGGCAGCATTGGCCCAAATGTGGGCTAATGAAGAGCTGATATCCCCTGATTATAGCGATCATGAAACGGCGCATCGTTCGCGGATCTTTTTCCAGAGTCCGTCCAGGCTTTCGCGAAGCTGCGCATTATGCGCTGTCCTTGCCCCGTTGCGGGCCCCGACCACCAGGTCCAGGGGCGGCAGCCCGGCAGCGGCCTGGCGGAAGGATTCGCGCACCACCCTCTTCACCCGGTTGCGCGCCACGGAGTTGCCCACGGCCTTGGCGCCGATGGAAAGACCCAGCCGGGCCTGGCCGAGCTCGTTCGGTGCGGCGTTGACCGCAAAGCAGTCATCGACCACGCGCTGGCGGCGCGAGTACACGGTGTTGAACGCGGCTGACGACAGCAGCCGTTGGTGGCGGGCGAAACCCCGCCGGGCAGGCGCTGCGCCGCTCATGGCGCAGGTGCTTTACGGAATCAGGCGCTTGCGGCCCTTGGCGCGACGACGGGCCAGCACCTTGCGGCCGTCGGCGGTGGCCATGCGGGCACGGAAGCCGTGCGTGCGGACACGCTTGATCTTGCTCGGCTGGTATGTGCGTTTCGTTGCCATGGCGCTTCAGGAGACCGGGAAAATGGGTGCGGCAGGGTACGCAGGGCTGTGGGTGAAGTCAACCGCCGCAGGCTGAAGTGGGTAATCAGGCCCCGCGGCGACGGTGGCCGATTGCAGTATGGCATCTCCCGGCCGGGCGAGTAGACTCGCCCTCCCCCCACGACTGCCATCGCCACCAAGAGCGACGCGAGCCCAAGCATTTCCATGTCCGAGCTGTGGCCCCAGGTGCTCTCGCACCTCAGCAACGAACTGCCGGAACAGCAGGTGAATACCTGGCTGCGGCCGCTGCAGGCGGTGCAGGAGGATGGCGTGCTGCGGCTGCTGGCGCCTAACCGTTTTGCGGTGGACTGGGTGCAGAACAATGCGGCCGATCGTATCGGCTTGCTGCTGCGTGGCACGCCGGGCGGAGACCTGCGGCTGGTGGTGGAGATTGGTTCGCGCACGCCTGGCGGGCCCGTGAATGGCCATGGCCAGGATGGCGCGCATGCCGGCAACGGTGCGGCGCCCGCGGCCAGGCGCCCTGCCCCGCAGTCCAGCTACCAGGTTGGCGCGCGGATGAATCCTGAATCCACCTTCGACCGTTTCGTCGAGGGCAAGAGCAACCACTTCGCCAAGGCCGCGGCCATGCAGGTGGCGGAGAATCCCGGGCGCGCCTACAACCCGCTGTTCATCTACGGCGGCACCGGCCTGGGCAAGACGCACCTGATGCAGTCGGTGGGACATGTGATCCGCGAGCGCGATCCTTCCGCGCGCATTGCCTACGTGCACTCGGAGCGTTTCGTGGACAACATGGTGCAGGCCCTGCGCCACAACACCATGAACGAATTCAAGACGGCGTACCGTTCGCTGTCGGCGCTGCTCATCGACGACATCCAGTTCTTCGCCAACAAGACGCAGTCGCAGGAAGAATTCTTCCACACCTTCAACGCGCTGTTCGAAGGCCAGGCGCAGATCATCCTCACCTCTGACCGTTATCCCAAGGAGATTCCGGGGCTGGAGGAAAGGCTCAAATCGCGCTTTGGCTGGGGGCTTTCAGTGGCCATCGAGCCGCCGGAGCTGGAAACCTCGGTGGCGATCCTGATCAGCAAGGCGCAGGACACCGGTGTGGAACTGCCTGAAGAGGTGGCCTTCTTCATCGCCAAGCGCATCCGTTCGAACGTGCGCGAGCTCGAGGGTGCGCTGAGGCGCATCGTGGCCAACGCACGCTTCACCGGGCAGCCGATCACGCTGGACTTCGCACGCGAGGCGCTGAAGGACCTGCTGAACCTGCAGGCGCGCCTGGTGACCATCGAGAACATCCAGAAGACGGTGGCTGATTATTTCAAGCTGCGGTTGTCAGACCTGCTGTCGGAGAAGCGCAGCCGTTCACTGGCACGTCCGCGGCAGATCGCCATGACGCTGGCGCGTGAGCTCACGCAGCTGTCGCTGCCGGAGATCGGGCAGGCATTCGGTGGTCGTGACCACACCACGGTGATGCATGCCTGCCAGCGCGTGCAGGGATTGCAGGAAGCCGACACGCGCGTGCGTGAGGATTATTCAAACCTGGTGAGGATCCTCACGGGCTGATAGAGGCCCTCGCGGTTGTGGACAAGCCTGTGCATGAGTCTGTGGGCAAGTCTGGGGAAAAGCAGGGAGTAGTTTTGGGGATGGATTACCCACAGGCCACCAACAGGTCGCAGGCGCACAATCCCCGACATTGTCGTGACTGTTTTGATGCGCAAGGGCATGTTCCACAAGGACGAAAGTGTTTATCCTCACTATCCACAGGCCCAATCACGACAGTGATTATTTGAATTCCAATAAGGTTCTTTCATGAAGTTCAGCGCGACACGCGAGCAGATCCTGGGACCGCTGCAGTCCGTCATCGGTGTGGTGGAACGCAAGCAGACCATGCCGGTGCTGGCGAATGTGCTGCTGGCCGTGAAAAACAACCGGCTGTCCGTGACCGGCACCGACCTCGAGGTCGAGCTCGTCGCGGCAGGCGAGGTGAACGTTGCACAGCCGGGCGAGATCACCGTGCCCGGGCGCAAGCTGCTCGACATCGCCAAGTCGCTGCCGGAAAAAGCAGCGGTCACAGTGACCATCGATGGGGAGAAGCTGAAGGTCACGGCAGGGCGCAGCCGGTTCACGCTGTCGACGCTGGCGGCGGCGGAGTTCCCGGTGGTCGAATCGGTGAATGCCACCCAGACCATCACCCTGGCGCAGGCGGAGCTCAGCCGGCTGATCGGCAAGACGCATTTTTCGATGGCGCAGCAGGACGTGCGTTATTACCTGAACGGCACCTTGCTCGAAACAGACGGTAAAACGCTGCGAACGGTGGCGACTGACGGCCATCGTCTGGCGATTGCCGAGACCACGCTGGTTGAGGCGGTCAAGAATGTGCAGGCGCAGCAGGTGATCGTGCCCCGCAAGGGCGTGCTGGAGCTGCAGCGCATCCTGGGCGCGAGCGGTGACGTGGAGATCCAGATCGGGACCAATCACATTCGGCTGCAGATCGGCGATATTCGCTTCACATCGAAGCTCATTGACGGCAAGTTCCCCGAATATGGGCGCGTGATCCCGGCCAGTCCCAGCAAGATCGTGGTGGTGGAGCGCGACTCCATCCGCGCGGCGCTGCAGAGAACCGCGATCCTCTCGAACGAGAAATACCGCGGCGTGCGGGTGACCCTGGCCAAGAATTCCGTGAAGCTGCAGGCCCACAATCCGGAGCAGGAAGAAGCCCAGGACGAGGTGGAGGTCGATTACAGCGGCGAAGAGCTGGAGATTGGCTTCAACGTCACTTACCTGCTCGATGCGCTGTCGGCTGTGGATACGGAGTCCGTGGAAATCGGTCTCACCGACGCGAACAGCAGTTGCTTGATCCGTTCGCCCGGCACCACGGCCTCCCGTTACGTCGTGATGCCGATGCGGCTGTAAGGCCGCACACCCGCCAGTGAGCCTGGCGTCGCTCCGCATCCGGGACCTGCGCTGCCTGGCAGAGGCGGAGCTTTCCTTCGGACCACATCTGAACCTCATCCACGGACCCAATGGGTCCGGGAAGACTTCCATTCTGGAGGCGGCGTTCCTGGTGGGGCGAGGGCGGTCCTTTCGCAGCCGCCACACGGAAACCTTGATCCGACGGGGCAGCGACGCGCTGCAGGTCTTCGCCCAGACGGCGGATCCCGCCCACCGCATCGGGTTTGAGTACCGACGGGAAGAATCGTACGTGGCGCGGGTGGATGGATCCGATGTCAGCGGCTTGGCCGAACTACCCCGGGCCTTGTTTGTGGAGGCCATCGACCCTGAGGTGCATCGTCTGGTGGAGGGCGCACCGGGGGAGCGCCGGCGATGGCTGGATTGGGGAGTGTTCCACGTGGAACCTCAGTTCCTGGATAGCTGGCAGCGATTCAGCAGGGCGCTGCGCCAGCGGAACGCCGCGCTGAAGGCAGGACAGGATCCGCGGTCCTGGGAAGGGGAGCTGATCGTGCAGGGGGAGGCGGTGGCAAGGGCTCGGGGTCACTGGTTCGAGCAGCTGAAACCAAAGCTCGCCGATGCCATCCAGCGTTTGGCCAAACTCGACGTTGAGCTTGCCTACTACCGCGGATGGGCCGCCGACCGCCCGTTGTCAGAGGCGTTGGAGCAGAGTCGCGATCGCGACAAGGAGAGGGGCTCCACGCAAGCGGGACCGCAACGGGCGGATGTGTTGCTCCGTGTGGCTGGCAAGGCTGCCCGGGAATCCCTCTCCCGGGGACAGCAGAAGCTGGTCGCCGCGGCCATGGTTCTGGCGCTGCTGCGGCGACTGAGAGAGGAGGGAGCTTCCGCAGTGACGCTGCTGCTGGATGACCCTGCCGCGGAACTCGATGCCGACAGGTTGAGCGACCTGGTCGCCATGGTGCGGGAGCTGGATTGCCAGCTGATCATCACCACCCTGGATCCCGGACAGGCCCCGTTCGGCAGCCCGGAACGCATGTTCCACGTGGAACATGGCGTAGCCCGTCAAACACGGTAGCTGCGGGCAATGGCGCAAAACAAGCGCCTAAAATCGGCTAATGAGCGGCCATCTCCCGCTTTCTTGCCATTGCCAGCCGGTGTACCAGCGTGACCAGCCCATTAGAGCTGTAAGGTTTGGTCAGATGCTCCTGAAAACCCGCGTCCAGCGCGCGCTGCCGGTCCTCCTGTCGTGCATACGCGGTTACCGCAACCGCGGGCAGCAGGTCGGCGTCGAGCCCGAGCTCCTGCCGCACGACGCGGATCAGCTGGTTGCCGTCCAGGCCGGGCAGGCCGATATCACTGACCAGCACGTCGAAGGGTTCTCCCGAGAGGCCTTCCCGAAGGCGGGTCAGCGCCACCGCCGCGGAATCCGCGACCGTGACCCGCGCGCCGTGTTCCTCCAGGATCCGCTTCAGCAGCTCGCGCATCTCCGCCTGGTCTTCCACCGCGAGCACGCGCACACCTTCGAGTGAATGGACACCCGTCCACGATGGCGCCACTACCGCGGCAGGATCCACGGCGCCCGTCACGCGGGCCGGCAGTGTCACGATGAAACGCGATCCGCGGCCGTGGCCCTCACTCTCGGCGGCGATGGTGCCACCGTGCAACTCGACGATCTGGCGCGCAATCGACAGACCCAGTCCCAGCCCGCCATAACCACGCGCCCGCGCAAAGTCGGCCTGCCGATAGCGCTCGAAGACATGCGGCAGCAGGCTGGCATCGATTCCCTGGCCTGAATCGCGCACCTCGATGGTGTAACGCCCATCGTCGGTGCGCCGGCATGACAGGGAAATGGTGCCGCCCGGCGGCGTGAACTTGATGGCATTGGACAGCAGGTTGTCCACCACCTGCCGCAATCGGGTGCCGTCCGCGTAAACCGGCGCCGGTCCCGGCAGGGGATGCCAGCTGAGCGTGATGCCCCGACCTTCCGCTGACAGCAGCATGCCGGCATGAATCGACGCCAGCAGCTCGTTGAGATCAAGGTTTTCCGGCTCCAGCTCGAACTTGCCGCTCGCCAGGCGGCAACTGTCCATCAGGCCCGAGAGCAGGCGGCCCAGCGACAGGGCGTTGTCGCTGATCAGTGAAAGCCCCTTCTGCAGCATCTGCTCATCCTTCACGAACTGCGTACGCAGCAGGCGCGACCAGGCCACGATGTTTGCCAGCGGCGTGCGCAGCTCGTGCGAGACCGTCACGAGGAACTCGTCCTTGGCCCGCATCGCACGATCGGCCTCGCAGCGCGCCACACGCTCGGCATCGAGCAGCCGCGCGCTGTCGGTGGCCAGTGCGCGGCAACGCCGTTCGCTCTCACGCAGCGCCGCCTCGTGCATCACGCGCTGGGTGATGTCGTCGAAGATGACGGCCACGCGCCGCTGCTGCGGCTCGCCGATGCGGAAGGCATAGACCTCGTACCAGTGGCCAAGCGCCTCGGCGGGCAACTCGATGCGTGCCGCTTCGCCTTTCAGGGCGATGCGGCCATAGGTATCGAACCAGTGCTGCTCGAGCCTGGGCGTGAGCTCGCGCGCAAGCCGACCCACCGCATTGTGCAGGCCGGTGTGGCGTTCGAAAGCAATGTTGGTCTCCAGATAGCGGAAGTCCATCGCCTGCTGCGCATCGTCGAACAGCACCTCCACGATGCAGAAGCCTTCGTCGATGGAGTTGAACAACCGCCGGTACTTCAGTTCGCTCAGCTGCAGCTGCGCCAGCGCGCGCGCCTGCTCCACCGCCTGCCAGGTGCGCTCGCCGGTTTCGCCGACAAGAGCGATCTCCGGGGCAGTCCAGTGCCGCGGGGAGGACTGATGCACATACAGCGCCGCCACCATCCGCGCCTGCCTCACCAGGCGATAGACCACGGCAGAACGGATATCGGCAGCGACCTGCGGTGACGGAATCAGCTGCGCTCCGGCCAGTGGTTCGGCCAATGCGTCGTCGATGGCTGAAAGTTGTTCCGCGCTGCCCTGTACGCGCCACGTGCCGAGCAGGGAAGCCACACCCGGGCGCCGCCATTCGCCGAGTATCCGCAATGCCTCACCATCGCGGTCGACCTCGGCGTATCCCGCACGATCCACACCCAGCTGCTCTGCCAGCAGTCGGACCGCGGCCAGCTGTATTTCGACGGGATCGGTGAGGCTGTGAAGACGATCGGACAAGCCAAGGAGAAACTCCAACCGTTCCGGGTTGTCGCGAGGCACTGTCGACGTCGCGAGCATCTGTTTTCTCCGTGGGGTCAGGATGATGGAGCGCCCCCGCGGATTTCCGCACTAACCTGGATCACATGGGTGCAGGTACACCGGATCGAATCCGGCAGTGGCTTCGAGTGCCTGGCGATCCAGCAGCTGCAGCCGGCCCGCATGCAGGTCGACGAGGTTGGTGCGGCGCATGCACATCAGCGTGCGGTTCACGTGCACTGCAGAAAGCGCCAGCGTGTCACCGAGTTCCGACTGCGTAAGTGGCAGGGCACAGGCGTTGTGCTGTGCAAGGCCCACGGACTCCAGCCGCGAGAACACCTCGCACAACAGGTGCGCGGTGCGCTGCAGGGCAGTGCGCTGGCCGATGTTCACCACCCACTCACGGGTGATGGACGCCTCCACTGCGCTGGTCCACAACAGCGCCCGCGCCAGCCGGGGGTGCCGCTCGAACAGAGCCGGCACGCTCGCCGGTTGCAGCCAGGCCGCCGTGACAGGGCTGAGGGTGGCGATGGAATGATCCATCCGTCGCAGCAGCAGTACGCCCAGGTCGCAGACGTCACCGGGCAGCAGGAACCCCACGATCTGCCGGCGTCCATCCGGCAGCAGCTTGTAGCGGCAGGCGAAGCCATCGAGGATCATCAGCACGCCTTCCGGCGGGCGGTGCTCCTCGACCAGGCTCACATGGGGGCTGATGCGCCGCTCCACGCCCAGGGCGGCGAGCAGCGCCTGGCGCTCTTCGCCATCGAGCGGACAGAACCCTTCCAGCCGGCGAAGGAGCAGCCCGGCATGTGCCAGATTCATGCAACGCCTCCGGCGGGTTTTTCAGCAGGCTCTTGGTATGCGTCGGTGGCAGGACCAACTGTTAACATAACGCAACCACGGCCACGTTAACCCAGGTTAGTGGGTGATCCGCCGGATACGGGGTCCGAGGCTATGACCGCGGCGCCCGGGCGACCGCCCCGCGCAAACGCCTTTCAGCGGCTATAATAATAAGGTGCAAACCCCGGGTGGCCCATGACCTCTGAAAATGCCTATACCTCCAGTCATATCAAGGTATTGAAGGGCCTTGATGCAGTGCGCAAACGCCCGGGCATGTACATCGGCGACACCGATGACGGTACGGGCCTGCACCACATGGTGTTCGAGGTGGTCGACAACGCCATCGACGAAGCGCTGGCGGGCTACTGCAATCGCATCCAGGTGATCATCCACGCCGATGAGTCCATCACCGTCCGCGACAACGGGCGCGGTATCCCGGTGGGCATCCATGCCGAAGAGGGGCGCTCCGCGGCCGAGGTCGTGATGACCGTGCTGCATGCCGGCGGCAAGTTCGATGACAGCTCCTACAAGGTTTCCGGCGGCCTGCATGGTGTTGGCGTGTCGGTGGTCAATGCGCTCTCCGACGTGCTGAACCTCACCATCCACCAGCAGGGCAAGACCCACACGCAGCAGTACCGCCTGGGCACGCCGGTCGCGCCGCTGGCCGAAACCGGCACCACCACCGATCGTGGCACCACGGTGCATTTCAAGCCGTCGCCCACCATCTTCACCAACATCACCTTCGAATACGACGTGCTGGCCAAGCGCCTGCGCGAGCTGTCATTCCTGAATTCCGGCGTGCGCATCGAACTGAAGGATGAACGCGAAGACCGCTCCGATGTGTTCGAACACGAAGGCGGCCTGAAGGCCTTCGTGCAGTACCTGAACCGCGCGCGCACGGCCATTCATCCCACCGTGCTGCATTTCACGGCACAGGAAGGACCGATCGGCGTCGAGGTGGCACTGCAGTGGAACGACTCCTACCAGGAGACCATGCTGTGCTACACCAACAATATTCCGCAGCGCGATGGCGGCACGCACCTGTCCGGCTTCCGCGCCGCACTCACGCGCACGCTGAACGATTACATCGAGAAGGAAGCGAAGAAGGAGAAGGTCGCCACCACCGGTGACGATGCACGCGAAGGCCTCACGGCCATCCTCTCGGTGAAGCTGCCCGATCCGAAGTTCTCCTCGCAGACCAAGGACAAGCTGGTGTCCTCGGAGGTGAAGGGCCCGGTCGAGACGCGCGTGGCCGAAAAGCTGGCCGAGTTCCTGCTCGAGAAGCCGGCCGAGGCAAAGAGCATCGTCGGCAAGATCATCGACGCCGCGCGCGCCCGCGAGGCCGCGCGCAAGGCGCGCGAGATGACCCGCCGCAAGGGTGCGCTCGACATCGCCGGCCTGCCCGGCAAGCTGGCCGATTGCCAGGAAAAGGATCCGGCGCTGTCGGAGATCTTCATCGTCGAGGGTGACTCGGCCGGTGGATCGGCCAAGCAGGGCAGGGACCGCCGCACCCAGGCCATCCTGCCGCTGAAGGGCAAGATCCTCAACGTGGAGCGCGCGCGCTTCGACAAGATGATCTCCTCGGCCGAGGTGGGCACGCTGATCACCGCGCTGGGCTGCGGCATCGGCAAGGATGATTTCAACATCGACAAGCTGCGCTACCACCGCATCATCATCATGACCGACGCCGACGTCGACGGCTCGCACATCCGCACCCTGCTGCTGACGTTCTTCTATCGGCAGCTTCCGCTGCTGCTCGAGCGCGGCCACATCTATATAGCGCAGCCGCCGCTCTACAAAGTGAAGCGCGGCAAGCACGAGATCTACGTGAAGGATGACGCCGAGCTCAACCAGATCCTGCTCAACAACGCCATCGACGGCGCGGCGCTGTACGTCAACGAGGGGGCACCGCCGCTGCAGGGCTCGAGCCTGGAAACGCTGGCCCGGCAATACATGGACGTGCAGGCCATCATCAAGCGCTGGAGCCGTCGTTATGACGCCCGGCTGCTGGAGCAGCTCGTCTACCGGCCGCCGCTGGCCCCCGGCGACTTCAGCAACGAGGATCGCCTGCGCGAGTGGGCTGGCGGGCTGCAGCAAACCCTGAACGCACCGAATGACGCCGCGCGCCGCTACCTGATCGAAGTGCAGGCGGGACCGGAGTCTTCCGAGGCCGCCGCAGAAGATGTGCGTCCGGCGCGCCTGCACGTGCGCCGCATCGAGCATGGCACCACGCACGACAAGGCCCTGCCGCCGGAATTCTTCGCCTCCGCCGAATACGGCCAGCTCGCCGCGCTGGGCCGCACCCTGCAGGGCCTCATCGGCGAGGGTGCCCATGTTGTCAGCGGCAACCAGCGCCGCGACGTGGGTTCGTTCAAGGAAGCCATCACCTGGCTGTTCGACCAGGCGCGCAAGGGCCAGACGATGCAGCGCTACAAGGGGCTGGGCGAGATGAATCCGGAGCAGCTGTGGGAAACCACCATCTGCCCGGACACGCGGCGCCTGCTGCAGGTGAGGATCGAGGACGCCATCGCGGCGGACGACATCTTCAACACGCTGATGGGTGACCAGGTGGAGCCGCGGCGCGAGTTCATCGAGAAGAACGCGCTGGCGGTGGCAAACCTCGACGTGTGACCGGCCCCGTCAGCTGACGATCGCTTCCTCGTAGGAAGAATAGCGGTTACGTCCCGATCCCTTGGCCTGGTACAGCGCCGAGTCGGCGTGCCGGTACAGCAGGTCGAAGCCACCCTGCAGGTTGGTGGCAATGCCCAGTCCCACCGACACGGTGAAGCGGGTGGGAGACTCCACCGCCCGCACGGCAGCCAGCAGGCGGGCCGCGATCTGCTCGGCGCCCTGCTGGTCGCAGTCGCGCGCGAAGATCAGGAATTCATCGCCGCCGAGTCGTGCGGTGATGTCACCCGGCCGCACACTGCTGCTCAGCGCGGAGGCCAGCGCGCGCAGCACGTCGTCACCGGTCCTGTGGCCATGCGTGTCGTTGATCTGCTTGAAGTGGTCCACATCCACGAGCAGGGCTGCATGGCTGTGCACTTCTGGCGTGGACCACAGCTCGTTGATGGCCAACATCGCGCCACGGCGATTGGGCAGGCCGGTGAGTGGATCCTGCATTGAAGAATGATAGTGGCGCCGCACTTCTGCCTGCTGCGCATGCTGGCGGCGCGCATGCAGGTAGCCGAGCAGCAACGACAGCAGCAGCGCCACGCCGCCGCTGGTGCGCTCGATGCGGCGGAAATGCGCTTCCTGCGCCAGGTAGTATTCGAGCCCGAAATCCACGCCCACGAAGCCGGCCACCTGGCCGCCGCTGTCGAAGATGGGAGCGTGGCCGCTGAGGAACGTTCCGTAGTCATCCACCTGGAAACCGGGCGTGACATAGGTCTGGCCAGACGACAGTCGCTGCAGCCAGTCGTCCCGGTATTCCGCACGCTGTTCGTAAGGCTCCAGGTAGCTTGAGGCCCTCAGTCCGCGGCTTGCGGCAAATTGCGCATCCTGCGCAGTGTCGAGGATGAAGCGCGCCTGCCCGTCGATGATTCCCATGGTGTACACGTAGTACGCCTCGGGCCAGCGCTCGTGCAGGCGGATCAATGGCACGCGGGCACGGGCCAGCATCGACTCATCGGCGGTGCCGGCGAGCAGCTGGCGATGCAGGTCGCCATCCACGTGGCTGGCCGCCAGGCGCGCCACCTGGTCCACGTCCATGCGCAGCACCTGCAGGCGCGCTTTGCGTGCCATGAACTGCGGCACCAGCACCAGCGACAGCAACGTCACGGCGATGAGCACCGTGGCGACGAGCAGCGTGCGAAGCTGGAGTTGCAGCAGCGGCGAGCGGGGCATCAGGGCAGGAATTCGACGGTCAGTGCCACCAGCAGCAGGCGCCGGTGCGGATTCTCGAACTCGAAGGTCTTCACCGTGTCGAGCGCGGCGAGGCCGAAGCCCTGGCCGCGCGGCTGCTCGTTCACGACCTGCGCCTCGAGTACCTGGCCTGCGTCATTGAGCAGTACATCCACGACGACAACGCCGTCGAGCGCCGCGGCCCTGGCCGCAGCGGGAAAATGCTGTTCGGGGGTGTCACCGCGCAGGAGTCGCAGCTGTTCGGCCTGTTCGCCCTCCAGGCGCAGCGCGCGCGGATTCTCGATGCGCTGGGCCATCGCGGGCAGCCACATCAGCAGGCTGGCGGCCGTGGCCAGTGGCACCAGGGTCTTCATGGGGGCCGTCGCAGCCGGCGGGCGGGAAAGCAGAGCGGACTCAACCTGTGCATGCGGCAATTATGCCTGTCGGCAGGCAGCATGCTATGCCTTATCCAGACACGGGAGAGGGGCCACGCCAATCATGGCTGGCTCGACAGCCGCCACAGCTTCTCCTTCGCGGACTACTTCGATCCGCACCATGTGCGGTTCGGCGTCTCCCACAGCGAGATGAGTGCCTCCAGCGATGCGCCCGTGCATTTCCTGCAGATCTGGATCTTTCCGGAACGCAGGGGAATCGCGCCGGGCTATGAACAGAAGCACTTTGCGCCCGAAGAGAAGCGCGGCCGGCTGCGGCTGATTGTCTCGCCGGATGGCGCGCAGGATTCCGTGCGCATCCACCAGGATGCGCGCATCCATGCCGGGCTGTTCGATGGCGCCGAGCAGGCCACGCTGGCGCTGACTCCCGGACGGCGCGCCTACGTGCACCTGGTCCGCGGCACGCTGCACGTGAACGGCACACCGCTCGCCGGCGGCGATCCGCTGAAGCTCACCGATACCACCGAGGTGAAGCTCGAAGGCGGGCAGGGCGCCGAAGTGCTGGTATTCGACCTGCCGGGCGAAGCGGCGGCGCACTGACCCCGAGGCAGCACGGGAATGGCGCTTTCCGCCATGCCCGTCACACCGGGGCGGCCGGGAATGTGAAGTGCCGCAAACTGCGCTGGCGCTGGCGCTGCCAGACTCCGGGGGGTACGGATCGCAATAATCAGTCAAATCGCTCCGCCTCGTGATGGATCACACGCCGACAGAAGTCACCGTTCCGGTTGATACCTTCTTTCTTGCACAGCAGGACCTGGTGCTGTGTGCGCAGCTCCATGGCAGCTTCGCGCTGTGCATCAGCGATGAACTGGAAGATGCCGGCGCGTTGATCCACGTGCAGGCCGGCCGACCGGGCCGGGTCGGCACCAATCCGGATCTCACCGACAACACTCTGTCCACCGACCTGCTGCTGCTGGATCGTTGCCTGCAGGAGCTGCGCGAGGCCGAGCCGCGTGCACGCCATTGGCAGGCACGCTTCATCGCGCATGCGGATCCGGCGGCCGGTGGCTATGAGCGACTGTCCGCGCTGCAGGCCTTCGTCGAGGTATATCTCGAGGACACGGGCGTGCGCCTCACCTCGGCGGCCGTGCATGATGGACCCGTGCGCACGCTGGCCTTCCGCCCATCGCTGCGCCAGCTGCGCTGCGAGGCCGATTGCGCCGACACCACGCAGCGGATGACGCTGCTGCCCTGACGCCCGGCCGCAGCTGGCCCGGCTACACTTGGCGCGCCACACGCACGCCATGAAACTGCCCTTCCTCTCCACACCCAACCGCCTCTGCCTGGTCCTGGCGCTGTGGATCGTGCTCAGCTGCAATGGCGCGTTCTGGGAATTGCTGTTCACGGTGCAGGGCACTTCGCCGCGTGCACTGCTGTTCGCCGTGTCACTGGGCATCGCGTTGCTGGGGCTGAACCTGCTGCTGTTGCGGCTGCCTTCGCCCGGCTGGCTGCTGCGTCCCGTGCTCAGCCTGCTGGTGCTGCTCGCCGCCGCGGCGGGCTGGTTCATGGACACCTGGGGCGTGGCGCTGGATTCGGAAATGCTGCGCAATGCGCTGCAGACGGATTTTGCCGAAGCGCGCGACTTCATCGGCTGGCCGTTGCTGTGGCGGGCGTTATGGGTCGCAGGGCCAGCGATCGCGCTGGTATGGATGGTGGCGCTGCGGGTGCAGGATGGCTGGCAGCTTGCGCGTGACTGGCTGCTGGGCTGCCTTGCCGGCGTGGCGCTGGTGTTCATCGCCGGGCTGCCGCTGTACGGCCACTACGTCTCGTACTTCCGCAATGAAGCGAGCGCGCGCTACCTGATCGCGCCGGCCAATGTGGTAGTGGGCTCGGTGCGGCTGCTGCGCAAATCGCTGCAGGTGCAGGGCCCGCATGTGGAGGTGGGGCTGGACGCGCGCCGTGCCGCGCAATCTGCGCGGCCGTTGCTGATGGTGCTGGTGGTGGGTGAAACCGCTCGTGCGGCCAACTTCTCGCTGGGCGGTTACGCGCGCGACACGAACCCCGAGCTCGCGCGCCGCGGCGTCTTCTACTTCACCGATGTGACCGCCTGCGGCACCGCCACCGCGATGTCGCTGCCCTGCATGTTCTCGGACCTGCCGCGTGAGGAATTCCGCCTGGGCCAGGCGCGGCGACGCGACTCGGTGCTCGATATCATGCAGCGCGCCGGCGTGGCGGTGCGCTGGATCGACAACCAGTCCGGCTGCAAGGGCGTATGCGATCGCGTGCCAAACGAGATGGCGGCATCGTACTTCCCCGAGGCATGCAGCCGCGGCGAGTGCCTCGATGCAACGCTGCTGCATGCACTCGACGCGCAGCTTTCCAGGGTCACAGGCGACACTCTGCTGGTGCTGCACGCCATGGGCAGTCATGGGCCGGCCTACCACCGGCGCGTGCCGCCGACCCACGCCCCGTTCCAGCCGGCCTGCAATACCGGGCGCATCGAGACCTGCAGCGACGAGGCCATCGTCAATGCCTACGACAACACCATCTTCTACGCCGACCATATCCTGGCGGGGCTGATCGACCGGCTGGCCGCGGCTGGTCAGGTGGACCCGGTGCTGCTGTATGTCTCCGATCATGGGGAGTCGCTGGGGGAGCGCGGACTGTACCTGCACGGGCAGCCGTGGCGGCTTGCGCCGGCCGTCCAGAAGCGGGTTCCGATGCTTTTGTGGCTTCCCAACAACAGCATTTCGCGCCTGGGCATCGATACGGCATGCCTGCGGCGCAGCCTCCCGGAGCCGGGGTCGCACGACGACCTTTCGCATACCTTGCTGGGCCTGGCAGGGATTGAAACAAATGCTTACCGGCGAAACCTCGACCTGATTGCCAGCTGCCGACCGGTCTATTGACTAAAACCAGAACGCCGTCACAATGGCGCCTTGTCGTAGCAACACAACAATTGGTTGTGAAGCTCAATGAAGCTATTATTGCCGCGCACCGATAATCGGTGTGTTAACTCAAATCTGGGAGTCACAGGAATGCGTAAATTCGTAGCGCTCGGCGCGATTGCAGCAGCGATGGCCCTTGGTGCGCAGACAGCTGCCGCCGAAGGATTCAGCTACAACCTGATCGAAGGTTCCTATGCCACTGGCGACGTTGAGAGCATTGATCTGGACGGCTTCGGCATCAAGGGATCCTGGGAACTGGCTCCGACCATCTTCGTGTTCGGCGGCCTGCAGAATCTGGAATTCGATGGTGGCACCAGCCTCGACTCGCTGAACCTCGGCGTGGGCATGAACTGGGCACTGTCCGACAATGCCGACCTGTTCGGCGGTGCGTCGTTCGAGCGGCTGAAGAGCGGCTCGTCGGAGTCGGGCTTCGGCGTGCAGGCGGGCGTGCGTGGCCGTGTTGCCGAGCGCCTGGAACTGAGCGCTGCGCTCAAGTACGCGGACATCGGTGACGCTGGTGATGCATTCACCTACAGCGCCGGCGGCCGCTGGTACTTCACCCCGAACTTCGCATTGGGCCTCGACTACAACAAGATCGATCTGGGCGATTCGGGCTTCGACGGCGACCTGTTCAGTGTTGCCCTGCGTTACGACTTCGGCGGCTAAGCCGACTGTCGCAGCGGGCATTGCGTCCCGCACCGACGGGGCGGCTCATTGCCGCCCCGTCCATGTTTCCGCCAGGGATGATTGATCCCCCCTTTTCCAAGTGATGGAGTAATCAACATGCGCAAGATCGCAGCAATTGGTGCATTTGCAGCCGCCCTGGCGTTTGGTGCCCAGCAGGCCGCTGCCACGGACTTCAGCTACAACCTGCTCGAAGGTGCTTTCGTCTCCGGCGATGGATACGACGGCCTCGGCGTTGCCGGCGCCATGGAGTTCACGCCGGAGTTCTTCGGTCACGCGGGCATCGACCTGCTCGAATCTGACGGCGGCGCTGACTTCAGCCTGCTGAACCTGGGAGGCGGCTACAGCCACGCCGTCAACAACAACCTCGACATCGTGGCGACCGCCTCGCTCGTACGCCTCAAGGTGGACGGCGGTGGAAGCGACACCGGCTTCGGCCTGGGCGTTGGCGTGCGTGGTCGCGTGCTGAGCCAGCTCGAGCTGCATGCCGGCCTGGAATATGTCGACCTGGACAACAGCGACACCATCCTGAAGGCAGGCGGCCGCTGGTACTTCACCCCGGCCTTCGCCGCGGGCCTCGACCTGCACGACGGCGACGGCGATGCCACGCTGCGCTTCGCCCTGCGCTACGACTTCGGCAATCGCCTGTAACGATTCGGCGCAGCCGTTCACAGTCTGATGGAGGGGCAATCCGCGAGGATTGCCCCTTCTTTTTTGCCCGGAACCTGCCGGGATTTCGTCAACAACAAGGAGTGATTGAATGCTGAAGATTGCAACGCTGGGCGCGGTCGCGGCGCTGGGCATGAGTGGCGCGGCGCTGGCTGCGGATGGCGTGAGCCACAGCTTCCTCGAGGCCGGGTACGGCTACGGCGAACTGGCCGGCGGCATCGTGGATGGCGATGGCTTCAAGGTGGCCGGCTCGCTGGAGTTGCCCTCGAACTTCGTGGTGGGCGCTGGATACCGGCAGTTCAAGTACACGGACGTCGGCTCTGAAAAATTCAAGGAGCTGAGCGCGGGGGTGAGCTACAAGTGGACGCTGGGCTCATCCTTCGACGTGCTGGCCGGGCCTTCGTTCGAGCGGCTTGAAGTCGGCAGTAATGGCGAATCCGGTTTCGGCCTGAACGTCGGAACCCGCGGTCGCCTGACGGACAAACTGGAGCTGTCCGCCAACCTGCAGTACGTGGACATCAAGACGATTCCCAGCACCTTCCTCGTCACGGTCGGCTTGCGTCACTACTTCACGCCGGCGTTTGCCGCAGGCGTGGACGTGCGCAAGTCGGAAATGCTCGTGATGGCTGGCGAGACCTCTTTCGTCGCCACGCTCCGCTACGACTTCGGCAAGCTGTTCTGAAGCATTCAGCACGGGTTCAGCCCGTCAAAGCTTGAATGGGGGCGACCCTGACCGGTCGCCCCTTTTCATTTGCGCGTAAAATTGTGCCGCGCATCGCTCGATGGAGGATCCCATGCGTAAACCCGCAGTTCTGGCCGCAACCCTTGGCGCGGCCACCGCGTTGTTCGTCGGTCCGGCCCTGGCCGACGGCTTCAGCTACAACAACATCGAGGCCCGCTTCATCTCCACGGAGATCGAAGACGTGGAGCCCGGCGTCGACCTGGAGGGCGACGGCTTCGCCATCGCGGGCAGCGTGGAGTTCGGCTCCACCATCCACGGCTTCGGCACCCTCAGTGGCACGGAATACGAAGAGACCATCGACGTGGGCGCACTCACTGCCGGCCTTGGCTTCAATCATTCGCTGGCGCCCGCCCTCGACCTGGTGACGGGCGTTTCATACGAACGCCTCAAGGTCGAGGTGGATGATTCGCGCAACATCGAAGAAGGCTTCGGCCTGCACGCCGGCCTGCGTGGCCGCGTGGGCGACAACGTGGAACTCACCGCCGGCCTCAAGTACACCGACTACGGTGACGGCCTCGACGACACCACCATCATGGCTGGCGGCCGCTACTACTTCAGCCGCAACTTCGCGCTGGGCCTCGACTACAGCGAGAACGATGACGGCGACACCTGGGCGCTGGCCTTCCGCTACGACTTCGGCAATCGCTACTGAAATGGCGTGAGCTGGCCCCCTGTGTGAAAATGGCGGACCACCGCCACCCACGGGGGCCGCTCCCATGTCTCTGCATGAAATCTCCGCGCGGCGTCTCGATGGCGCCACGCGCGACCTGTCCGACTATCGCGGCAAGGTGCTGCTGATCGTCAATGTAGCCAGCCGCTGTGGCTTCACACCGCAATACGCAGGGCTCGAGGCGCTGTACCGCAAGTACAAGGACCGCGGCTTCGCCGTGCTCGGCTTCCCCTGCAACCAGTTCGGCGCGCAGGAGCCTGGCAGCGAGGCCGAGATTGGTGCCTTCTGCAGCAGCACCTACGACGTCACCTTCCCCCTTTTCGCGAAGGTCGACGTCAACGGCGACCAGGCCCATCCGCTCTACCAGCATCTGAAGAGCGCGCAGCCGGGCGTCCTCGGCACCGAGGCGATCAAGTGGAACTTCACCAAGTTCCTGGTCGATCGCGATGGCAGGGTCGTCTCGCGCCACGCGCCCAAGGACAAACCCGAGGACCTCCAGGCTGCCGTCGAGGCATTGCTCTGAGCAGGTCGGCCGTTCGGCACCGTTCTTTCTCCTGACCATGAGGTCCCTGACCATGAAACCGATTTCCTCCAGTCCTGCCTTCCGCGGCTCGTTGGCAGCAGCGTTGCTGCTGGCCGCACTGCCCGCTGCCGCACAGTGGACGGGCAAGGGCGAGGCAGGCCTCGCCGTGGCCAACGGCAACACCGAGACACGCACCGCCAACGCGCGTGTCGCGGCGGCCTACAAGGCCGACGTCTGGGAACACGCCTTTACCCTGGGCGGGCTCTATGTGCGCAATGACGGTGAAACAACCGCGCGCCGCTGGGAAGCTGGCGCGCAGACGCGCCGTGACTTCTACCAGCGCAACTTCTGGTACGGCGGCGTGCGTTATGAAGAAGACCGCTTCAGTGGCTTCGATCACCAGGGGCTGGTGACCACCGGTATAGGCCGCCGCTTCATCGACAATGACACCACCAGGCTGCTGGGGCAGGTCGGTGTCGGTTACAAGTTCTGGGAAACGCTCGACGTGCCGCGCGACAAGGACAGCCATGTCACCGGCGTGGCCAGTGTGGAGTTCGACCACAAGCTCACCGACACGACCACCATCTTCGACAAGTTCAACGGCGAGTTCACCTCGGGCAACAACTTCCTCCAGAACGAGATCGGCGTGGCCGTGAAGATGACCGATCGCATGGCATTGGCGCTGGCCTATGCCGTGCGCCACAACACCGATCCGCCCGCCGGCTTCAAGAAGACCGACACGCTCACTACCGTGAACCTGGTTTACGAGGTGAAGTGACGCGGAAGTTCCCCGCGACGCCAGGTCACTGACAATCTGGCGTCCGGTGCGGCGTCAGCCTTCCGGCGGACCGGAGTTGGCTTCGATGAACCGCTGCACCTCTTCATTGATCTCGCGCGGATCACGCCCGCGCGGGTCGATGGGCGCACCGATCACCACCCGGATCGTGCCCGGTTTCTTCAGCAGGCCACGTCGCGGCCAGAAGTAGCCGGCATTGTGCGCCACGGGCACGATGCGTGCGCCGGTGTTTACCGCAACGGCCGCCCCGCCCACGCCATAACGGCGCGTCTGTCCCGGTGGCATCCGCGTGCCTTCCGGAAACACCACGATCCAGCAACCGCGCGCCAGGCGCTCGCGTCCCTGCTCGATGAGCTGCCGCACGGCTGCGCCGCCGGCGCCGCGATCGATGGCAATGCAATGCAGCTGCTTCACGCCCCAGCCGATGAAAGGAATCCACGTCAGTTCGCGCTTCAGCACCCACACCTGTGGCGGCAGCAATGCGGCCTGCGCGAAGGTCTCCCAGCTGGAGGAGTGTTTCATCAGCGCGATGCAGGCCTCGTTCGCGGGAATGTTCTCCGCGCCTTCGACGCGATAGTCGAGCCGGCAAAGCACACGACACGCGCCCAGCAGCGTGCGTGCCCAGTTGCGCGCCAGCGCGGTGCGACCGCGCCAGGTGAGGAAAACGCTGACGACCACGAAGAAGATCGCATAACAGAAGGTGAACAGCAGGAAGAAGGCGGTGAAGATGATCGAGCGCAGCAGCTGCATCGGAAGGATCCTGGAATTCGGAAGTTTGGGGTCAGTACGCGAGCCAGGCTTGCAGGGCCGCGGTGATCTCGTCCGGCCGTTCCATGGTGCACATGTGACCGCAGCCTGGAACGATGGTCAGCCGCGCGCCGGGGATGCGTCGGGCCATCTCTTCATGGCGCGCCGGCGGGCTCCAGCCATCCTCGCGCCCGCACAGCACCAGCGTGGGCACCTGGATCTGCGGCAGCAGGGCGGTGCGGTCCGGCCGGTTGAGCAGGGCCTCGGTCTGCGCCTCGAACTGCTCCACCGGCGCGCGGCCGATCATGGCGTGGATGGCGCCCATCAATAAGGCGTCGTCGAGCCGTGCCGGGTGCACCATGCCGCGGGCCCACTCCTTGCCGAGGGCAAGCATTCCCTGCGCGCGCCCGAGGTCTCTCAGGCGGTAACGGCCGGCGCGTTCGCGTTCACCCGTTTCGCCTGCCGCAAGCCCTTCGAACCCGGTATCGAGCAGGGCCACACGGGTCACGCGCTCCGGTGCAAGGGCGAGGACTTCGAGTGCCACGCGCCCACCCATGGAATGTCCGGCCAGCGCAAACCGCGCTGGCGCCGCGGCCAGGATGCGGCGGGCCATGCCCTCGAGGCTGTCCGTGAGGCCGTGTTCCTGCACATGCACCGGCCGGCCGTTGCCGAGGGCTGCGGCCTGCGCGCGCCAGACCTCTGCATCGCAGACCAGACCGGGTACCAGCACCAGTAATTCAGGTTCAGCCATAAGTTGGTAACGCATTGTGATGCGGCCGGATTCTCCAGCCAAATCATGCTTCAATAACGCACTTTTTTGGCTGGAGCCGAGCGGGAATGATTGAACCGGGTACCGTGCTGTGGACGCCTTCGCCGGAACGGATTGCGCGCGCGCGCATCACTGAGTTCCGCACCTGGCTGAGTGCCAACAGGGGCCTCACCTTCCCTGATTTCGAGGCGCTGTGGCGCTGGTCCACCGACGACATCGATGCCTTCTGGCAGGCCTGCTGGCACTTCTTCGGCATCGAGGCCACCAGGCAGCCCACCGCCGTGCTGGGCAAGCGCACCATGCCGGGCGCCGAGTGGTTCCCGGGCGCCGAGATCAACTACGCGCGCCACATGCTGCGCAACGAGAAGCCCGGCGAGGCCGCGCTGCTGCACCTGAACGAGCGGCAGGGCCTGCAGGAGATGTCCTGGGACGAGTTTGCCGGCAAGGTGCGCATCGTCGCCACGCAGCTGCGCAAGCTGGGCGTGAAGCGCGGCGATCGCGTCTGCGCCTACATGGTCAATGTGCCCGAGACGCTGATCGCCATGCTGGCCACCACCAGCCTGGGCGCCATCTGGTCCTCGGTGGGCCCCGACTTCGGCACCCCTGGCGTGCTCGACCGCTTCTCGCAGCTGGAGCCCACCGTGTTCCTGCACGTGGACGGCTACCAGTATGGCGGCAAGCCCTTCGACCGCATGCCCGAGGTGGAGAAGATCCTCGCGCGCCTCACCAGCGTGAAGCACATCATCCAGTACAACTACCTGAAGGCCGACGCGCCGCGCTCGCGGCCCGGCACCGTGTACTGGAGCGAGCTGCTCGACCACCCGCCGGTGTCGCGCGAGGCGTTCCAGTACGAGGAGGTGTCGTTCAACCACCCGCTGTGGATCCTCTTCTCTTCCGGCACCACCGGCCTGCCCAAGCCCATCATGCACAGCCATGGCGGCATCATGATCGAGCAGCTGAAGCACCTGGCCTTCAACTTCGACATGCACGCCGGCGAGCGCATCTTCTTCTACACCACCACCGGCTGGATGATGTGGAACTTCCTGGTCAGCAGCCTGCTTTCGGATGTGAAGCCAGTGCTGTATGACGGCAACCCCGCCTGGCCCGATGGCGACGTGCTGTGGAAGATGGTGCAGGACTCGCGCGCTACGCTGTTTGGCGCCAGCCCCACTTACCAGGCCATCCTCGAGAAGAACGGGGTGGTGCCGAAGGCCAAGTTCGACCTCGGCAACCTGCGCTCGATCACGCTGGCCGGTTCGCCGGTTTCGCCAGAGTGCCAGCAGTGGTTCCATGACAACGTGAAGCAGGACTGCTGGGTGGCGCCGGGTTGCGGCGGCACCGACATCTGTTCCGGCTTCGTGGGTGGCGCCGTGATCCTGCCGCAGCGCGCGGGCGAGATGCAGGCACGCTGCCTCGGCATCGCCGTGCACGTGATGGGCGAGAACGGCCAGTTCGTGACCAATGAAGTGGGCGAGATGGTGGTGACGCAGCCCGCGCCGTCGATGCCGGTGGGCTTCTGGAACGACAAGAACGACGAGCGCTACACCGAAACCTATTTCAGCGACTTCCCGGGCATGTGGCGCCAGGGTGACTTCTACATGGTGAACGACCGCGGCGGCGCCTATGTGCTCGGCCGCTCCGACGCCACGCTGAACCGCCACGGCATCCGCATCGGCACCTCGGAGATCTACCGCACCATCGTGCTGGTGCCGGGCGTGGAAGATGGCCTGATCGTCAACCTCGACCTGCCGGGCGGCAAGTTCTTCATGCCGCTGTTCGTGAAGCTGGCGGGGGGCAGGGTGCTCGATGAGGCGATGGTGAAGGCCATCAATGACCGCCTGCGCAGCGAGTACACCCCGCGCCACGTGCCGGACAAGATCTACCAGGTGCCTGACATTCCCTACACCATCTCCGGCAAGCGCATGGAAGTGCCGGTGCGGCGCATCCTCTCCGGCGTGCCGCTGGCCAAGGCGGCCAACCGGGATGCGATGGCGAATCCGGCGTCGCTCGACTCCTTTATCGAGTACGCGCGCACCCAGCAGGACTACAAGCTGTAGACGCGGTCGACCGGCCTGTTTCAGGGCCGGCCGAAATATTTCCGGCATCCACTTCCGGTTCAGCTATCCCCACTCGTTGTACGTGTTGACGCCGCGCTATCGACCTCGATCGCGCGGCGCACAACATACAAGGGGTCAGGGGGTTCACCGTGTCAAGATTCACTTGCGTGTCGTTCGCGCGCACCTCGTTTGTAGCAATTGCTGCATGTTTCGCGCTGACCGGCTGGTCGACTGCACAGGCTGCCGCGGCAGCAGAAGAAGACGAAGAGGAGCTGGAAGAGCTCACCGAGGTGCAGGTCACTGGCACGCGCATCCAGAACCCGAACGTCACATCGGCCAACCCCATCACCTCGATCACGGCCGAGGAGATGCGCCAGCTGGGCATCGTGAACGTGGCCGACGCCCTGCTCACGCTGGTGCCGCAGAACATTTCCTCCTACCAGCCGGGCCTGGTGGGTGACATCCAGAGCACGGGCGGCGGCGAGTTCGGCAACATCGGCACCGGCTTCGGCAACGGTGGCCAGGGCAACAACGACCTGGACCGCGGCTCCTTCTTCATCGGCAACACCATCGCCAACCTGCGCGGCATGGACCCCTCCTTCGGCACGCGCACCCTGACGCTGGTCGACGGCCGCCGCACGGTATCCAGCTCCAGCCAGGCCGACTTCGTCGACATGAACAGCATTCCCACCAACCTGCTGCAACGCATGGACGTGGTCACCGGCGGCGCGTCGGCCACCTATGGTTCCGGCGCCGTGGCGGGCGTGGTCAACCTGGTGCTCAACAACCGCAAGGAAGGCATCTCGATCGACCTGGGCTACAGCGCCAACCAGGAAGGTGACGGCAAGAGCCCGAACTTCTCGATCAACGGCGGCCGTTCGTTCTTCGGCGGCAAGGGCCATGGCCTGCTGAGCTTCGAGTGGCAGAAGACCGATCCCATCGAGAACTGCGCCGAGGCCCGCAGCTGGTGCGCGGACTCGCGCGCCATGCTGACCAACTCCACCAGCTCGCTGATCGAAGACAACTTCAGCTCGCCGGTGGTGGCGCTGCCGGGCTACGAGAACTTCCCGGCGCGCTTCCAGATGAACAATGTGCGCTACAACCAGTGGTCGCCTGCTGGCGTGATCTACGAGAACAACACCAGCGTTGATCCGGCCAACCCGGCGCCGACCTCCGGCATCCGCTTCACGCCCGATGGCACTGGCGTGGAGGAATTCGCCTACGGCTTCCGCGGTGCTTCCAACTCGAGCTCTGTGATGAACGGCGATGGCCCGGTCACCACCAGCGGCTACTCGCTGCGCGCGCAGAACGAGCGCAAGGTCGCCTTCGGCAACTTTGAATACAACTTCACCGAGCGCACCACAGGCTATGTGCAGGCGCGCTATTCGGTGACCGATGGCTACAACCGCAACCGTCCCTCCAACAGCAATGTCTGCGCACGCTTCCAGACGCCGGGCGTGGCCGCCATCGCCGGCGGTTCGGCCAGCGCAGGTGACACCATCTACTTCGGCACGGGCACCATACCGACCGACCAGTTCGTGCTGCCGATCTCGCCCTACAACCAGCCAGCCACGCCGGGCATCGAGCGCAATCCGCTGTGGAACAACGCCAACTTCCGCCTGTTCCTCAGCGACGGCGGCACGCCGGTTCCAAACCCGATCTCCAACGGCCTGACGCTGCGTCCCAGCACCCAGCCCAACCCCTACCTCGGCGTCGCGGCCGATGCGGTCGTCGACAACAACACCCCGACCAACCCGCCGCCCAGCTTCAACTGGGGCACCAACGTGGTGCCGGGCAGCGCGCAATACGTATTCACCAAGTCGCCGAACAGCCAGAGCCGCTACTGGCTGCTGGTGTCGATCCAGATCGCCGCCGACTTCGAGGATCCAGGCGTGCCGGCGGTGCTGCCGTCGATCGGGCGCAACTCCTACGCCTTCCTCAACCAGCTGACCCCGGAAGCGCTGAATGCGGTGCAGTCGGCCTTCAACCGCTCGCCGAGCACGGGCGGCACCAACTCCGCCACGGCCGCGCTGTGGGGCACCAATCCCTGCAATGGCTTCACCGCCATCCGCAAGGTGTGGAACCCGCAGATCCAGCAGTCCAGCACCAGCAATTCGAAGACCTTCAGCGGCACCATGGGCCTGAAGGGCCGCTTCGGCCAGGACTGGCGCTGGGAGACCTACTACCAGTACGGCACCACCGACAGCCTCTCCAGGACGTACAACGGCACCACCAACCTGAGCCTGAACTTCGCCATCGACGCGGTGATCGATGACCGCCTCACCGTCGACGGCGCGTCGAACCCCACCTTCGGCCAGCCCGTGTGCCGCATCACGCGTGACGGCATCCCGCAGCTGGACACCAACGGCGTGTTCATCAGCGACACCGAGGGCCTGGAGGCGCTGGCAGCAGGCTGCAAGCCGCTGAACATCTTCGGCGACTTTGCCGGTACTCCCGCTGTGTGGGAGGGGCTGAACATGACCCCCGCAGAGCTCGCGCAGCTTCAGCAAGAAGCGCTGGCGTATGCCTTCAAGGACAGCTCCTCGGCCGGTTCCACCACGCTGCAGAACCTGTCCTTCACCACCAACGGCACGCTGTGGCAGGGCTGGGGCGCAGGTCCGCTGACCGGCGCCTTCGGCATCGACCTGAGCCAGAACACGGTGGACAACAAGGGCACGCGCGGCTCCTTCTACCTGCGCTCGGACCTGGCCAACTGGCAGGATTCCTTCGGCGGCAAGACGCGCACCACCGAGGGCTACTCGGAGTTCAACATGCCGCTGGTGAGCGCCATCGAGGGCGTGAACCTCTGGTCGCTGAACTTCGGCGCCCGCTACACCGACTACTACAACAAGGGTGGCCCCGGCACCACGGGCGCCTCGGCCAACCAGGGCACGTTCAACTGGAAGATCTCCACGGTGTACGAGCCCTTCGACTGGGTGCGCCTGCGCCTGACGCGTTCGCGTGACATGCGCGCCGCCGACTACCGCGAGCTGTTCAACAACTCGCCCACGCTGCCCGACCAGGCCACGGGCCGCAACTGGTGGCGCGAGCAGACGGAAATCAGCACCGAGAACCAGAACGAGCGCTTCGGCTATGTGCGCGTCGGCAACCCTGACCTCTCGCCGGAAAAGAGCAACACCCTGACGATGGGCATCGTGCTTTCGCCGGGCGGCTGGGCGCAGGGCATGCGCATGTCGGCCGACTACTCGACGATTTCACTGAGCAATGGCATCTACGTGCCCTACCAGTTCTCCAGCGCGGGCAGCATCATCGAGGCCTGCTGGCGCGACAGCGGCAACAGCGACGTTCCGGACACGCCGGGCTTCGGCGCCAACCTGCCGCCGGACATGAACCTGTCCACCTGCAAGGAGATCAGCTTCGCGCAGGATTCCCTCGGCAATCCGCAGTACACCGACATCCTGTACGTGAACGCCAGCCGTCCGGCGAATGGCCTGACCTACCGTCAGCGCAACGTGGACGTGACGCTGTCTTACAACTTCCCGCTGAGCCGCATGATGGAGGCGCTGCCGGGCAACATGTCGCTGTCCATCCGTGGTTCCCGGGCGCTGGAAGCCTCGGGCATCGAGCAGACGGTGGATCGTCGCGTGACCTCCAGCGGCGAGCTGAACTGCAACGGCACGCTGAACCGCGATGGCATCCTCATCTGCAACGAGGAGCTGCGGCGCGTGAACCTGGTCGGCCAGCTGCGCTCCAGCCAGTCGGTGCCGGGCGTCTCGGCCCGTCCGAAGTGGACCGGCAACTTCAGCGTGGGCTACGTGGTGGGCGACTTCACCAGCTCGCTGGCCGCCCGCTACATCGGCGGCGCCCGCCTCGACAACACCTGGTGCGATGCCGACCAATTCGAGGGCGGTCGCTGCGACACCTACGTGGATGAACTCGGCCGCTTCCTCGGCGGCAGCGTGGACCGCAACTGGGTGAAGCCGTACTACAACTTCACGCTGAGCACCTCGTACCGCCTGGACGTGGGCAACCTGAAGAAGTTCGAGATCCGCGGCACCATCAACAACCTCTTCGACAAGGATCCGCCCTTCAGCGGTGGCGGCACGCTCTCCGGAGCCAGCCCGAACTATCACGACACGTTCGGACGCAGCTTCCGCCTGGGCCTGAGCATGGACTTCTAAAAAACGCAACGCCGGGCGGATGGCGACATCCGCCCCCAGGCCAAGAGCAGATTTCTTCGGGGGAAAGACATGAATTCGATGATCAGCGGTGCAAGACTTCTGGCGGCCGCGCTTTGCGGAGTCGTCCTTTTCGGTTGCGACTCGATCAAGAGCGTGAAGGAAGAGCCGTACACCGCGTTGCCAGACGACACCGTGGTGCTTGGCGGACGCATCAAGGACCTCGGCAGCCGCCGGCCCCTGGTGCTGCAGTACAACGGTACCGACAGCTGCCTGGTGCCCGAAACGCCCAATAATCCGGGTGGCCCAAAGGTGGTGGCCGAATGCCGCTTCCTCGGCGTGCCGGACCAGGAATTTTCCAACTTCAGCTTCGGTGCCGTGGCCGTGGGCACACCCTACAACGTGACGGTGAAGCGCCAGCCCTTCGGCAAGAGCTGCAGCGTGCAGAACCCCACGGGCACGGTGCAGAAGGACATGCCGCAACTGCAGATCGTCTGCGTGGATGACGCAGCGATTCCGCACTACAACGTCACGGTCGATATCGATCCGGCGGCCAACAAGCCCGGACTCAAGGTGATCCTGACCACCGAGAACGGCAGCTGCCCGGTCGACGCCGGCGGACGCACCAGCATCGTGTTCTCCCCGTCCGAGTGTCCCAACGACGCGACCACGGGCTACCACCAGAACGCCACCTACGTGTTCGACAATGGCACCAACCTGCCTAACTTCCCCTGGGCGGTCACGGCGACGGTGCCGGGGCCCACGGCCACCTCGCCGCCCATCAACTGCTTCGTGGTGGGCGGGCCGGTGGACAACACGGGCGGCAACATCAGCGACAGCGGCGAAGTGGATGCTCTCGACAAGCCGACCGGTCCGGTCAGCGCCACCGTGCAGTCCTGTGGATTCACCGTGCGGGTGCAGGCCGACTTCAGCCCGCACACCGTCGCCGCGCCGGCCATTCCCTCTGGAGAGGGCGTGACCGTTGCACTCCGCACCCAGCCCTGGGGTGAGGACGTGGCGGTGGCGAAGGTCACCGACTTCACCAACACATTCATCCCCTTCATGGTGCCTGACGCCAACGGGCAGCCCACCGGCACCCAGTTCGAGGCGCAGAGCGACATCAATGCCTTCTACGAACTGGTGGTGAAGCAGTCGCCCACGGGCATGACCTGCATCCCTGGCAATAGCGTGGCCCCCCCCAGCAGCGCCGCCAACAGCACCCGCACCGTGGGCCACTGGACGGATGCCGGCGCGGTGTTGCTGCGCAAGCCCGCCTCGGCCTATGTGCGCGACCTGTGGCTGGTGGATCGCGTGATCCGCTGCCGCAATGCGCCGGCCGATACGGCGGCCCAGCTGCGCGGTGCGTACTGGCAGTTCACCAGGACCATCACCACAACCACCGTCAACAACGGCACACCCACGGTGGCGCCCGTCATCGTCAGGAACCGTAACGTGCTGACCTTCTTCGAGAACGGCCAGTACCTCTTCGGCAACCACCAGTCCAGTGCGTCGAGCAACGGCGTGGAGCATGGGTTCTACAACTATGACCCGGTGGCGGCCACGATGGCCTTCACCGGCATCACCGACACCAACGGGAGCAATGGCATCCACGCCTCCGCCTCTACAGGCGCACCCACGCCGCGCAACATCACCATGGTGGAGCGGACCGCTGGCCCCCCCGCCGGCATCACGGCCCGCGTGAGCAACACCACCGTCAACGGCGTGGTGCTGGGCACCGGTTCGCTGACCCTCACCGTGACCATCAACAACGGCCAGGGCTTCAACGTGGCCAGCGGCACATACACCACGGCCAACTTCAACACCCTGATATCGAGGATCAACAGTGCCAATCCAGGCGCCCCGACGGACATGGTTGTCGCAGAAGGTGGTGAGATCAGGATCACCGGCCCGGCTGGCGGCGTTGCGTTCAGCGGCTCGGCCGCCACGGCGCTGGGCCTGCCGGTGAGCGTGCCCGCGGGTGCCACCGCGGTCTCGACCAATGCCGCCACGGCGCTGGCGACCAGCGTGAACACCATCGTCGACTGGATCATGGAAGCGGTCGGACCGGATCCGCTGGTCGACACCACCAACGCACTCGACGGCGCGTGGGTGACCTGGGATGTGTCGCGCGAGGGCGGACCGGTGGAAGATCCCCGCCGCATCTTCGTGTACCAGCATGGCCTGTACAACGGCCTGCACATCGGCGTGAACGGCATCGGCAACCTGCAGGAGGCCTGCTTCGTCGGTGACTTCGGCCTCACGGGCACCTGGACGCGCCAGGGCGGACGGTCCGGATGCCACATGCGCATCTACACCCTGCGCGGCGGGGAGGACGTACAGGACCTGGTCCGGCTCTATCCCGGTAACTGCGGATTCCCGGCGGGTGCACCGGTGCAGAGCAGCTGCGCAATCCTCTCATCGGGCTCTTCGGACATCCCCAACGCCACCGCGGTGCTGAAGGATTACCCCGGCCGCTGGCCGCAGTCGCAGAACCCGGACTTCACCGACGGGCGACCGTACTCCCTGGTGGAATACGAGGTGCGGCTCGCCAACAGCGTGCCCTCCGATCCGGTCTGCCCGGGCGTGGACAAGCTGACGGTGTGGGATACGCAGCATGGCGTGCGCAAGAGCACGCTCACGCCGCCGATCCCTCCCATCGTGCTCTGCCGGATCACGGCGAACTGAGTCAACCGACAGCTCCCGCGGCCAGTCGAGCCAGCGTCCACCCCCAAAGGATGGCAGCTCGACTGGTCGCGGCGAGTTCCGGAAGTTTATTGCTGCCGCGGCAGTACGCGGCAGCGCTTGAATAGCGCGGTAGCTCCCGACAACATCGACCCAATGGGGGGAAGGAGCACCGCGGCGGCGCGCTACAGGCGCGTCGCTCCGGAAAATGCGTGCGCCGTTGTTCTGCTGTGCGCAATGCTGGCGGGCTGCGGCGGCGATGGCGGGCCGGGCAAGGCCCCCCAGGAACCACCGCAACGCCTGGTGCTGCAGGGCACGATCACAGGGCTGGGCAGCGTCCGCCCACTGGTACTGCAGTACAACGGCCAGGACGAGTGCCTCGACTCCTCAGACTCCTCGCGCAAGATTCCCTGCCGCTTCCTTGGTGTGCTGGGCCAGGCGGTGTCCACGTTCAGCTTCGGCTCGTTGCCCACCGGCACGGTCTACAACATCACGGTGAAGGTCCAGCCCTTCGGCAAGATCTGCACGGTGCAGAACGCCACGGGAACCCTGACCCTGACCTCGGCGGTGCCGGCGATCACCTGCGTGAATGATCCCGCAGTGCCACGCTATCCGGTGACCGTGACCATCGATCCCGCGGTTGCCGCAACGCCGGACGTGCGCGTGAAGCTGAGCACCGAGGAAGGCGTGCAGGAAAGGCCCGCGACGGGTGAAACCACACTCACCTTCCCCGATGCCATCTTCAACAGCCAGTCGGACCTGCCCATCTTCAAGTGGTTCGTCACCGCCACGACCACGGCCGGCAGCACGGTGAACAACTGCAACGTGGCCAACGGCACCAACGAAAGTTTCACCGCCGGGCAGGACGTGACGCAGCCGCCCACCGGACCGGCGGACAACGTTCAAGTCACGCTGTGCAGCTTCACCGTCACCGCCTCCGTGGCCTACCAGGCCGCAGCCGGACAACCGGCGCTGGCCATGCCCGGCGGGGGCATGGCGCTGGGGTTGCGCCGTTCGCGCACGGGGGAGATCGAGCGCACCGCGGAACTGGCGGACTTCTCCACGGCACAGTTCACCAATGTGCCCAGCAATCGCGACGCCATGCATGAGCTGGTGATCACGCGGCATCCGCAGGGCATGACCTGCCTGGTGGGCAGCGCCAGCCAGTACCAGTGGGGCAGTGCAGTCCTGCTGCTGAATCCGCAGGATGCCAACCGCTCGCCCAGCCACGGCTGGGTGATCAACCGCAATGTGCGCTGCCGGTCCAATCCGGCAACCGGAGCGCAGCTTGTGGGCAGCTACCGCATTTCAATCGTCGGCGATGCGGGCGTGCAGCCGACGCGGAACTTCCTCACCTTCTTCGACGATGGCACCTACCTGTATGGCCATCACGCCATCGGCACGAATTGCGGCATCGGCTGCGGCGTGGAGCAGGGGTTCTATGTGTACGACAGCGCGGCGGGCAGCATCGGCTTCAATCCGGTGACCGACACCACCGGCACCACGGGGCTTTCAACCACCTCCACTGGTGTGGCCGTGGCGACGCCGCTCACGAATGTGCAACGTACGCCGGGTCCCGCCGCCCGCATCGACGCCACTGTCGGCAGTGTGACGTGGCGCCTGCTGGAGCCGGAGCAGGTGGCGGGGCAGATGGCCGGCGCCTGGGCCACGGCCGACCACCGGCGCGTGTGGATCTATGAAGCCGGCACCTACAACGGCTTCCATGCCGGCGTGAACGGCCTGGGCAATGCGCAGGACGGCTGCTACAACATCGAGACGCTCACCGCGCTCAGCGGCTTCTACACCCGGCGCGGCAACGGCACCACCTGCGAACTCGGCCCCGGCTACTTCACCCTGGATGTGCCCAACATCCTGACGGTGCCCCGCTTTCCGGAAGGGTTCATCGGCAAGTGGCCCCAATCCACCAGCAACGCCGACGGCCGGCCGTCCTCGCCGGTCAATTTCGACATAGTGCCTGGTGAGCCGGACATGCTGCGGGTACGGGAGACCGTGAACGGTGCCGAGACGCTGGACGGTGTCACGCCGGTGTCGCCGGAAATCGTGCTGTTCCGCATCAGGGCAAATTGAGGCCCGCGAGCTTCCGGAAACGGCTCCTTCATACGTTATAGGAACCGTACTCCCGTGCGGGAGCTTTGACCTTGGACAGCTGTCCCGTGCGGGTAGACAATGAACCGATGGGGGAATTCGACCGGGATCCAGAAGCGCCGGACGATGCCGGCCGCGATTGCCCGGCAGAAGGCGGCGAGCCGCGCGCGCAGGAAGTCGAACGCCTGTTCCGCGACCACAATGAAGCCCTGGTCCGCTACCTGACCTTGCGCCTGCACTCCCGCCAGGAGGCCCGCGAAGTGGCGCAGGAGGCCTACGTAAGGCTGCTGCAGCTGGAGCGCTCCGACGTGAGCAGCTTCGTCCGGGCCTATCTTTTCCGCATCGCCGGCAACCTCGCCATCGATCGCCTGCGCCGCCGCGCCACCGAGCTGCGCGCGCACGAGGCGGAACTGTTCTCGGGACTGTTCGAGAGACCGCCGGAACCGGAAGCTGTCGCCCTCGAAAGGGAGCGCGTGGAGCAGGTCCGCGGGATCCTCCAGGAATTGCCGGAGGCCGTGCGTGAGGCCTTCCTGCTGTTCCGCACCCAGGAAATGGACCAGGCGACCATCGCCCGCCGGCTCGGCATCACCGACCGCATGGTCCGCAACCACATCACACGCGCCCTGCTGTATTGCCGCCTGCGCCTCGATGGCCTGGCGCCCGCAGAGGTCGCATCCAGGCTCAAAGGAACGACTCTTCGATGAACGTAATTCCGACCGGCGATGCGCGCCTGCAGCGCATGGAGCAGGCTGCCCTCTGGTTGCAGCGCATCCATGCGGCTGCGGATGACGAGCAGGTGCTGGAAGCCTGGCTGGACTGGTGCCAGCGCGATCCGATGAACCAGCAGGCCTTCGATGAGCTCGCCGTGGTCTGGGAGCTGGGCGGCGCCGTGGGTGCTGACGCACCTGCCAGCGATGCGGAGACGGTCCGCGCAGCCGCATCCGGCAATGAAGCCAGGGGCGGATGGACGCGGCGCGGTGCGCTGGCCGCCTCGCTGGCCGCACTGGTGGCTTCCGGCGTGGCGGGCCTGTGGTGGGCCAACCGGCATTCCGCACAAGAGGTGGCCGGCATCGATTTCAGCTCCCCCACCGGCGTGAACAGCGTGCAGCGCCTGCCTGATGGTTCGGTGCTGGAGCTGGGCGGCGGCACACACGTCACGGTGCTGATGGATGAGCGTCGGCGCCGCGTGCAGCTGCACGAGGGTGAGGTGTACGTGGCCGTGAAAAAGGACGCCGGGCGTCCCTTCTCCGTGCAGGCCGGCAGGCTGGAAGCCATCGCCACCGGCACCGCCTTCAATGTGCTGCGCACCGAGGGGCGCGTGACCGTGACAGTGGCCGAAGGCAGCGTCGAAGCGCACTACGACCAGAACATCTCGTCCATGCCGAGGAACCGCCTGCAGCCCCACCAGCAACTGGTCTACTGGCATGGCTCGCACAACGTTGACGTGCGCAACGTGGATCCGCAGCTGGCCATTGCCTGGCGCAAGGGCCAGCTGCACTACGAGGGCGAATCGCTCTCGGAGGTCATCGCCACGGTCAACCGGTACGCGCCCCGCCCCATCGTGATCGAGGACAAGCGGGTCGCGGCGCTGGGCTACAGCGGTACGGTGAACGTCGACAACATCCGCGGCTTCCTCAACGGACTGCAGCATTCCTTCCATGTCGCGGTGGTGCAGCTCCCCGACGGGCGGCAACGCATCGATGCGCGACCCGGCATTGCCACCGACTGAAGGGTCGGCATGCGACTGATTGTCGCGCTGCTGCTGTGCTGTCTGGGCGGTGTGGCCCTGGGCGCACAGGCGCCCGATCGTCCTGTTGTCTTCGACATCCGCCCGCAACCGCTCTCCAGCGCGCTGTTGCAGTTCTCCTCCCAGAGCGGCCTGCAGGTGGTGGCTGCCGAAGCGGGTGTGGCCACGCGCCGGGTGCCGGGCCTGCGTGGCCGTATGCTGCCGGGCACGGCGCTGCGGCGCCTGCTGGCGGGCACGGGGCTGACTTTCCGCCGCATCGATGCGGACACCATCGCAGTGGTGCGCATTGGAGAAGCACAGCCGCCGCCGGGTCGCCGCGCGTCGCCAGAAACTCCCTCCGGAACCGCAGGTGCGCCGCCGGCGCTGGCCGAAGTGCCGCCGCTGGAAGAAATGGAAGAGGTGGTGGTCACCGGCACGCGCCTGCAGGTGCCGCCCAACTATTCCGCGCCGAACCCGGTGGTGACCGTCACCGGTGACGAGATGCGCCGGCTGGGCATGGTGAATGTCTCCGAGGCCATCAATCGCCTGGTGCCGCAGAACATTCCCAGCTACCAGCCGGCGCTCACCGGCGACGAGCAGGAGGGCACCATTTCGCGCACCTCCTTCTTCATCGGCAACACCATTGCCAACCTGCGCGGGCTCGACCCGACCTTCGGCTCGCGCACGCTGACGATGATCGACGGGCGGCGCGTGGTGTCCACGTCCAACCAGGCCGACGTGGTGGACCTGAACATCATTCCCTCCAACCTGCTGCGGCGCATGGACGTGGCCACGGGCGGCGCTTCGGCGACCTATGGCTCCGGCGCCATGGCGGGTGTGGTGAACCTGGTGCTCGACAAGCGCATGACCGGTGTCAGCGTCGACATGGACTATGGCGTCACCGAGGCGGGGGATGGCAGGAGCCCGCATGTGGCGATTGCCGGCGGCACGCCGCTGTTCGGCGGCCGCGGCCATGCGCTGCTGGGCGTGGAGTGGCAGGACCAGGCGGCGATCCGCGACTGTGCCGCCGCGCGCGCCTGGTGCGCGCAGTCACGCAACCTGTACAACAACTTCTCTGGTCCCGCGGATGAAGTGGATGCGCTGCTGGAGCCGCTGCCGGGCTTCGAGTACTACCCGGCGCGCTTCAGGATGGACCATGTGCGCTACAGCCAGTTCGCGCCCACGGCCACCATCTACTCCAGCAGTGCCGCGAACACTTCCGGCTACCGCTTCACCGCCGATGGCACGGGCATCGAGGAATTTGCCTATGGCCTGCGTGGTGGCACGGGCCGCAACACCGTGGGCGGCGACGGGCCGCTGATTTCCAGTGGCCTGGCCATGCTGCCGGAAACCGAGCGGCGCACCGTCTTCACCAACTTCGAGTACGACCTGACGCCCCGCCTCACTGGCTATGTGCAGGGCAGTTATGCCCGCACTGATGCGCTCAACCGCAACCGCTACACCACGGGCACGGCCTGCGTGCGCTTCAACTCGCCCGGCGTTGCCGCCCAGCCCGGCGGCTCTGCGCGCGCGGGGGATTTCATCCCCTACGGTGGCAATGGCGAGACATTCCAGGATCCCTTCATCGATGGCGTGCCTTTTGTGGACCAGGCGCCGGTGCGCAGTCCGCTGTGGAGCAACGCGAACTTCCGCCAGGTACTGGGCAATGCGCCCACGGGACGCGCGCCGCCCTACTACGTTCCTGCCGGGCAGTTCGGCAGCAGCTTCGATGCCAGCACGCCGCCCACATGGAACTTCGTGAATGGCATCAACCCCGTGTGGCAGCGCATCAGGTCGGTAAACGGCACGCACTACTGGAACCTGGTGGGCGTGACGCTCACCGTGGACTTCGAGGATCCCGGCGTGCCGGCCACACTGCCCGGACCGGGACGCAATGCCTACGCCTTCCTCGGTAACCTGACACCCGAGGCGCTGTACGAGGTGCAGCGCGCATTCGGTCGTTCGAGTACCGCCGGCGGCGGTTCCGGCATCAACACGCTGTTCGGCGAGCTGCCATGCAGGGGGTTCACGGCGGTGCGCAAGGTGTGGAATCCGCAGATCCAGCAATGGACGGAGCAGCGGTCGGAGACGGTGCGCGCGGTTGCGGGGCTGCGCGGCCGCTTCGGAGGCGACTGGCAGTGGGAGGCCTATTACCAGTATGGCCGCACGGCAAGCACGTCACGGCAGAACAATGTGCAGACCAACCTGAGCTTCGCCTTCGCGATGGACGCGGTGATCGACGACCGCGAGTTCGTCAACGGCGTGCCCAATCCCACATGGAACCGGCCCGTGTGCCGCATCACGCGTGATGGCATTCCGGTGCTCGACGCGCTGGGCCGGCCCACCAGTGATCCGAAGGGGCTTGCCGAGCTGGCGGCAGGGTGCAGGCCGCTCAATGTCTTTGGCACTGAATTCGCCGATCCCGCCGCCGCGCAGCTGCAGCGCGAGGCACTGGCCTATGCCTTCAAGAACAATGTCTCTGACGGTGAGAACAGCCTGCAGACGCTGTCGGTGGGCACCACCGGCACGTTGTGGCAGGGCTGGGCGGGTCCGCTCACCGGCGCATTCGGACTGGAGTTCCGCGAGGACGAGGTGGACAACGAGGGCTCGCGCGGCCCCTTCTACCTGCGCGCCGACATCGCGCGTGCCTGGGGCGATGCCTTCGGCGGCAGGACCCGCGTCACCGAGGGCTACACCGAACTGAACCTGCCGCTGGTGTCGGGCCTGGAGGGCGTGAAGCTCTGGTCGGTGAATGCGGGTGCGCGCTTTGCTTCCTACAACAACAAGGGCGGTGCCGGCACCACGGGGCAGTCCGCCACGCAGCACACGCTCAACTGGAAATTCTCCACGGTGTTCGAGCCCTTCGACTTCCTGCGCCTGCGCATGACACGCTCGCGCGACCTGCGTGCCGCCGGCTATCGCGACCTGTTCCTCAACCAGCCGGGCATTCCCGACAGCGTCGGCGGCAGCCAGGCGCGCAATCCCTGGCGTGACCGCACGGCCGACAGCCAGGAGAACCAGTACGAGCGCTGGGGCACGGTGTCGGTGGGCAATGCCGACCTGAAGCCGGAGAAGAGCGACACACTGACCTTCGGCATCGTGCTCTCGCCGCGTGGCAGGGCGGCGGGCATGCAGTTCGCCGCGGACTATTACGACATCCGCGTGAAGGACGGCATCTACACGCCCTACGGTTATGACAATCCCGTGCTGGCCTGCTGGGAGAAGAGCGGCAACCGGGAGGCGCGCCATGTGGACGGGCAGGTGGATCCCGCGGAACCCGGCATCAACGGATTGTTCAACGCCGACCTGCCGGAATGCCGCGAGATCGATTTCGCCACGCGCGAGGATGGCGGCCGCGACCTGCAGGACATCGTCTCGCACAATGCCTCGCGGCCCTCCAACGGCTTGCCCTACCGGCGGCAGGGCATCGACATGTCGTGGAATTACCAGCTGCCGCTGAGCATGGCCTTCGAGCGGCTGCCCGGTTCGCTGTCGCTGACCGTGCGGGCAACGCGTGCGCTGGAGAGCTCCGGCATCCGCCAGATCTGCGACCTGAACGCACAGCTGCGCTGCGAGGACCGCTTCGCCGAGGTGGACCTGGCCGGACAGATCCGCAGCAATGTGTTCATCCCCGGGCTGCCGGCGGTGCCGAAGTGGACCGGCAACATCATCACCGGCTATCAGTTGGGTGACCTCTACGCAGGGCTTTCGGCGCGCTACATCGGCGGGGCGAAGCTCGACAACACCTGGGGTGATGGCCCCGAAGACGCGAACTACCAGGATGCCGAAGGCCGGCTGCTCTACGGCAGCGTGGACCGCAACCGCGTCGATCCCTATTTCAACTTCGCGCTGAACGGGTCCTATGACCTGGACGTGGGCGACATGAAGCAGTTCCAGGTGTTCGGCACGATCAACAACCTCTTCAACAGGAGCCCGCCGTTCACCGGCGGCGGACTGTCGGGGGCGAGCGCGCAATACCATGACACGCTGGGGCGGTCGTACCGCTTTGGCATCCGCATGAAATTCTGATGACCGAGACAGGAAGGCCGTGATGCGATACATGCAAGAGATCCTGGTGACCATCTCCCTCTGTGCACTGGGGGGAACTGCAATGGCGGCGCAGACCGCCGAGGCGCCGGCGCGGAGCGGTGCGGCGCAGTCGCGCCAGCAGGGACAGCCCGCGAGGCAGGGGCAGGCGCCGCGACAGGGGCAGCGCGGGCAGGGACAGCAGGCCGCTGCTGATGGCTCGCGGCCCGCAGCCCAGCGTCTGCCGGCCTCGCCCCCGTACATCAGCGGCGATGCCAGCTTGTTGTACACGGTGATGGCGCCGGCGCCGAAGGGCGGCGATGCACGCGACGAGGCCGACCGGCGCATCTTCCGCGAGACGCGTGTGCATTACGGTACGCCGCGCTGGCAGATGGCGGCTGATGATGCGCAGCTGGGCAATGCGAAGATGCTGGAGCACTTCGCCTGCAGCCTGGACATCGAACTGACGCCGGAGGAGGCACCGAAGATGGTGGCCTTCGCGCAGAAGGTCACGCGCGAGGCGGCCGCATCGATGAGCAAGGCAAAGGACTTCTACAAGCGGCAACGGCCGTTCAAGGGGGATGTGGGGCCCACCTGCGTGGAGGCATCCTCCATCGGCGAGAGCTATGACTATCCTTCCGGACACACCACGGCGGGCTGGGCCTGGGGCCTGGTGCTCTCGCAGGTGGATCCTTCCCGCGCCGGTCCGCTGCTGGCACGCGGCCGCGCCATCGGCGACAGCCGCGTGGTGTGCGGCATGCACAATGCCAGCGCGGTAGAGAATGCGCGCATGCTCACCGGCGCGGCGGTTTCGCTGGCCTCGGCCTCGCCGCTGTACCAGGCGGATCTGGCCTATGCGCGCGCGGAGCTGGCCACGCTGCGCTCAGGTGAGCACAAGAGGCCTGATCCGGCGCGCTGCGCAGCCGAGGCGGAGCTGGTGAAGCCCTACTGGTAAAGACTACTGCCGGCGCCCGTGGGCGTCGGCGAAGCTGAGGCTCTGCTTCATGCCCGTCGCCGCCGCGCGGGCGACGCGGGCGGGGGCGGCCGTGTCGCCGGAGGCACTGGCCACCTCCAGCCGGCGTTTCACGGCTTCGAGGATTTCGCGCTTCGACGCATCGGGAGGCACGTCGAGCACGATGTACCAGCCGAGATCGTCGTCTTGCCGCGCAATCACGCTGCTCGTGCGGGACAGCACCGGCTGCCGCGGCTGGGTGCTGCGGCCCTTGGCGGCAGGGACAGTATTACGGAGGGAGGGAGTCCTGCCGGGTGCGCCACGCTGCTGCGGTGACGCCGCCTGCCGGCGCGCCTCGAGTTTCTTGCGCGCTTCCTCGCTGACATCGAAGCCGGGCCCCATCACGCTGCGGATGATCCGGTAGGCGATGAAGCCGAAGAAGACCAGGAAGAAGATGGTGCTCATGGTGACAATGGTGGCGGCAGGATTGGCGCGACGACCAACTGGCCGCCGCGCCTGCCCTCAGGCCCTGGCCTTGGGGATCGCAGCAGCCGGCACGAACCAGCCATGCACCTGGCCGACGATGCGCGTGGGCATCTTCACCGTCGCCACCGGGCCGTCTTCCACATGCTCGGCGTCCAGGATCACCAGGTCCGCACGATTGTTTTCCGCCGCGTAAGTGGCCACTGCCATCAGGTAGCCCGCGCCTTCCGGCGCGTTGGCATTGCGCGGCGCGAAACACACCTCGGCCAGCGAGGCACCCTGCGGCGCGCGCCAGATCTTCGCGGTGCGGTTCTGCACGTCGAAGCGTGCGATGCCATTGCCGCGGCCGCCGCCGCGCACGTTCTCGGCCTCGCTGAAACCGCAGGACAGGAAGCCGTAGCGGTAGTGCGCGGTGTTGTAGCGGTCATCCTGCCGCGGCAGTGCGCCGGTGATGTTGGCGTACAGCCGTTCCATCTTGTAATCCTTCGGCGTCTTCGTGGTGAGGTCGGCCGACAGGCGCGTGATGTAGCTGGTGCCCTTCACCGGATCCCAGCGCGAGCCATCATGCATGGGCATGAAGGGGAAGGGGTTGGACTCGGACATCTCCACGTCGATGGCCACCTGTTTGCCATCGTCGAAGGCGCCCATCACATGCGTGGCGCTGCGCTCCGGGCCCTTGATGAACTGCACGTCCTTGCCGTCGCCACCGCGGCGGAAGAAGCCGAAGTAGGTGGGCTCGCCCGGCCACCAGGACCAGTGGATGCCACCCTTCTCCATCTGCGCCTGGTCCATGCGCATCGGAATGACGTAGAGCACCACGAAATTCTCGGTGACGGCGAAGTCATGCAGCATGCCCACGTAGGGCACCTTCACCCACGCTTCCCAGACCTTCTTGCCCTTGGGCGTGTACTCGAACACGTTCACGTCGGTGGTGCCGTGGCCCTTCGCCTCGTAGCCGAAGGCGACGAGGTTGCCGGTCTTCGAATCCAGCTTCGGGTGCGCGGTGAAGGTGGCGCTCTTCAGCGTGTTGTTGAAGCGGTAGACGGGGTCCAGCGTCTCGAGTGTGTTGAGGTCGAGCGCCGCGGGCGGGCTGTCTTCCTTCAATGCCAGCAGCACGCCGTTGTGATGGATGATGTGCGTGTTGTGCGTGCCGCGGCTCTTGCCCTTCACCAGCGGATCGTCGAGATAGGGATTGCGGTACATCGGGAAGAGGATGCGGCCGGCCTTCTCCTGCGCGACGTAACGCTCGTTGCGCACGAAGCGGCTTTTGTAATGGACATTGCCCTTGTCGAAGCGGAACTGGCTCACGTGGCCTTCGCCGTCGAAGGGGATGTTGCCCGGGCGCAGCGGGAACTGGGCGTCGGGGCCGGTGCGGTAGAAGCCGCCGGCCAGATCGGTGGGCACCTTGCCCTCCACCTCGCAGTAGGCGATGTCCTGCTCGACACGGAACAGCTGCGGGCCACGTGCCGGAGGCGCCAGGCGCTGCTCCATGTCATTGATGGGAGGACCGCCGGCCGGCGGACGGCCGCCGCTCGGGGGGCTGCCCTGGCCCGGAGGCGGACCGCCCGGCTGGGC
>JALYWF010000103.1 GCA_030852845.1 Pseudomonadota bacterium
GTCGCGTAGTCTTCGCGCCTGGCTGCGCTCCCGGAATCACCGGCGAGGTCTTCCACCATCAGCATCAGCGTGGCCAGCGGCGTGTTCAGCTCATGTGCCACCGAGGCGGCGTGCGTGGCCAGTGCCGTGATGCCCTCGTTGCGCGCGAAGCGCTCCCTGAGCTGCGCCACTTCCTGCTCGCGCTCCCGCGCGGCACGGGCCATGCGGGTGAAGAAGATCAGCAGCACCGCGGCGGAGACCAGGAAGTTGGCCAGCATGCCGACCTTGTGCAGGCTGAAGGCATCGCTGAATACACCGTGCGCATGCGGCAGCGGTTGGGCCAGCACCGCCGACACGGCAAAGCCCGCGAGGCTGGCCGCGGCGGTAAGCCAGATCCAGCGACCGGGCAGCGACAGGATCGACAGCGCGATCGGCAGCAGGAACACGGACGAGAAGGGATTCTCCACGCCGCCGCTCCAGCCCACCATCCAGGTGAGCACCAGCAGGTCGGCCAGCATGTGGACGAATACCTCTGCATCGCCTGCCAGCACACCGCGTCGCGCCCGCCAGGTGGCGAAAACATTGAACAGGGCCAGGGCCGCGATGCCGCTCCACAGTGGCAGCTGAGGCAACGCCATGCCCACCGGGCCGGTGACGACGACCACCGTGAGGGCCTGCGCGGCAACGGCGAGCCAGCGCAGGTTGCTGAGCACGAGCAGACGGTTGGGTGATGTGCGGCGGGACATTCGCGAAATTCTAGCGCCCCGGCGTGCGGGTACCGAGTGCGACACTCGGTCGCATCCTCCAGGCCGGCGGCCACTCCTACAATCATGGCCGCATGTGCCCCCGAACCTCCGTCCCAGGAAACTCCACGCCCGCCCCGGGCCCCGCTGCGCCGAAGCCAGTCGCCGCAGCCATTTTTGCGGTGCTGGCTTGCACCGGCGCACGGGCTGAGGCCACCCGCACGGAGCAGGCGCTGGATCCCATCGTGGTCACGGCACAGCGCCTGCACGCGCGGCCTGCGACCGACCCCGGCCTTACTCCCGGCGCGATCACGGTGCTGGACGGCCTCGACCTGCAACAGCGCAGTGTGACGCAGCTGGCCGATTTGCTGCGATACGTGCCGGGCCTGTGGGCGGAAAGCCAGGCCGGCAACGACGACGTCTTCTATTCCAGCCGCGGCTCCAACCTCGACGCCACCGACTATGACAAGAACGGCGTGAAGTTCTTCCAGGACGGCCTGCCCGTGACGGCCGCCGATGGCAACAACCACAACCGGGCGCTGGATCCGCTCAACGCGCGCCGGGTCACGGTGGCGCACGGCGCCAACGCGCTGGCCTACGGTGCCAGCACACTGGGCGGCGCCATCGACTTCACTACACCGACGGCACGCAACAGCGCGCCGATGAGTGTGTCTCTGTCGGGTGGCAGCTTCGGCCAGCGCGGCGCGCGCGGCACGCTGGGCGGAACATCAGGCGCCCTCGACGGGCTGTTGTCGGTGGAGGCGCAGCAGCGCGATGGCTACCGCGGCCACAGCCGGCTGGAGCGGCACAACGTCTACGCCAATGCCGGCTGGCAGCCCACCGAAGCGATCGCCACGCGCTTCTATTTCACGCTCAGCGACTACTTCGCCGAACTGCCGCGCGAGCTCACTCCGGCGCAGTATGCCGCCGACCCCCGGCAGGCGCGGCCGGACGCCATTGCCGGCAACCACAGCAAGGATGTGCAAGCCTGGCGCCTGGCATTCAAGACCACCGTGGATGGGGTTGCCGGCGGCACGCTTGAACTGGGCGCCTCGCATGAACAGCAGTCGCTGTACCACCCCATCGTCAGCTCGCCGTTCTTCAGCCTGCTGATCGACACCGACCACAAGGACAGCGGCGCCATGCTGCGCTGGCGGCGCAACCTGGGCGCACACGAGTTGCAGTTTGGTGCCAACCACGGCTTCTCGAAGGTCAGCGGCGGCAACTATGAAAACGACGCCGGCCAGCGTGGCGGGCTGATGTGGACCTCGGATGACTCCGCCTCGACGCTGGAGCTGTTCGCGCTGGACCACTGGCAATTCGCGCCCCGCTGGACGCTGGTCTATGGCGCGCAGTTCGTGAGCGCCGAGCGGCAGGCCGGCGGGTTCGATGCACCCGCCTACAGCGCATTCAACCCGCGCCTGGGCCTGCTCTTCGGCAGCAGCGAAGCCTCGCAGTGGTATGCCAGCCTCAGCCGCACCTATGAACCGCCGACCACCTACCAGCTCACCGACGGCACCACGGGCACGCTGACGGCGCTGGAGGCCATGCACGGCGTGGTGGTGGAAACCGGCCTGCGTGGCAGCGCGCAGCACGGGAGCACGCGGCTGCAGTGGGATGTTTCCGGCTACTACACCTCGCTGCGCGATGAGATCCTCTCCCGGAACGTCGATGACCTCAGCGCACCCGCCAATTTCGACACCACGCATGCAGGCGTCGAATCATTGTTCGGTGCCAGCTTTGCCCTCGGCCATGGCGGCCACCGCATCGAGCCGCTGGTCAGCGCCACCTTCAATGCCTTCGCCTTCGATTCAGACACCTATTACGGCAACAACCGCCTGCCTTCGGCACCGCGCTGGTTTGTGCGCGGCGAGCTGATGTATGCGCACACGTCCGGACTGCGCATCGGCCCTGCCTTCGACTTCATCGGCCCGCGCTACGTGGACTTTGCCAACACCTGGCGGGTAGGTTCCTACGGATTGCTGGGTGCCCGCGCCAGCTTCGCCCGCGGCAACTGGGAGGCGTACGCCGAAGGCCGCAACCTGCTGAACCGGCGGTACGTTGCCACGGTGGCAGTGAAGGATGAGGCCGGGGCTGGGCTTGAAATGCTGCATCCCGGCGCGCCGCGCGCGGTGTATTTCGGCGCCCGCTACCAGTTCTAGCCCGCTGCCGGGCAGCCGTCAGGCTGCCAGGTTCAGCGGCTTGGGCCTGCCGATGGCATAACCCTGCACG
>JALYWF010000111.1 GCA_030852845.1 Pseudomonadota bacterium
GGCGCCGCCCATGCCGACCCCGCCAAACTGCCCACCTCCACCCGCTACGACGTGGAGTACCCCGGCATTGCCTATTCGGAGCAGGCGCGGGAGAACCGCGTCTGGCGCATGCAGCAGCGCCTGGCCAGCGGTGAGCTGAAGCTGCAGTGGGAGCCTGGCACCGGCTACCTGCGCTCCCTGCTGAAGGCGCTGGACATCAACGTGGATTCCCAGGTGCTGGTGTTCTCGCGCACCAGCCTGCAGATCGAGCACATCTCGCCGCTGGCGCCCCGCGCCGTCTATTTCAACGATGACACCTATGTGGGTTATGTGCAGAACAGCCCCCTGATCGAACTCACGGCCATCGACGCCTCGAAGGGTGCGGTGTTCTACGGCTTCGAGAACCGCCAGGAGCTGGCGCCGGAGATCAGCCGCGAGGGCGGCCGCTGCCTGACCTGCCATGACACCTACTCGATGAGCGGTGGCGGCGTGCCCCGGGTGATGGTGCTTTCCTCGCCGGTGGATGACCCGTCCGATACGCGCACCGTGACTTCCGGCCAGGACGTGGACGACAGCACGCCATTCAGCACCCGCTGGGGCGGCTGGTACGTGACCGGCAATACCGGAAAGCGCACGCACCTGGGCAACCTGCCGCTGCGCGAGGGACGGCACGGGGAGAAGCTACGTGAGCTGCGCGGCAGCAGCAATCACAACATCGATGAGCTGAAGGCGTACCTCGACACCAGTCCCTACCTCAGCGGCAAGAGCGACGTGGTGGCGCTGACCGTGCTGGAACACCAGACACGGCTGCAGAACCTGGTGACGCGCGTGAACTACAAGATCCGCACCATCCTGGAGCGTGAAGCGAAGGACGGGGCGCCTGCCGCCTCCGGCCCGATCCGCAGCTGGGAGGATATTTCCCCCAATGACCACACGCGCCTGCGCCAGATCATGGAGCCGCTGGTGCGCGCGCTGTTCCTGCACGATGCCGCGCCCTTCGAGGACCGCATGGCAAGCAGCAGCGGATTCGCCGAACGTTTCTCGAAACTTGGGCCACGCGATTCCCGCGGGCGCAGCCTGCGCGAGCTGGACCTGCAGAAACGGCTGTTCCGCTACCCGCTGAGCTTCGAGATCTATAGCCCCCAGTTCGACGCGCTGCCGGAATATGCGCGCGAGTACATCAACGGGCGGATCGTGGAGGTGCTGCAGGGTCGCGACACCACTGGTATTTCGGAGAAGCTGACCGCCGAGGAGCGCAAGGCCATCAGCGAGATCCTCATCGACACCAAGCCGGCGCTGGCCGCAGCGCTGCGCGCGAGCCGTTAAGCCGGCCATGCAGCTCACCCTCTACACGGACTACGGGCTGCGCGCGCTGATCTCGCTGGCGCTGGCGCCAGATGCCCGGCAGACCGCCACATCCATCAGCCAGTCCTATGGCATATCGCGCAATCACCTGGTGAAGGTGGTGGCGCGGCTGGCCGAGCTGGGCTACGTGGGCACCACGCGTGGCAAGGGCGGCGGCATCCGTCTCGCCCGTCCGGCAACCGAGGTGCGCGTCGGCCAGGTGGTGCGTGACCTGGAAGGCGAACTGGGTGTGGTGGAGTGCCTCACCAAGCAGGGTGGACGCTGCATCATCGCGCCATCCTGCCGGCTGAAAGGCCTCCTCTCGGAGGCGATGCTGGCCTACCTGGACGTGCTCGACCGTCACACACTGGCGGACCTGGTGCAACAGCCTGGGTCCATGTCGCAGCTGCTCGGGATTCCGCTGGTCGCGGCGGCGTGAATCAGCGACGCGCGGTGCCCTTGGCCTGCGCCATCAGCTTCTCGATCAGCGCCATGGTGCGCGGACTGGGTTCCGGCGGCGTGGAGGGAATGGTGACACCGGCGGCCCAGGTGTAGGCCGTGCGGCCGACCTTGTCCTTGATGTCGAGCCGTGCGCCGTGTTCCACGAGGTAGGAAATCACACTGTCTGACCAGCGGAATGCGGCGCCATGCACGGCCACCAGGCCCATGTCATTGGCCTCGTTCACGTCGGCGCCGAGCTCCACCAGCATCTTCACCGCTTCGAGCTGCGCTGCCTCGCCGCCCGGAATGAAGGTCTGTCCGCGCACCCAGCCGACGCCAGCGGCCGCCATCAGCGGCGAGGAGCCGTGGTAGGTCTTCAGCAGCGGATCGGCGCCATGCTTCAGCAGCAGGCGCATCAGTGGCAGGTCGTTGTTAAGCGAGGCGCGATAGAACGCCGTTTCGCCGACCGTCGGCACGTAGCTCATGTTGAATGCATGGCCGCCCATGCGCGGCGGGAAATGCTCCAGCCGTGCGTCGGGCTGCGCGCCTTTCTGCAGCAGCATCGTGATCACTTCGAGCGCCGCGTCGCGATCCACGCCATTGGTGGTGGCGTTGGCGGTATTCACATCGCGGTTGCGGCTTTCGGTGGCCGCCCACAGGGGGCGCCGGCCGTACCAGTCTGCAGCGTTGACGTTCGCGCCGGCCTGGACCAGCAGCCTGGCGATGTCATGGTGGTCATTGCTCACCGCCATCAGCAGTGGCGTGATGCCGTTGTAATCGGCCAGTTCAAGGTCCGCGCCCGCCTGCACCAGCAGCTTCGCGGCCTCGAGCTGGCCATCGCGCGCGGCGTAGAGCAGGGCGGTGAACTTGCCCGTGCCCGCCAGGCGCTGTCCCTCCGGCGGCACGCCACTGCGCACCATGCCCTCGCCGGTGGAGCCACCACCCGCCCCGGGTGCACGTACGCCTGGCTCAGGTCCTGGTGGCGACTGGTGGTTGAGCTCGGCGCGCGCCGCGATGAGTGCGGCCACCACCGGCGTGCGGCCCGACCGCACGGCGATCATCAGTGCGTCCTGGCCCAGCTGCGGCTCCACGTAGTTGAGTTCGGCGCCGGCAGCGATCAGTGCGCTGGCCATCTCGCCGTCGCCATGCCTGGCCGCCAGCATCAGCAGGGATTCCTTTGCTTCATCGAGCGCTTTTGCGTCGGCGCCACGCGCCAGCAGCAGCCTGGTGATCGCCGTGTCACCCGTGGTGACGGCCAGCTGCAGCGGTGAAATGCCGGCCACATTGCGTGTGGTGACGTCCGTTCCGGCTTCGAGCAGAGCCTGCACCACGGCTGCCTCACCGGCATGGATTGCGAAGTGCAGGGCAGTGGAGCCCTCGGTGCTGGCGGCATTCAGTTTCGCGCCGGGCTGGCGGGCCATGGCCCGCACTGCCGGCCAGTCCTGGCTGCGTGCGGCTTCGGCGATGCTGGTATATGCGGCAGCGGCCACAGCGACACTGTCCTTGCGCTGTGCCGCCTGCGCTCCCGCAACGAGCAGGGCTGTCATTGCAGCGCCGGCAAGGAGGGCGCGCAGTTTCACAGCGTGAGGACCCCGTTGCTGTCGCCGAATTTCTCTGTCGGCACGCCCAGCTTGTTCAGCATCGCGGCGTGCAGGTTGGCCAGCGGCGT
>JALYWF010000115.1 GCA_030852845.1 Pseudomonadota bacterium
CCGACCTGCCGCGCCTCGATGAGGTGCGGGTCGCGTGGCTGGGCAAGAAGGGCACGCTCACCGATCAGCTGAAATCACTCGGCAAGCTGCCCGCTGCCGAGCGACCGGCTGCGGGCGCGCGCATCAATGAAGCCAAGGAGACCGTGCAGGCTGCCATCGACGCGCGCCGCACGGAGCTCGATGCCGCAGCGCTGTCGCAGAAACTTGCGGCCGGCAGGGTGGACGTCACCGCCGAAGGGCGCGGCGAAACCAGCGGTGGCCTGCATCCGGTGACCCGCGCGCGCCTGCGCATCGAGCGGCTGTTCCGCGAGGTGGGCTTCGAGGTGGCGCAGGGCCCGGAAATCGAAGACGACTTCCACAATTTCACCGCGCTGAACGTGCCGGCCAACCATCCGGCGCGCGCCATGCACGACACCTTCTACCTGGAGCACGAGGTGAAGGGCGAACGCGCACTGCTGCGCACGCATACCTCGCCGGTGCAGATCCGCGCGCTGCTTGCCGCACGCGAGCGCCTGCCGCTGGCGGTGATCGCCCCCGGGCGCGTGTACCGCATGGATTCCGATGCCACGCACACACCCATGTTCCACCAGGTGGAAGGGTTGCTGGTCGATGAGGTGGTGAGCTTCGCGAACCTGAAGTCCATCCTGCATGGCTTCATGGAGGCCTTCTTCGAGCGCGACCTGGCGATGCGCCTGAGGCCTTCCTATTTTCCCTTCACCGAACCCTCGGCCGAGGTGGACATCACCTGCGTGCAATGCGGCGGCTCCGGCTGCCGGCTGTGCAAGCAGACCGGCTGGATCGAGGTGCTCGGCTGCGGCATGGTGCACCCGAACGTGCTCACCGCCTGCGGCGTCGATGCAGAGAGATACACCGGCTATGCATTCGGCATGGGCATCGATCGCCTGGCCATGCTGCGCTATGGGGTCAATGACCTGAGGCTGTTCTTCGAGAACGACCTGAGGTTCCTGAGGCAGTTCAGGGGAGGGTGGTCGTGAGGCTGCCGCTTTCGTGGCTGCGTGACTGGATCGACCTGCCCTGGGAGGCAGAGGAACTCGCGCGCCGTCTCACGGCTTCAGGCTTCGAGGTCGAAGGCTTCGAAACCGTCGGCAACGAGGCCGTGCTCGAGCTGAAGACCTACGCCAACCGCGGTGATTCCATGTCGGTGCTGGGCGTGGCGCGCGAGGTCGCCGCGCTCACCGGCAACGCACTCAGGTCGCCCCCCGTTGCCACGATCCAGAGCGCTGGCGACAGCGGGCCTGCGCCGCTGGTGGAAGCCCCCGCGGCCTGTCCGAGATTCCTGCTGCGCCGTATCGAAGGCATCGACAACACGCGGCCCACGCCATCGTGGATGGTCGAGCGCCTGCAGCACGCCGGCGTGCGCAGCATCAGCCCGGTGGTCGACGTCACCAATTACGTGCTGCTGGAACTCGGCCAGCCCATGCATGCCTATGACGCTGGGCGCGTGTCCGGCACGCTGCGCGCACGCCTCGCCCGCGCGGGTGAGAGCCTGATGCTGCTCGATGAGCGCACTGTCGAACTTGGTCCCGACGTGCTGGTCATCGCCGATGATTCCGGTCCCGTGGGCATGGCCGGCGTGATGGGCGGCCATGGCAGCTCCATCACGCCTGAGGCCACCTCGGTGCTGCTGGAGGTGGCCTGTTTCTCGCCCGATGCCATCGCCGGCCGTGGCCGGCGCTATGGCCTGACCACCGATGCCAGCCAGCGCTTCGAGCGGGGCGTGGACCCGGAGGGCCAGCAGCGCGCGATGGAGCGCGCCACCGCACTGCTGCTGCAACTGTGCGGCGGCAAGGCCGGCGAAGTGCGCGAGACGCTTGCCGCCGACGCGCTGCCGCCACGCAAGCCGGTGCTGCTGCGCCGTGCGCGCCTGGCGCAGCTGACTGGCGCGAACATTCCCGACGCGCGTGTGGTCAGCAGCCTCAGCGGCCTTGGCCTGGCAGTGGCACCCCAGGCCGAAGGCTGGATGGTGACGCCACCCTCCTGGCGCTTCGACCTTGCGATCGAAGCGGATTTCATCGAGGAGGTGCTGCGCATCGTGGGCTTCGATGCCGTGCAGGAATCGCCCATGCGCCTGCCGCAGCGCTTTGCACGCCGCAGTGAGTCGCGCATCGACGAGCGTGCCGTGCTCGACGTGCTCACCGTGCGTGGCTACCACGAAGCGATCAACTACAGCTTCGTGGATCCCGTGCTGCAGGAGAAGCTCTTCCCCGCACACGGCGCCATCCGCCTGGCCAATCCCATTGCATCCGACCTGGCCGTGATGCGCGTATCGCTGTGGCCGGCGCTGCTGAAATCCGCCCTGACAAACCTCGCGCGCCAGCAGGATCGCGTGCGCCTGTTCGAGCAGGGCGCTGTGTTCCTTGCCGATGGTGGCAGCGTGCGCGAGGTGCCGCGCATTGCCGGCATTGCCGTTGGTTCGCGTTATCCGGAACAGTGGGCCGGCGGCAAGGACACCGCCGACTTCTTCGACGTGAAAGCCGATGTCAGCGCCATGCTGCAGCTGGCCGGCACCACGGCGCGTTTCAGCTGGGAGCCGGCAGAACATTCCTGCCTGCACCCGGGACGCTGCGCCAGCATCCAGCGCGACGGACGCGAGGTGGGCCGCGTGGGCGAGCTGCACCCCCGCATCGCCGCCGAACTGGGCTTCACTGCCCCGGTGATGCTGTTCGAACTGGACATAATTCCCGCGCTGGAGGCGCCGCTGCCGGTCGTGCAGGCGGTCTCCCGCTTCCCGCAGGTGCGGCGCGACCTGGCCGTCACCGTGCCGGTGGCCACGCCTTTAAGCGCCATCCTGACTCATGCTAGTGTTGCCGCAGGGCAGTTGCTCACGGACCTCAGGGTCTTCGACATCTACCAGGGCGCCGGCATAGAACCAACTCGAAAAAGCGTCGCTTTGGGATTGATTTTTCAAGACAAAAGTAAGACGCTCACCGACGGTGACGCGGACGCGCTGATGGCGGCCGTGGCCCGTGAACTCGGTGTGAAGCTCGATGCAAGGGTGCGAAGCTGAATGGCGCTGACCAAGGCTGAAATCGCGGAAGCGCTGTTCAACCAGCTGGGCCTCAACAAGCGCGAGGCGCGCGAACTGGTCGACCTGTTTTTCGAGGAAGTGCGCGGCGCCCTGTCGGCCGGCAGCCAGGTGAAACTCTCCGGCTTCGGCAACTTCGACCTGCGCGACAAGAACCAGCGGCCCGGCCGCAATCCCAAGACCGGCGAGGAAATCCCCATCAGCGCGCGGCGTGTGGTCACGTTCCGCCCTGGCCAGAAACTCAAGGCGCGCGTGGAAGCCTATGCTGGAACCCCGGAACAATAACGAACTGCCGGCCATCCCCGGCAAGCGCTACTTCACCATCGGTGAGGTGAGCGAGCTGTGCGGCGTGAAGCCGCATGTGCTGCGTTACTGGGAGCAGGAGTTCCCGCAGCTGAAGCCCGTGAAGCGCCGCGGCAACCGCCGCTATTACCAGCGCCAGGATGTGATCATCATCCGCCAGATCAGGAGCCTGCTCTACGAGCAGGGCTTCACCATCGGCGGCGCGCGCCAGAAGCTCGAGGGCGAGGAGGCGCGCACGGACGTGAGCCAGAGCCAGCAGATCGTGCGGCAACTGCGTATGGAACTGGAAGAGATTCTGCGTATCCTGAGACGCTGACAGCCCTTACTTCGGCCGGGGAAACCCATGAACAAGTCGCCGGATGCCACACGTTCCCTAGTTGCGGCCCTTGTCGTGCCCATGCTGCTGCTGGGTGCCGCATGCACGAAGCAGCCCGCCGCCGCACCAGCTTCCACCGCGGCGTTGCCAGCGGGCCTGAAGCCCGCCGCCAGCATCATCGACCTGATGCACGATCCCATCGACGTGAATGCCAATGCGCTGTGGCAGGCGGTGTACACCTCCAGCACGCAGGAAGGCACCGAGGATGTCACGCCCGCCACCGATGAGGAGTGGCTGGCGCTGCGCCGGCAGGCGCTGGTGCTGATGGAAGCGGCGAACCTGCTGGTAACAGAAGGGCGACCGGTGGCGCATGCCGGCCAGGGACTGGAGGCCGGGCAGGGCGATGGCGTACTGAGCCCCGCCGAGTCACAGGCCAAAATCGACAAGGACCGCGCGCTGTTCACCGGCTTCTCGGCGGCGCTCCAGGGCGCTGCCGGCTCGCTCCTGCCCGCCATCGACTCACGCAATGTCGAACAATACCTGGCGGCCGGTGATGCGCTGCAGGCGGCCTGCGAGAGTTGCCACCTGCAGTTCTGGTACCCCGGACAGGCTCAGCCGGCGCCCTGACCCGCGCCGGGCAGCGGCTCCATCTGCCAGTCATTGACCAGCTTGTAGCGGGCCGCCTTGATATGGCGGAACAGGCCGTCCTCCACCCAGTACAGGCCGAAGCTGACCACGCGGAACACCTCGCCGGCCTTCAGCGGGCGGCGGAAGTAGTTCGGTTCGGGCCAGTCCTTGTACACGCGGAATTCGGTCGGCAGCTCCGCGGCGATGCCGGTGGCATCGGAGATGAAATGCGTCACCTCGACCTTTTCGTGGATGTGCGCCTTCACCTCGGCATAGAAGTCGCGGATGGCCGTGTCGCCCTGGATGGTGCTGGCGCCGAGTTCGAGCACCACATCGGGGTGGTAGTACTCGATGAAACGCGGGTCATTGGCGTTGAACCACTCCACGTACTGCATGTAGCGCTCACGGGACATGCCGGCAGGGGCAGGCGCCGGATCGGCGGGCCTGGCGCTGCAGGCGGGCAGTACGAGACCCGCGAGCCCGGCGGCGGCACCCAGGGCACCGGTGGACAGCAGGCGGCGTCGGCCAGGCAGCACTCCAGACATATGCATTCCCCCTTTTGGTGTTCCGAGCGGGTATTATGCGCGTCCCTACGGTCGGGGCGTGGCGCAGCCTGGTAGCGCACTTGCATGGGGTGCAAGGGGTCGGAGGTTCAAATCCTCTCGCCCCGACCAATCCAATCTTCCGAAACCTGCTGCCTGCCTCATAAAGGCGGGCGCGCGGCGAGTCGTTGTGTGACACCGTCCGCGAGAATTGCCACCCGGGAAGGCGACAATGGCAACCCGGGGAAGGCAAGCCCCGCGCGGCAGCATCTGAGCTGCCCGTGACAGTCCAGGGAGCCGGAGATGGACAATGAAATTGTCCGGGACAGCGTGACATCGACGCGGCGCCTGTTCAGCCTGCGCCTCTACCTGATTGCACTGGTCCTCACCGTATTGCTGCCCACCATCGCCCTGGTCGCCATGGCGGTGTGGCAGGCGGGCACTACCCTGCGCACCACTTCGACGAACCTGCTGGTGGACAGCGCCCGCACCATGGCCGGCGCCATCGAGCGCGAACTGGACAGCAGCGCCGCGTTGCTCGAAACCATTGCGCTGTACAGCGCAAGCTCCGGCAACCTTCCGTCAGGCACCGGCGGCCGGCTGCTGGTGGTGAGTGGAAGCCCGCTGCCCTCGCGGCGTACAGACCCCGGTGCATCCACCGGTCTGCCGGAGGCGCTGCTGCAGGAGGTCCGCGACAGCGGCGCCCCGGCCATCTCCAACCTTTTCTTCGGCCCGGACGACGACAAGCCGCAGGTTGCCATCATCCGTCCCGCACCGGTGCCGGAGGATCCGCGGCGGCTGCTGGCACTGGCGGTGTCCCCGCAGCAGCTGATCCAGGCCCTGCAGCGACAGGGCGCGCGCCTGGAGTCGGGCATCCTGGTGGCGGTCACTGACGGCAGCGGCCACATCGTCGCGCGATCCATCGATGCAGAAAGGGTCGTGGGCCGGCGTGCGCCCGACTGGGATGCGCTGGCGGCACTCGGCACCGATGAGGGCACGTTCAATGCCATGAGCACGGAAGGTGTGCCGATCTTTTTCGGCTTCAGCAATTTGCGCAATGCGCGCGGCTGGACGGTAGTGGTGGGTGAACCCCGCCGGCAATTTGATGCGCGCTGGAAGCACCCGATGTGGAGCATGGCGGCGGCCAGCGGCATCTCGGTACTGCTGGTGCTGCTGGCCACCGGTGGAATTGCGCGGCGCATCGTCCGGCCCGTGAAGGCGCTGGCCGACAATGGCCGGCGCGTGATCGCCGACATTCCGGTGGACGCGGCGGTGGACTTCGCCACGCCCATCCGCGAATTCGAGGATCTGCGCCAGAGCCTGCGTGATGCCGAGGCGGTGCTGCGCCAGCGTGCGGAGGCCGAGCGCCAGACAGCGCGTGAACTGGCGATCAGCGAACGGCGCTACCGTGCGCTGGCCCAGGTCGGCGCGCTGGTGTTCTGGCGGCGTACAGCGGACGGGCGTGTGCTTTCCGCCACCGGCTGGGAGGAACTCACCGGTCGTCCCGAGGAAGAAGCCCGCAACAGCGGCTGGCGCGATCGGGTGCACCCGGAAGACCAGGCCGCTGCGGACCAGGCGTGGGCAGCTGCGCTGGCCGGCGAACGCGGCGGCATCGTCGACGTGGAATTCCGTGTGTGCACGGCCTCGGACACCTGGCATTGGGTGCGGGCACGCGCCGCGCCCATGCGCGACGAGAACCACCAGCCGGTGGAATGGGCGGGCGTGCTCGAGGACGTGAACGAGCGGCGCCAGGCACAGGCGCACATCGCGCACATGGCCCACCATGATGTGCTCACCGGGCTGCCAAATCGCCTGCTGTTCAGCGAGCGGCTGCATGAAGCATTCCGCACGGGCGGTGGCGGGCGCAGCAGTGGCGTTGCGCTGATGTGGGTGGATCTGGACCGCTTCAAGGAGGTCAATGACACACTGGGTCACGCCTCCGGGGACCAGGTCTTGCGCGCCGTGGCCGGGCGCATCACCAGCGCGCTGCGCGAAGGGGATACGGTGGCCCGCCTCGGCGGCGATGAATTCGCCGTCATCCAGGCGCAGGGCAACCAACCGGCTGCAGCCTCGGCGCTGGCCGAGCGGCTTACGGAACTGCTGAAGGAGCCCTTCATGCTCGGTGAGCGGCCTGTGCAGATCGGCGTCAGCATCGGGATCGCCCTGCCGCGCGACGGTGCATCCACCCCGGATGAGCTGATGCAGCAGGCGGACATGGCGCTGTACCGCGCAAAGGCCATGGGCAGAGGCAGATTCTGCTTCTTTGAAAAGGGCGATTTGCCCAGGGCGTGAGCCAGAGGCTCAATCCCAGACTGTCGGCGCCTCACCCTTGTCAGGATGCTTCATCCTGACCACGCAGAAGCGATGCCCGGTGGGGGCTTCCATCACCCACCAGCTGTTGCGGACCCATTCCACGCGTTTCGCGCCCAGCTTTTCGAGCCGCAGGACTTCGGCCTCGATACCTTCTCGTCGTAGTCGCGGACATTCAGACCCAGGGCCTGTCCCCAGAAATCAGCGGCCTCTGGCAGGCTGCCCTGCTGGCTGTCGATGATGAATCCTGCCAGGCGACTGCGATGTGTCATGGGAAGTTCCGGTTACTGCTGCTGGCGCATCAGGTCCGCGTCCGAGCGCAATGCGGCCAGTCTTGCCGCATGCCCGGTTTCGAACTGCGTGCGCAAGGCCTTCGACTGCTCGGCCGTGAGCTGGGAGGACATGGCGGCGAGGATCCGCATGTTGGTGCCGTGCTGGCGGTTGAGGGTTTCTTCCCGCAGCCGCAGCGAGGATTCCATGTCACCGGGCTGGAGGTTGCTGGCCAGTTCCAGCGACTCCTCGGTCTCGCGGCGCAGTTCGGCAGTGGCCACCTTGTTCAAGGCCTGCAGCTGCTCTGTGGTCAGGTTGTAGCCGGCAATCGCCAGGCGGTCCTTCCACGCCAGTACACGCGCGGTCGCGGTCTGGTCCGCCTGCAGCAGCGCGTTGGTGCGAACAGCCTCTGTAATGACAGGGGCCGCCCGCATCACAGGCTGTTGTACCTGGGGAGCCACCGGGGGAGGCACCGGCTCTGTGACGATGTTGCCAGCCG
>JALYWF010000116.1 GCA_030852845.1 Pseudomonadota bacterium
GCACGTTCCTGCGCCTCGATTTCCTCTACAACCAGGCGCTGTACCACAACGAGATGCAGAGCCAGTGGGGCAGTCGCGCGGCCATGGGCAGTCTGCTCGACATCCTCGCCATCGCCGCGCGCGGCGACGTGCGCGCCGACGTGCAGAAGGAACTGGAGCGGCATCTCGCGCAGCTCAACGTGTTCCAGAGCAAACCCGGCGTCGACTCGGCGCGGCTGCGCACGGTCATGTCCAATCTGCTTCGCTTGCGCGCCGACCTCGTGGCCTGCGGCTCGAACTACCTCGCCAGCCTCAAGGATTCGGAGTTCCTCTCGGCGATCAAGCATCGCAGCGCCATTCCGGGTGGCACCTGCGAGTTCGACCTGCCGGATTATTTCTTCTGGCTCAACCAGGACGCGGCCAGCCGCACGCAGGCCTTCAATGAATGGCTGGCGTTGCTCAGGCCGCTGTGCGATGCCGTGGCCGAGGTGCTGTGGCTCACGCGCCAGAACGGTCGCGCGCGCCGCGAGGTGGCGGCCGGCGGCACCTTCGCCATCAACTTCGACCGCGACACGCCGCTGCAGCTGCTGCGCATCTGCCTGCCGCATGATTCGGGGCTTTATCCGGAGATCAGCGGCAGCCACCATCGCTGCAGCGTGCGTTTCCTGCGCTGGAACGGCCTTGCCGCCCGCCCCTCCCAGGCCGAAGAAGACGTTGCCTTCCAGCTGATCACCTGCTGATGGCCGCGCCACGGGTCAACTGTCCCACCTGCCAGCGGGAGGTGGAGTGGTCGGAGCATTTTCCCTATCGTCCCTTCTGCAGCGAGCGCTGCCGCATGGTCGACCTCGGCGCCTGGTTCGCGGAGGAACGCAAGCTGCCCGGCGATGACGTGGACGAGCTGGACTCTAAAGCTTGATGCGCCCGCCGCCGGGGATGGCGCCGCCACCCAGGCCGCCCATGCCGCCGGCTTCCGGCACCACGATGCGCGACTGCGCCTCGCGCCGGTATTCCCGTGCCTCTTCGATGGCCTGGTTCAGCGCTTCCTGCACGGCCTGCGGGAACTTGGCGATGGCTTCCTCGAGGCTGGCCGCCTCGATCTCGAAGCCCAGCGGCAGTACGCCGCCCGGCGTGAGCAGCTGCGTCTGCCCGCTGAACAGCAGCGGGCGCGAGGCATCGGGTTCGCCGCTGGCCAGCACGGGACGCAGGCGGCGGATCGTGCCGGCGGCGCGATCGGTGAAGACATCTTCCTGGTAGAGGCTGGCCGCGTCGAAGCGGATATCAGGCAGCTGGGGATCGGTGCTCATCGAGCTATTGTAACGCCCTCAAGGGCGGCCCGCAGGGGCTGGATCATGGGCTGATCGGCCTCGAGCAGGCCGCAGGCTTCGAGCTCCAGCGGTGCGACCCAGCGCAGCGCCTGGCCGTCGAGTCCGCGCGCCTCGCCTTCGAAATCAGTCACCAGCCACAGCAGGATCTCCACGCTGTTGCCGGTGTAGTCATGCACGAAGGAACCGAGCGGCACCTGGGCCGTGATGCGCACGCCCAGCTCTTCCTGCAGCTCGCGATGCAGCGCCGCCTCGTCCGTCTCGCCGGCCTCGATCTTGCCGCCGGGGAATTCCCACCAGCCCTCGCGCCAGCTGCCCGGCGGGCGCTGGGCGATGAGGATCTGCGGCCCCGCCGGTCCCCGGCGCGCCAGCGCTGCTGCAACTACGCGGACAGGCTGCCGTGGCACTGCTTGAATTTCTTGCCCGAGCCGCAGGGACAAGGCTCGTTGCGGCCCACCTTGCGATCCCCGCGCACGAAGGGCGCCTGCGGCGCGGCGGATGGCGCCTGCTGCGGACGGAACATGCCCTGCTGCGGCGGCTCGCCGGCGGGTGGCGCCTCGACAGGCTCCGGACCACCCAGCGCCGTGACCTCGGCATGCTGGGTCTGCAGCGCGCGCATCAGCCGCTCGCGGTGCTCGGCCTCCTCGCGTGCGATCTGCTCCGGATCGCGGACCTCGATCTCCACGCGCGACAGCATGGCCGCCGTGTCGTGCTTGACCCGGTCGAGCATGCTGGAAAACAGCTCGAAGGCCTCGCGCTTGAACTCGTAGCGGTAGTCCTTCTGCGCATAGCCGCGCAGGTGGATGCCCTGGCGCAGGTAATCCATCGCGGCCAGGTGCTCGCGCCAGTGGCGGTCGAGGTTGCGCAGCACGAAGTCCTTTTCGACCGAGCGCATGATGGGCGCGCCGTAGCGGGCCACCTTCTGCTCGTACTGCTCGTCGACGGCGGCCACCACGCGCGCCTTGAAGGCTCCCACGTCAAGCTCGCTGTTTTCTGCCAGCCACTGCTTCGGTGCGACTTCGGTGTTGAAATCACGCCGCACGGCCTCGACCAGCTCATCGAGGTTCCAGTCCGCTGGCGAGGAATGCGCCGGTGCGAACTGCTCCACCAGCGCGTGGATGGCATCCTGGCGCATGCCGGCCACCGCGCCGGTGAGGTCGGTGGCGCCGAGCACGCCGGTGCGCTGTTCGTACACCACCTTGCGCTGGTCATTGGCCACGTCGTCGAACGTCAGCAGCTGCTTCCTGATGTCGAAGTTGTGGGCCTCGACCTTGCGCTGTGCCTTCTCGATCTGGCGCGTGAGCAGGTTCGACTCGATCACCTCGCCCTGCTTCATGCCTGCGAACTGCAGCAGGCGCTTGGTGCGGTTCGGATCACCGAAGATCCGCATCAGCGTGTCTTCCATCGACAGGTAGAAGCGGGTGGAACCCGGGTCGCCCTGGCGGCCCGAACGGCCACGCAGCTGGTTGTCGATGCGGCGGGACTCGTGCCGCTCGGTGCCGATGATGTGCAGGCCGCCCGAGGCGACCACCTCGTCATGCCGCTGCTGCCAGGCGGCCTTCAGCCCGGCGCGGCGGGCATCATCCACTGCCTCGCCGGCCTCCTCGAGGGCATCGATCTCGGCCTCGAAGTTGCCGCCGAGCTGGATGTCGGTGCCGCGGCCGGCCATGTTGGTGGCGATGGTGACGGCGCCAGGCTGGCCGGCCTGCGCCACGATGTGCGCCTCGCGCTCATGCTGCTTGGCGTTGAGCACCTCATGGCCGATGCCTTCCTTGCGCAGGATGCCGGCGATCAGCTCGGAGCTCTCGATGGAGGTGGTGCCCACCAGCACCGGCTGGCGCCGCGTCACGCAGTCCTGGATGTCCTCGATGATGGCCTTGAACTTGTCTTCCTGGGTGAGGTGCACCAGGTCGGGCATGTCCTTGCGGATCATCGGGCGGTGAGTGGGGATCACCACCACCTCGAGCCCGTAGATCTGCAGGAACTCCGGCGCCTCGGTGTCGGCCGTGCCGGTCATGCCCGAGAGCTTGCGGTACATGCGGAAATAGTTCTGGAAGGTGATCGAGGCAACCGTCTGGTTCTCCTCGCGCACGCGCACGCCTTCCTTGGCCTCGACGGCCTGGTGCAGGCCATCGGACCAGCGCCGGCCCGGCATGGTGCGGCCGGTGAACTCGTCGACGATGATCACCTCGCCGTTGCGCACGATGTATTCCACATCGCGCTTGTAGACGGCGTGGGCGCGCAGCGCGGCGTTCAGGTGGTGCATCAGGCGGATGTTGGCCGCGTCGTACAGGCTCTCGCCCTCGCGCAACAGGCCCGATGCGGCCATCAGCTGCTCCACGCGCTCGTGGCCTTCCTCGGTGATGTGCACCTGGCGCGACTTGAGGTCGACGGAGAAATCCCCCGGGCCGTTCTCTTCCTTCTGCACGTTCAGCTGCGGCACCAGCTTGTTGATGGTGAGGTAGAGCTCGGTGCTCTCCTCGGCCGGGCCGGAGATGATCAGCGGCGTGCGCGCCTCGTCGATGAGGATGGAGTCCACCTCGTCGACGATGGCGAACACCTGCCCGCGCTGCACGCGGTCCTCGAGCCGGTAGGCGAGGTTGTCGCGCAGGTAGTCGAATCCGAATTCGTTGTTGGTGCCGTAGGTGATGTCGCAGGCATAGGCAGCGCGCTTCTCGTCGGGCGACTGGCCATTGCGGATCACCCCGATGGTGAGGCCCAGGAAGCGGAACACCGGGCCCATCCACTCGGCGTCACGTTGCGCGAGGTACTCGTTCACGGTGACCACGTGCACGCCTTCGCCGGTCAGCGCATTGAGGTAGGCCGGCAGGGTGGCCACGAGGGTCTTGCCCTCGCCGGTGCGCATCTCGGCGATCTTGCCCTGGTGCAGGGTAAGGCCACCGATGAGCTGCACGTCGAAGTGCCGCATGCCCAGCGTGCGCCGGGCCGCCTCTCGGACCACCGCAAAGGCTTCGGCGGTGAGCTCGTCCAGCGGCGTGCCGGCCTTCAGCCGCTCGCGGAACTCGACGGTCTTCGCGCCGAGCTGCTCATCGGAGAGCCCCTGGAGCGTTTCCTCGAACTTGTTGGCCTGGACCGCCAGGGAACGATAGCCGCGCACGATGCGCTCGTTGCGGCTGCCAAATACGCGCGTCAGTAGCTGGAGCACAGGCCCTTGGAACCTCTAGGAATGGCGGCAACCGGAACAACAAGATGACGCCGGCAGGGAATCTTTCAAGCTCCCGGTCCGGCGGTGGTCGCGCATTTTACGATAGACGCCGGCGGGCTGCCCGCCCGGGCGCTGCGGCTACTTGCCGATGAACTTCAGCGGATCGACGTGCCGGCCGTTCTGCAGCACCTCGAAGTGCACATGGGGACCGGTGGAACGCCCGGTCGAGCCCATCAGCGCGATGGCCTGGCCGCGGCTGACGCGATCGCCCACGGCCACCAGTGCCTTCTGGTTGTGGGCATAGCGGGTGACGTACTCGCCGTGCTTGATCTCGACCAGGTTGCCGTAGCCGGAGGCCTTCTCGACGCGCGAGACCACGCCCTCTGCCACCGCCAGCACTTCCGAGCCGGCCTGGCCGGCAAAATCGAGGCCCTTGTGGGTGGCCGTGTGGCCCTCGAAGGGATCGGTGCGGCTGCCGAAATAGGAGGAAACGTAGCCGGCGGCCACGGGCCGGCCCTCGGGCCGCACGGCCTCGTGCAGGCTGCGGGAGAGGATCACGTTTTCGAGCGCCAGCAGCTGCGAGTCGCGCTGCTCCAGTCGGCGCTCCATGTCATCGATGAGACGGGTGAGGTCGGGAATCATGGCGCTGCCGGCAGCGCTGTCTTCGTCGGGCCCGCCCAGGGCGGGCGTGGAATCGAAATTGAACTCGCCGCTGCTGATCTTGGCCATTTCGGTGAGCCGGCGTCCCAAGGCGTCGAGCCGCACCACATGGGCATTGAGTTCGCCCATGCGGACGGAAATGGCGTCGATGCGGTCCTGCACCTGCTCGCGCACCTTGGCCAGTTCGACCAGCTGGGAGCGGGAATCGAGCTTGCCGGAGCCGAAGTGCATGCCCAGTGCAAAGGCGCTGCCGAGCACCAGCAGGCCTGAGACCCCGACTAGCGTCAGGAAAACCGGGTGGGTCAGGCTCAGGTGCCGGGCAAGGCCGTGCCGGCGGGAGAAAAAGATCAGGTTCATTTAGTCTCTGGGCCCGAGGACGTCTGGTCGAATATGCCGAAGAAGCCCCCCCGAGACAACCGCAAGCGTCCGGAATTACGCACAGTTCACACGGCTGGCGCTGGGGCCGCCGCTTTGCTGCAGCGCATCACGCGGCGCGCCCAGGTCGTGCTTCCCACTGTGGGAGGTGGGGCGGAAACCCCCTCCTGGCTGGAGCGCCTGCGTGCGGCCCTGCCGGCGGCCCAGCGGCCCCACCTGATGGAGGTGCTGGAAAAGGAGCAGGCCTTGGTGCTGTTCGTGGATTCGGCGGCCTGGGCCGGGCGGATCCGCCTGTCGCTGCCGGAACTGGCGCAGCTCGCCGGAAAACGCGAGCTGCAGGTGCGCCTTGCTGTCCGTGGCCGCAGCGCGGGTCAGTAGGACTCCTCGCTCTCGTCCTCGCCCGCCTCTTCTTCTTCCGTGCTCACGCCGGTGTAGGCGATCGGGGCCGCGGCGGCCGACTCGAAGCTCACCAGTTCCCAGGCAGTGGGACGCTCCAGCAGCGCGCGCAGCAGGCGGTTGTTGAGGCCGTGGCCGGATTTGTAGCCGGTGAACTCGCCGAGGATGCCGTGGCCCAGCAGGTAGAGGTCGCCGATGGCATCGAGGATCTTGTGCTTCACGAACTCGTCGCGGTAGCGCAGGCCGTCCTCGTTGAGGATGCCGGCGTCATCCAGCACGATGGCGTTGTCGAGGTTGCCGCCCAGTGCGAGGTTGTGCCGGCGCAGGGTCTCGATGTCGCGCATGAAGCCGAAGGTGCGGGCGCGGGCCACTTCCTTCAGGTAGGTGGTGGAGGAAAACTCCATCGAGGCCGTGGTGAGCGCACCGCGCATCAGCGGATGGTCGAAGTCGATCTCGAAATTGACGCGGAAGCCTTCGAAGGGATCAAAGCGCGCCCATTTGTCGCCGTCGCGCACTTCCACGCTTTCGAGGATGCGCATGAAGCGCTTGGGGCGGTCCTGCTCCACGAAGCCGGCGGAGCGCAGCAGGAACACGAAGGGATCGGCGCTGCCGTCCATGATGGGTACTTCGGCGGCGCTGACTTCGACGATGGCATTGTCCACGCCCAGCCCGGCGAAGGCTGACATCAGATGCTCGATGGTGGAGACGCGCGTGCCATTGGCGGCGAGCACGGTGCCGAGCCGGGTGTCGCCCACCTGCGCCGCGCGGGCGGGGATATCCACCGGTGGCGCGAGGTCACCGCGACGAAAGACGATGCCGGTGTCCGGCGGCGCCGGCAGCAGCGTCATCTCGATGCGCGCACCACTGTGCAGACCCACGCCCGTGGCGCCGATGCGGGTCTTCAGGGTGCGTTGCGCGAACATTGCCGAAGATGACTACGGTAGCCGGTGAGGGACGGCTACCGTAGCATATCGGCGCCGGGCCTCAATCCGCCTGGCGGCGCAGGAAGGCCGGGATGTCCAGCAGCTCCTCGTCCACCGCTGCGGCGGCGCCCATGCCATCGCCCACGGCACGCGCGAAGCGCTGCACGGCCGGCTTGTCGAAGCCGGTGTAGTCAGCGGCGGGAACCGGCGAGAGACCCGCGGCAGGCTGGCGACGCGGTGCGGCCCGGCTGGCCACCTCGCGCTGCGGGACCGGCTCGCGGACGGGCTCGCGGTATGCGGAGGCAAAACCCTCGCGATTGCGGCCCTGGTGCTGCGCCGAACGGTTGAGGCCGGTGGCCACCACCGTCACGCGCAGCTCATCGGACATCTCCGGATCGATCACGGTGCCCACCACCACGGTGGCATCGTCGGAAGCGAACTGCTTGACGATGGTGCCGACTTCCTGGAACTCGCCGATCGACAGGTCCATGCCGGCGGTGACGTTGACCAGGATGCCGTGCGCATCGGCCAGGTCTACGTGCTCCAGCAGCGGGGAGGAAACGGCGGCCTCGGCGGCAGTGCGCGCGCGCTCGGCGCCACGGCCCGAACCGCTGCCCATCATCGCCATGCCGGTCTCGCTCATCACCGTGCGCACGTCGGCGAAGTCCACGTTGATGAGGCCGGGACGCGTGATCAGCTCGGCGATGCCCTGCACCGCACCCTGCAGCACCTGGTTGGCCGACTTGAACGCATCCAGCAGCGTGGTGGATCCGCCCAGCACGGTCAGCAGCTTCTGGTTGGGAATGGTGATCAGGGAGTCCACGTACTTGGACAGCTCGGCGATGCCGTTGTCGGCCGCACGGTGGCGCTTGCCGCCTTCCATGTCGAAGGGACGCGTGACCACGGCCACAGTGAGGATGCCCAGCTCCTTGGCCAGCTGCGCCACCACGGGAGCCGCACCGGTGCCGGTGCCACCGCCCATGCCGGCGGTGATGAAGAGCATGTCGGTGCCGTCGATCAGCTCGATCAGGCGCTCGCGATCCTCCAGCGCGGCCGCGCGGCCGACTTCGGGATTGGCGCCCGCGCCCAGGCCCTTGGTGATGTCACTGCCGATCTGCAGCGAGGTCTTCACCCTGGAGTGCTTGAGCGCCTGTGCATCGGTGTTGATGCACATGAACTCCACGCCCTCGATGCCCGAGGTGACCATGTGTGCCACGGCATTGCCGCCGCCGCCGCCCACGCCGATGACCTTGATGACAGCGTTCTGGCTGTACGCATCCATTACTTCAAACATGGCTGATGACTCCTCACTTTGAAACGAATTTCGAACCCGCGAACCGAACTTCAGAAATTGCCTTTGAACCAAGACTGCATGCGCTCGAACATGCCCTGCACGTTCACCGGCAGCACGCGGGTCTTGCCCGATGCGGCCGAGTTGTCCCGCGCGTGCAGCAAGAGCCCCACGGCGGTGGAATAGATGGGATTGCTCACCACATCGGCGAGGCCCTTGACCTGGTGCTGCGGCAGGCCCAGGCGCACCGGCATGTGGAAGATCTCCTCGGCCAGGTCGATGGCCCCTTCCATGCGCGCGCTGCCGCCGGTGAGCACCACGCCAGCGGCGATGGTTTCCTCGAAGCCGCTGCGGCGCAGCTCATCGCGCACCAGGCCGAACAGCTCCTCGTAGCGCGGCTCCACCACCTCGGCCAGCGTCTGGCGGGCCAGTCGCCGCGCCGGGCGGTCACCCACGCTGGGCACCTCGATGCTCTCGTCGCTGTTGGCCAGCTGCGAGAGCGCGCAGGCGTAGCGCACCTTGATGTCCTCGGCGTAGTGCGTGGGGGTGCGCATCGACACGGCGATGTCGTTGGTCACCTGGTCGCCGGCGATGGGGATCACCGCGGTGTGCTGGATGGCGCCCTGGCTGAACACGGCGATATCGGTGGTGCCGCCGCCGATGTCCACCATGCACACGCCCAGTTCCTTCTCGTCCTCGGTGAGCACGGCATGGCTGGAAGCCAGCTGCTCGAGGACGATGTCCTCGACGGTGAGGCCGCAGCGCTGCACGCACTTGACGATGTTCTGGGCGGCACTGTCGGCGCCGGTGACGATGTGCACCTTGGCCTCCAGGCGCACGCCGGACATGCCGATGGGATCGCGGATGCCTTCCTGGCCGTCGATGATGTATTCCTGCGGCAGCACGTGCAGGATGCGCTGGTCGGCGGGGATGGCCACCGCCTTGGCCGCATCGATCACGTTCTGCACGTCGATGTCGGTGACCTCGCGGTCGCGGATGCCCACGATGCCGTGCGAATTGAGGCTGCGCACGTGGCTGCCGGCGATGCCGGCATATACCGAGTGGATCTCGCAGCCGGCCATCAGCTCGGCCTCTTCCACCGCGCGCTGGATGGATTGCACGGTGGACTCGATGTTCACCACCACGCCTTTTTTAAGGCCGCGGGAGGGATGTGATCCCAACCCGACCACCTCGATGCCGCCGTCGGCACCGATCTCGCCCACCAGGGCGACCACCTTGGATGTCCCGATGTCCAGTCCGACAATCAGGGGCCTTTCACCACGTTTAGCCACGCCTTGCTCCTCCCGCACCCGCACGCCAGCCCACGGCAAAACCGTTGGCGTAACGCAGGTCCACATAGGCAATCTCGCCGGCGCGCCCTTCCACCACCCGGGCTGCGGCGCGCAGGAAACGATCGAAGCGCTCATCGACGCGCTCGCGGCCCAGCCGCAGCGTCACGCCGTTGTCGAGCGCGATCTCCCAGGCGCCGCGCTCGTCCAGCGTCAGGCGCTTCAGCCGCATGCCGGTCTCGACCAGCCGCGGTGCGGCGGCGAGGAATCGTCCAGTCATTTCCGCCTGCGTTCCTTCCGGGCCCACCAGTTCAGGCAGCTCGGCCGGAATGAACCGGGAGTCATGCACGAACACTTCCCCGCGCACGTTCACGAGCCCGTGCTCGCCCCAGCGCGCCACCGGCACCTGCTCCACCACCTGCACGGTGAGCGCGCGCGGCCAGCTGCGCGCCACGCTCACCCGATCCACCCAGGGAATGGTTTCCACGGCGGCCCGGATGCGGGCGAGATCCACGGTGGCCATGCCGTCGCTGCCCACTGCGCCGCGCACCGCCTGCTCCACATCCAGTGCCTGCACGCGCTGGAAGCGCCCGGAAATGGCCACGCGCTCCACCGGCTGGTCCAGCGCCAGGCGCAGCAGCAGCAGCGCGCCGCCCACCAGCAGCACCACGCCACACACACTGGCCAGACGCCGCCAGGGCAACTGGATGCCCAGCAGCGGGCCGCCCCCGGCACGGCGGCGGTTGCGCGGCCTGGTCTTGTTGCGCCTGAAGATCACCGCATCTCCCGGCGTGGTTCGCGCACGAAGCTGGTTTCAAGCACCTGCCAGCACAGCTCGTCGAAATCGATGCCTACCGCGCGCGCTGCCATCGGCACCAGGCTGTGGTCCGTCATGCCGGGCACGGTGTTGATCTCGAGCAGCAGCGGCCGTCCGGTGTGGTCGGACATGAAATCCACGCGCCCCCAGCCTTCCGCTCCCACGGCATCGAAGGCGGCGAGCGCGAGGCTGGCCATGTGCGCCTCTGCCTGCGCCGACAGGCCCGCCGGGCAGTGGTACTTCGTGTCGTTGCGGTGGTACTTGGCCTCGTAGTCGTAGAAGGCATTGGCCGCTTCGATGCGGATGGCCGGCAGCACGCGCCGGTGCAGCACAGCCACGGTGTACTCCGAACCAGTGAGCCATTTCTCCGCAAACACCACGTCATCGACGGCGGCGGCGGCGCGGTATGCCGGCTCCATGTCGGCAGCGGCGGTCACCTTGCTCATGCCAACGCTTGAACCCTGGGTGGCCGGCTTCACGATCAGCGGCAGGCCAAGGCGTTCGAGCGCCACCTGGCAATCTGCCACGGTGCGCAGCACCACCGACTCGGCGCTCATCACGCCCAAGGCAGCCGCGAGGCGCTTGGTGCGCAGCTTGTCCATGGCCAGCGCGGAGCCCAGCACGCCGCTCCCGGTGTAGGGCAGTCCGAGCACTTCCAGTGCGCCCTGCGTGCTGCCATCTTCGCCGCCGGGTCCGTGCAGCACGATGCAGGCGCGCTGGAAACCGCGGCCCGGCAGCTCATGCAGGGGTTCGTCGCGCGGGTCGATGCCGGTGGCGTTGATGCCGCGCCGCTGCAGGGCGGCCAGTACGGCGCGCCCGGAGATCAGCGAGATCTCGCGCTCGGCGGAACTGCCGCCGAACAGCACGGCGACCTTGCCGAACTCGGCCGGATCGGTAATGCGCCTGAGGCGCACGCGATCATGGTCAAGCTTCACTTGGACGGCTCCCGTGACGGAATGTAAACGCTGCACTGGTGATCCATCAGGCCTCTCCCACCACGCGGCACTCGGGTACGAGCCGGCGGCCGTGCCGCTTCTCCACCTCGGTGCGCACTTGGTCGATCAATGTCTCGATGTCGCTGGCGCTGGCCTCGCCCTCATTGACGATGAAATTGGCGTGCTTGTCCGATACCACCGCGCCCCCGACGCGCAGGCCCTTGAGCCCGGCGCTCTCGATGAGCCGTGCGGCGTGGTCGCCCGGCGGATTGGTGAACACCGAGCCGCAGCTCCATTCGCCAATGGGCTGGGTCTGGCGCCGGCGTTCCAGCAGTGAGCGAGTGGCCTGCTCGGAGGAGCCTTCGGGGAATTCGAAATGTGCGGCGAGGAACCACTCCTGCCCCGGCACCTCGACGTGGCGATAGCTGAAGTGGAATTCGGTGGCGGCGCGGCTTCTTACCTCGCCATGGCGATCCACAGTCTCCACGCTGGTCACCCAGGGCCAGGTCTCGCCACCAAATGCGCCTGCATTCATCGCCAGTGCGCCGCCCACGGTTCCAGGGATGCCGGTGAAGAACTCGGCCGGGCCCAGGTCCCAGCGCGCGCATGCGCGGGCCAGCTTCGCGCAGGGAACGCCGGCCTCCGCGTACACGCCCTGGTCACCGCGGCGCTCGAGCACAGTCAGCGCCTCGCGGGTCGAGATCACCACGCCACGCACGCCACCGTCACGCACCAGCAGGTTGCTGCCCAGGCCCAGCCACATCAGAGGTACGTCTGGCGGCAGTTGGCGCAGGAAATCCACGAGATCCGCGCGGCTTTCCGGCATGAAGAAGATGTCGGCCGGACCGCCCACATGCCATGAAGTGTGGCGCGCCAGCGGCTCATCCAGCCGGATGCGCGAGAGGAAGGCGGCGGGCGGCTGGTAGCGCATCATGGCTGCCCCACGCGCAGCGTGGCCAGCTGGCCGGCCAGTTCCTGCGCGGCACCACTGATGCTGCCGGCGCCCATCATGGCGATGACATCGCCGGGCCGGACGAGTCCGGCCAGGGCCGAAGCGATTTCCTCCACACCCGGCACGAACACCGGCTCCACCTTGCCGCGGCTGCGCACGGCGCGGCAGATGGCGCGGCCGTCGGCGCCTTCGATGGGTTGCTCGCCGGCGGCGTAGACCTCGGTGACCAGCAGCGTGTCGGCCGTGGTGAGCACGCGTCCGAAGTCATCCATCAGGTCGCGTGTGCGGGTGAAGCGGTGCGGCTGGAACACCAGCACGATGCGTCGGCCCTGGTAGGCCTGGCGCAGCGCTTCCAGCGTGGCGGCGATCTCCGTGGGATGGTGGCCGTAGTCGTCCACCACCGTGATGTCGCCGTCCGGCAGTTTCAGCTCGCCCACCACCTGCAGGCGGCGATCGATGCCCTGGAAACCGGCCAGCGCGCGCTGGATGGCGGCATCATCCACGCCCAGGTCGGTGGCGACGGAGATCGCGGCCAGCGAGTTGAGCACATTGTGCAGCCCCGGCAGGTTGAGCGTGACATCGAGCGACGGGTGGCCCTTGCGCAGCACCGTGAAGCTGGTGCGCTGCGCGTCGCGGCGGATGTCCACCGCGCGCGTATCGGCGTTTTCGCCAAGGCCGTAGGCCAGGATGGGACGACCCACATCAGGCATCAGCCTGGCCAGTTCCGGATCATCCGCGCACAGCACCGCCAGGCCGTGGAACGGCAGGTTGTGCAGGAACTCCAGGAAGCTCTGGCGCAGCTTCTGGAAATCCCCGCCATGCGTGCCCAGGTGATCGTTGTCGATGTTGGTGACCACGGCCACCATGGGCTGCAGGTGCAGGAAGGAAGCGTCGCTTTCGTCCGCCTCGGCCACCAGGAAGCGGCCCGCACCGAGCCGGGCGTTGGTGCCGGCGCTCTTCAGCCGGCCGCCGATCACGAAGGTGGGATCCTCGCCGCCCTCGGCCAGCACACTGGCGACCAGGCTGGTGGTGGTGGTCTTGCCATGCGTGCCGGCCACCGCGATGGCGTATCGGAAGCGCATCAGCTCCCCCAGCATCTCGGCGCGCGGCACCACGGGGATCCGCGCCTCCAGCGCGGCGGCCACCTCGGGATTGCCGCGGTCGATGGCGGTGGACACCACCACCACATCGCTGCCCTGGATGTTGCGCGCCTCGTGCGCGTTGAACACGCGCGCGCCGAGCTGCTCCAGCCGGCGTGTGACGGCGTTCGGGCGGATGTCCGATCCCTGCACCTTGTAGCCCTGGTTCAGCAGCACTTCGGCGATGCCGCCCATGCCGCTGCCGCCGATGCCCACGAAATGCACCACGTTGATCCGGCGCATGCTGTCGGAGTAACGGCGCCGCATGGGAGTGGCCTGGGTCATGCGCGCTGCTCCGCGGCCAGGCAGGCCTCCAGCAGTTGCTGTGCGGCATCGGGCAGCGCCACGGCGCGCGCAGCTTCGGCCCGCTGCAGCAGTCCCGCGCGTCCGCCTGCGCACAGTGTGTGCAGCTCGGTGGCCAGCAGTGCGCCGGTGAGCTGCGCATCAGGCACAAGGCGCGCGGCACCGGCGTCGACCAGATAGCGGGCATTGTGGCTCTGGTGGTCATCCACCGCGTGCGGATAAGGCACCAGCACCGCGCCCACACCGGCGGCGGCCAGTTCGGCCACCGTGAGTGCACCGGCGCGGCACACGACCAGGTCTGCCCAGCCCAGCGCTTCAGCCACGTCGGCAATGAAGGGAGTGACCTCGCCAGCGACTCCCGCCGCGGCATAGGCGGCGCGTGCGGCATCCAGGAGCTTCTCGCCGGACTGGTGGCGCACGGTGATCGATGTCGCAGAGTCGCGCGCCAGCACCGCCAGCGCGGCGGGCACGGCCTCATTGAGGCGGCGCGCTCCCAGGCTGCCGCCCATCACCAGCAGGCGCAGCGGACCTTCCCGGTGTGTGAAGCGCACCGCCGGCAGCGGCAGCTGCGCGATGTCGGCACGCACCGGATTGCCGATCACACGCACACGCGGACGACCAGCCAGTGCGGCCGGGAATGCGGTGAGCACCTCGCGCGCCAGCGGCGCCAGGCAACGGTTGGTGAAGCCGGCGATGGCATTCTGTTCGTGGATAACCAGCGGGCGCCGGCACAGCCAGGCCGCGAGGCCTCCCGGCCCCGTGACGAATCCGCCCAACCCCACCACTACACCGGGACGATGGCGGCGCATCACGGCCAGCGCCTGCCACAGCGCACGCAGCAGGTTGAATGGCGCGGCCAGCAGGGTGAGTGCGCCCTTGCCGCGCAGCCCGCCGACGCTGAGCCACTCAACGGGAAAACCTTCGGCGGGCACCACACGCGCTTCCAGTCCGCGGCGCGTGCCCAGCCACACCACCTCGCGCGAACGCGCGCGCAGCAGGCGCGCCAGCGCCAGCGCCGGAAACACATGTCCGCCCGTGCCGCCAGCCATGATGAGCACCGGCGCGCTCATGCGCCCGCCTCCACCATCGCGGCGCGCCGCGAGCTGCTGCTGGCGGAGCCGCGCGCACGCGTCGTTGCCTCATGGTGCACGCGCAGGACGATGCCCACCCACACCATGGCCACCAGCAGGCTGCTGCGGCCGAAACTCATGAACGGCAATGTGAGGCCCTTGGTGGGCAGCACCCCCAGGTTCACGCCCACGTTGACCAGCGCCTGCGTACCCACCCACAACCCGAAGGCGGCGGCAAGGCTGGCCTCGAAGGCCAGTCCCGCCGCAGCGGCGGCGCGCGCAATGAACAGCGTGCGCCACACCAGCGCCAGGAACAGGGACAGGGTGAGCAGGATGCCAGCCATGCCGAGTTCCTCGGCCAGCACGGCAAACAGGAAGTCGGTGTGCGCTTCGGGCAGGTAGAACAGCTTCTGGACGCTGTCGCCCAGTCCCACGCCGAACCACTCGCCGCGCCCGACAGCGATCAGCGACTGCGCCAGCTGGTAGCCGCAGTTGTCGGCCTTGGCCCAGGGATCAAGGAAGCAGGTGAGGCGTTCGAGGCGGTAGTCGGCAGACACCATCAGCAGCGTGAAGCCGGCACCTGCCGCGGCCACGCACAACAGCACCCAGCGCAGGCGCGCGCCGGCAAGGAACAGCAGGCCGAAGGCGGTGACGAACAGCACCGCAGCTGCACCGAAGTCCGGCTCCATCAGCAGCATCAGGCTGAAGGCGAAGGTCACGCCCAGTGGCTTGACCAGGCCCGCAAGCGATTCGCGCAGTTCCTTCTCGCGCCGCGCGGCATAGGCGGCCACCCAGACCAGCACCAGTACGCGCACCAGCTCCGAGGGTTGCAGACGGATGCCGGCCAGGCGGATCCAGCGGCGGCTGCCATTCACCTCATACCCGATGCCGGGCAGCAGCACTGCCAGCAGCAGCACGGCGGCGGCGATGAGCAGCAGGTTGGCGTACCTGAAATAGAAGGACGTGGGAATCATCGCCACCACGGCGGCACCCAGCGCCCCGACGGCGGCCACTCCCAGCTGCGCCTTCACGAAGAACAGGAAGTCGCCGGTCTCCTTCTCGGCCTTCGACACCGACGCGGAGGCAAGCATCACCAGTCCCAGCAGCAGGATGGAGAGCACGATGCCCAGCAGCAGCGGGTCCAGTGCATAGCCGCCATTGGTGCGCTGGGTATTCATGCCGCCAGGCTCCTCACCGAACTGGCGAATACCTCACCGCGATGCGCATAGTCACGGAACATGTCGAGACTGGCGCAGGCCGGGGACAGCAGCACGGTGTCCCCCGGCTGCGCCGCGCGGGCAGCGGCAACGACGGCGCCTTCCAGCGTGGCGCAACGCTCGGTGGGGCAGACGCCGGTCAGGGCGGCCTCTATGCGGGCTGCATCGCGGCCAATGGTGAGCACCCGTCGCACCTTCCCGGCGAAGGCCGCGGCCAGGGGCGAGAAATCCTGGTTCTTGCCATCGCCACCGGCGATCAGCAGCAGCGGTCCGCGAAAGCCGGCAACGGCCGCCAGGGTGGCGCCCACGTTGGTGCCTTTTGAGTCGTTCACGTAGCGCACGCCGCGCACCTCCGCCACGTATGCGGCGCGGTGCGGCAATCCGGGGAATTCACGCAGTGCGGCCAGCATGGGCGCGCGCTCCAGCCCCAGTGCCTCGCCCATTGCCAGCGCGGCCAGGGCGTTGGCGGCATTGTGGCTGCCCACGATCTTCAGCTCATCCATTGCGATGAGCCGCGCGGCGCGACGGCACAGCCATTCGCGGCCATCTGCCGTGGCGAGGAAATAATCGGCGCCGCTGCTGCTGTCCAGGGAGAAAGCCAGCGTGCGCTGGCCATCGCGTCGCATCGCGGCCACCGTCGGATCATCCAGGTTGATCACCGCCGTTGCACAGCGGTCGAAGATGCGCGCCTTGGCGGCGGCATACGCGGCCATGTCCGCGTAGCGGTCCATGTGGTCGGGCGTCACATTGAGCACCGTGGCGGCCTGCAGCGCCAGCGAGCTGGTGGTTTCCAGCTGGTAGCTGGACAGCTCCAGTACATAGAGTGCCGCGCCCGCTCCGGCGAGCAGGTCGAGCGCGGGAGGACCCAGGTTGCCGCCCGCGCGGGCGGCTTTGCCGGCGCGATCGGCCATGCGGGCCACCAGCGTGGTGACCGTGCTCTTGCCGTTGGTGCCCGTGATGCCGGCCACCGGTTGCGCGCCGCTGCGCGCGAACAGCTCGATGTCGCCCACGACCTCGATGCCGCGCGCGCGCGCCGCCGTGAAGAAGGGGTCATCCTGTGGTAGTCCGGGTGAGGCGACCACCAGGTCCGCGCCCTCCAGCAGTGCCGGATCCAGTCCACCCACCGCCAGCCGCAGGCCGGGAAACTCCGCACGCAGCCCATCAACGCCAGGTGGCGTGGCACGCGTGTCGGTCGCGGCGATCTGCCAGCCTTGCGCGTTGAGGTAACGGAGCACCGACCTGCCCGTATTGCCCACACCCGCGATGACGGCCAGTCGCCCCATCAACGCACCTTCAGGGTCGCAAGACCCATCAGCACCAGCAGCAGGCTGATGATCCAGAAACGCACGATCACCTTCGGCTCGGCCCAGCCCTTCAGCTCGAAGTGGTGGTGGATGGGCGCCATGCGGAAGATGCGCTTGCCGGTCAGCTTGAATGAGGCCACCTGCAGGATCACCGAGGCGGTCTCGAGCACGAATATGCCGCCCATCAGCAGCACCACGATTTCCTGCCGCACGATCACGGCCACCGCGCCCAGCGCACCGCCGAGGGCCAGCGCGCCCACGTCGCCCATGAACACCTGCGCCGGATAGGTGTTGAACCACAGGAAGCCCAGTCCCGCCCCGGCCATGGCGCCGCAGAAGATGGCCAGCTCGCCCGAGCCGGGCACCGCGGGAATGCCAAGGTAGGGCGCATAGATGGCGTTGCCGCTGGCCCAGGCGAAGATGCCAAGGCCCACGGCCACCATCACTGCCGGCATGATGGCCAGCCCGTCGAGCCCGTCGGTGAGGTTCACCGCATTGCTCATGCCGACGATCATCAGGTAGGTGAGCACCACGAAGGCGGCCATGCTCATCGGCACCGCCACCTGCTTGAAGAAGGGCACGAAGAAGCTGGTTTCGGCGGGATTCTTCTGCGTGTACCACAGCACCAGCGCCGCACCGAGGCCGGCCACCGACAGCCACAGGTACTTCCAGCGCGGAGCCAGGCCCTTGCTGTTGCGGACCACCAGCTTCAGGTAGTCGTCATAGAAACCGACGAGCCCGCACAGCAGCAGCACGCCCAGCACCACCCACACGAAGCGGTTGCCGAGGTCAGCCCACAGCAGCGTGGCAATGGAGATGGCCACGATGATCAGAGTGCCGCCCATGGTAGGTGTGCCGGCCTTCTTCAGGTGGGTCTGCGGACCGTCGTCACGCACCACCTGTCCCACCTGGTAGCGCGACAGCCAGCGGATCATCGCCGGGCCGATCAGCCAGGAGATGGCCAGCGCCGAGATCACCGCCAGGATGGTGCGCAGCGTGAGGTACTGGAATACGTTGAAGAACGATTCCGCGGTGGCGAATTTCTTGCTCAGCCAGTACAGCATCAGTGAGCCTCTCCGGGCCTGTCTCCCGTCAGGTGTGCCACCACGCGCTCCAGGCGATTGGAGCGCGAGCCCTTCACCAGCAGCGTCACGGCGGGGTTCAATTCGGCATCCACCGCGCGCGCCAGCGCCTCGGTGTCGGGAAACCAGCTCGCGCCGGTACCGAAGGCCTCCACGGCCAGCGTGCTCAGCGGTCCGGTGGCAAACAAGCGGCTCACGCCGTGCTGGCGGGCGTATTCACCGATCTGTACGTGGCTGGCGCGCGCATGCTCGCCGAGCTCGCCCATGTCACCCATCACGAACCAGTGCTCGCCCGGCAGCCCGGCGAGCACGTCGATGCCCGCCTGCATGGAGCTGGGGTTGGCGTTGTAGGAATCATCGAGCAACTGCGCGCCCTGGCGGGTGCGCACCGGCCGCAGGCGGCCACCCACAGGCTGCATGGCTGCAAGGCCCGCGGCCACCTGTTCCAGCGTGGCGCCAGCGGCCATCGCGGCCGCTGCAGCGCCCAGCGCATTGCGTACGTTGTGGCGCCCGCCGACATTGAGGTTCACGGGGCACTCCCCCTGCGGCGTGCGCAGCACGAGACTGGTGCGGAAACCCGTGTCGGTGAGGGATTCCCGCAGCTGCATTGCCTGGAAATCCGCCGCGTGGTCCACGCCGAAGGTGCGCACCTGCGCGCGCGTCATGCCGCGCCATAGGGCGGCATAGGGATCATCGGCGTTGATGATGGCCACGCCATCCGGCGCGAGCCCGGCGACCATCTCGCCTTCGGCGCGCGCCACGCCATCGAGGTCACCGAATCCTTCCAGGTGCTCCGCGCCCGCGTTGGTGATCAGGCCCACGGTGGGACGTGCGACTTCGACCAGCGCGGCAACCTCGCCCGGATGGTTGGCACCGATCTCGATCACTGCGCTCTGTTCGGCGCCTGTCAGCCGCAGCAGGGTAAGCGGCACACCGATGTGGTTGTTGAGGTTGCCGCGCGTCGCCAGGCACTCGCCACGACGCGTGAGGATCGCAGCGGTCATCTCCTTCACCGTGGTCTTGCCGTTGCTGCCGGCCACGCCCACCACCGGACCGCGGAAGCGCGTGCGCCAGCCGGCAGCGGCGCGGGTCAACGCGGCCTGGGTGTCGTCCACCACGATCAGCGGCAGCGGAGCGTCGGGCACCGCGTTGTCCACTACCGCCGCCACCGCACCGGCCGCGGCGGCGGCCTGCAGGAACTGGTGGCCGTCGAATCGCGCACCGCGCAGCGCGAGATAGATCTGGCCGGGCAGCAGCGTGCGCGTGTCGTTGTTCACCGCTGTCCAGGGGCGCTCATCGCCGCTGAAGCGGCCACCAGACAGCGCGGCGAATTCACGCAGCGTGCGGTTCATGCCGCACCTGCCTGTGCCTGGCGCACCACCTGCCGGTCACTGAAGGCATGACGCTGGCTGCCGATGAGCTGGTATTCCTCATGGCCCTTGCCGGCGATGAGCACCACATCATCGGCTCCGGCCTCGCGCAGCGCATGGTGGATGGCCGCACGGCGGTCGCGGATCACCTGCGCAGCGGCGCCGCCCAGCCCCGCCCTGATGGCGGCGATGATGTCATCGCCATCCTCGCCGCGCGGATTGTCGTCGGTGAGCACGATGGCATCGGCCCGGCGCGCGGCGATGGCACCCATCCCGGCACGCTTGCCGCGATCGCGATCGCCGCCGCACCCGAACACCACCCACAGCCGGCCACTGCAGTGGCGGCGCAGCACCGTGAGCGCCTTGTCCAGCGCATCCGGCGTGTGCGCGTAGTCGACCACGGCCAGCGGCCTGCCCTCGCCGCCAAAGGTCTCCAGCCGGCCCGGCGGTGCCGACGCCGCCTTCACGGCCATCGCCGCGGCGGCAGGCGTGACGCCGCTGCCGAGCAGCACGGCCAGCGTGGCCAGCAGGTTGTCGACGTTGAACTCACCGAGCAGCGGGCTTTCCACGACTGCCGTACCGAAACTTGAATCCAGCCGGAAGCGCGTGCCCTGCATGCTGAACACGACCTCGCGCGCAAATACATGCGCACCCGTGCCCGGCGCTGGCTGCGCCACGCGGCTGCAGGCAATGCGTCCGGCAAAGGCGGGACGGGCCGCCAGCGCAGCGCCGAAGGCGTCATCGGTATTGAACACCCTGAGGCGCAGGCCGCCGCGCTCGAACAGGCTGGCCTTGGCCTGCCCATACGCCTGCATGTCACCGTGGAAGTCCAGGTGGTCGCGCGTGAGATTGGTGAACACCGCCGCATCGAAGTGCACGGCCGCAACGCGGCCCTGTGCCAGCCCATGCGAGGAGACCTCCATCGCCACGGCGCGCGCGCCGCGGTCGCGAAAGCCTGCCAGCTCCCGCTGCGCGGTCACTGCATCCGGCGTGGTCATCTCGCCTGCCACCAGCTCGCCTTCGAAGGCGCTGCCCAGCGTGCCGACATAGGCCGCGCTGCGGCCGCAGGCCACCAGCGCCTGGGCCAGCAGCCACGCGCAGGTGGTCTTGCCATTGGTACCGGTCACGCCGATGACATCCACGCCGCGCGACGGTGCGCCGAAAAAGCGGTCGGCCAGTTCGCTGGCGCGCCGCGACAGTTCCGGCACGGCGGCGAGCACTATCCCGGAATCCAGCGTGGGAGGCCCGGTGTGGCCATCCGGTTCCCACAAGATGGCCCGGGCACCGCGGCGCGCAACATCCGCGGCAAACTCCAGCCCGTGGTGGCGCGCGCCACGACAGGCGAGGAAGGCGCCGCCCGGGCGCACTTCGCGCGAGTCGAGCGTGATGTCCGACAGCAGCACATCGCGCGGCACCGGCGCGATGCCCTCGAGCAACCGCGCCAGGCTCATGGCACTGGCCATCACCGGCTCACCATCGTGGCCACGCCGGTGAGCGGATCGGCCGCACCTTCCAGTTCCGCGTCGGGCGCCACGCCCATCAGGCGCAACGCGCCACCTACCACTGCCGAGAACACCGGCGCCGCGATCTCGCCGCCATAGAAGCGGTCGGCGCGCGGATCATCGATCACCACCACGGCCGCGAGTCGGGGATTGCTGGCCGGCGCCAGTCCGCCGAACACGGCGGTGTACCGGTCGTCGTAGTAGCCGCGCTCCCCGGCCCTGGTTTTTTTCGCCGTGCCGGTCTTCCCGGCGACCCGGTAACCCGGGATGGCGGCGCGTGAGCCGGTGCCGTCCTTCACCACGGCTTCCAGCAGGGAGATCATCGTGCGGGCATGACGCTCGGCCAGCACACGCTCGCCGGGCACTTCTTCATCCACACGCAGCAGCGACACCGGATGCGCCACGCCCAACCCACCGAGCGTGGCGTAGGCCTGCGCCAGTTGCAGCGGCGTGACGTTCATGTTGTAGCCGCGGGAAAGCGAGCTCACCGTGACCCAGCGCCAGCTGGCGTAGTTGGGCAGCAATCCGGCCGACTCGCCCGGAAACTGGCTGGCAGTAACGTGGCCGAATCCGAAACGTGTCAGCGTGCCCCACAGCTGTTGCGGCTCCAGCTCCCGCGCGATCTTGGCCATGCCCACGTTCGAGGATTTGGCAAGCACGCCTGCAAGGGGAAGCACGCCGTAGGGATGCTCGTCCTTGGCCACCACGCCGTTCACTTCGTAATAACCGCTGCCCGTGTCGATCACGCTGGCGGAATTGAATCGTCCGGACTCCAGCGCCGCTGCAATCACGAAGGGCTTGATGCTGGAACCAGGCTCGAGCATGTCGGTGACCGCGCGGTTGCGCACCCACCCATTGCTCAGGGCCTTGGCGCGCTGCTGGTGGTCATTCGGATTGAAGTTCGGCTGGTTCGCCATGGCCAGCACTTCGCCGGTGCGCACGTCGATCAGCACCACCGAGCCGGAGGTGGCACGGTTCTCCTCGATGGCGCGCTTGAGTTCGCGGTAGGCCAGGTGCTGGAAGCGCGTGTCCAGGCTCAGCACAAGGTCACGCCCCGGGCGAACTGCGCGGATGTTCTCGACGTCATCGACGCGACGGCCGTTGTTGTCCTTGATGACGCGCTTCGCGCCATCTTCGCCGGCCAGCCAGGGATCAAAAGCCAGCTCCAGTGCCTCCAGCCCCTGGTCATCCTGGTTCGTGAAGCCGAGCACATGGCCCAGCACTTCACCCTCAGGATAGAAGCGCCGGTACTCGCTGCGCGTGTACACGCCTGGCACATTCATCTTCTGCACCGCGGCGGCCTCGGCGGGCGAGAGATGCCGCGCCAGCCAGAGGAAGTCGCGGTCCTGGCTGCTGGAAACACGGCGTTCGAACTCGCGCCGATTGCGCTTGAGCTGCTTCGCCAGCTCGGTCCAGCGATCCGGCGCCGTGCTCAGCTCGCGCGGCACCGCATACACGGATTCCAGCGGCGTGCTGATGGCCACCGGCCGGCCGTTGCGGTCGAGGATGGCACCGCGGTGCGCCTCGATCTTCACCTCGCGCACCGCGCGCGCCTCGCCCTGGCCGATCAGGAAATCCCGCTCCACCACCTGCCGACGCACGGCGCTTGCAGCAAGCCCTGCGGCCGCAAACCCGAGCAGGCCGAACACGAACCAGGAGCGCAGGCGGAACTCCGCGGCGGCGTTGCGCGGCGCACGACTCATGGCAGCACCACCTGGATGGCCACCGGGTCGGGCATCGTCATGCCCAGCCGCCGCCGCGCGGTGCTTTCCACCTGTGCATGCTGCGACCAGAAACTCTGCTCCAGCTGCCACTGGCCCCAGGCCACATCCAGCGAGTGCTTGTCGCGGTTCAGCTGCTCAAGCTCCACGAACAGCTCGCGCGCGCGATGCCGCGTCCATACCGCGCCGGTGGCGGACACCAGCACCGCACACCACAGCAGCAGCAGCACGGTCCACGGCCGCTTCAGCACGCTCACCATGCGGCACCCTGCACGGGCGCGGCGTCGAGTCGTTCGGCGACGCGCAGCACGGCGGAGCGCGCGCGTGGATTGCGTGCCAGCTCCTCTTCTGTGGCGCGGCGCTTCTTGCCGACGGGCTTCAGGGCCGGGACGAAATCCGGTGCGATCGGCAGGCGCGCCCAGGCCGGATCCGGCTGCGCCTGCGAGCGCATGAACTGCTTGACGATGCGGTCCTCGAGCGAATGGAAGCTGATCACGGCCAGCCGGCCGCCCGGCGCGAGCACCTCGAGGGCGGCGGCAAGCCCGCGGCGCAATTCCCCGAGCTCGTCGTTCACATGCATGCGGATAGCCTGGAACGTGCGCGTGGCCGGATGTTTGCCGCCATCGCGCCCGCGCACCACGCGGGCGATCAGCTGCGCCAGCTGGCCAGTGCGCGTGAGGGGTTCGATGCTGCGCGCCTCGACAATGGCGCGCGCGATACGTCCGGCGTGGCGTTCTTCTCCAAGGTCCCGGATCACGTCGCGGATCTCATCGACCGGCGCCCGGGCGAGCCAGGCGGCGGCACTTTCGCCCCGCGCCGGATCCATGCGCATGTCGAGCGGACCGTCAGCCTGGAAACTGAAGCCGCGGGCCGGATCGTCGAGCTGTGGCGAAGACACGCCGAGGTCGAAGAGAACCCCTGCACAGGCACGTCCTTGGCCATGTGCCTGGACCAGTGATGCGAGCGCACCGAACGCAGCGCCAGCCACCACCAGGCGCGGCTCCGCGCCGAAGCGCGCCCGAGCGGCCGCAATGGCTTCGGGATCGCGGTCGATGGCGAGCAGCCGGTCCTGGCTTCCCAGCCGGTCGAGTATCCGCGCGGCGTGGCCGCCGCGGCCGAACGTGGCGTCCACGTACAATCGCGCAACGCCAGGCTGCGCAGCGAGAGCGAGCGCGTCCACAGCTTCTTCGACAAGCACCGGCTCGTGCGCAACCACAGTCTTTCTCCCTGCTTCCTGCGCATCACAGCGACAGCGAAGACAGCTCGGTGGCCAGTTCGGTCACTCCCTGCTCGCTCTTCATCCACTCCTCGCACTGTATCTTCCAGCGCGCCTCGTCCCAGAGCTCCAGGCCGCGGCCCTGACCGACGATCCAGGCGCTGCGGCCGAGGCCGGCGAACTCGCGCAACTCGGGCGTGAGCGCCAGGCGTCCGTGGCTGTCGAGGTTCATTTCCTGCGCGTGGCCGATCATCAGCCGCTGCAGTCGGCGCGCCTGCGGGTGCAGGCTGGGCATGGCGTTCAGCTGGGCTTCGATCTTTTCCCACTCGGGGAAGGCGTAGATGCGCAGGCACTGGTCGCGATCGACCGTGACCACCACGCGGCCAGCCGCGGGCGCGGCCAGTTCGCTGCGGTGCTGAGCTGGCACCACAACCCTGCCCTTGTCATCAATCGTGACTTTTGTTGCACCGCGGAACATGCTTTGAAATGGGAGTTCCCCACTTCCACCCACAATCGCCCACCAGCCCCCATATTGGAACCGGCAACTGCTTATGTCAACGGCGCGATCGGATTTTTTTGTTTATGTCACAAAGACTTACGCGCGTTCCTCAAAGTGGGAGAAACATCACAAGAACCCTTTGGATTCCGTAACTTGGGTGGGAAAGCTAGAAAGAGAGGGAGCTGGCCGGTAAGCCGGGTTCTGTCGGGGGCAATCATTCCTCTAGGAGCCGCGTCACCGCGGCCCTCAAGCAGCCTACCCGGAAGGAGCGCGGGACCCACGCTGCCTCCCACCCTTGCGGATGGGATGCTTCCTTCCCTATTTGGCCTTGCTCCAGGTGGGGTTTGCCGTGCCGTCGAGTGTTGCCACCGACGCGGTGCGCTCTTACCGCACCCTTTCACCCTTACCGGCGCCTTGCGGCGCTTAGGCGGTCTGCTCTCTGTTGCACTTTCCGTGGGCTCGCGCCCCCCAGGCGTTACCTGGCACCTTGTCCACTGGAGCCCGGACTTTCCTCCCCGCACCTTGCGATGCGCGGCGATTGCCTGGCCAGCTCCCCCGCGCGCACCTTAGCAGCCATGCCCAT
>JALYWF010000120.1 GCA_030852845.1 Pseudomonadota bacterium
CTCGATGGTGGCCGGCTTCAGTACCTGGTCTTCCGCTGCGCTCATTTCAGACCTCGTCCGGGAAATACTTCTGCACGCAGCGCACGGGATTCGGCGCTGCCTGGCCCAGGCCGCAGATCGAGGCATCCACCATCACCTGGTTGAGGTCCTCGAGCGTGGCGTGGTCCCACTTCGTAGCTTGCATCAGCGCGGCGGCCTTGCCCGTGCCTACCCGGCAGGGGGTGCACTGGCCACAGCTCTCATGTTCGAAGAAACGCATCATGTTCAGCGCCGCGTCGCGTGCGCGGTCCTGGTCGGACAGCACGATCACGGCGGCGGAGCCGATGAAGCAGCCATGCGGCTGCAGGGTGTCGAAATCGAGCGGCACGTCGGCCAGCCGCGCGGGCAGGATGCCGCCGGAGGCGCCGCCGGGAAGATAGGCGTACAGCGCGTGGCCGGGCAGCATGCCGCCGCAGAACTCATCCACCAGTTCGCGCAGCGTGATGCCGGCAGGCGCCAGCTTCACGCCGGGCTCGCGCACGTGCCCGCTGACACTGTAGGAGCGCAGCCCCTTGCGGCCATTGCGCCCGAAGCTGCTGAACCAGGCCGGGCCGCGTTCGAATATGTCGCGCACCCAGTACAGCGTCTCGAAGTTGTGCTCCAGCGTGGGCCGCCCGAACAGGCCCACCTGTGCGATGTAGGGCGGACGCATGCGCGGTTCGCCACGCTTGCCCTCGATGCTCTCGATCATCGCGGACTCTTCGCCGCAGATGTAGGCGCCGGCGCCGCGCCGCAGCTCGATGCGGGGCAGCGGGAAGGGCGGGTCGGCCTGCAGCAGCTGCAGTTCGCGCTCCAGGATGGCACGACAGCCGTGGTATTCGTCGCGCAGGTAGATGTAGCAGGCCTCGGTGCCCACCACCTGCGCTGCAATCAGCAGGCCTTCGAGGAAGCGGTGCGGGTCGCGCTCCAGGTAGGTGCGGTCCTTGAATGTGCCGGGCTCGCCCTCGTCGATGTTCACTGCCATCAGCCGCGGGGCGGGCTGCTGGCGCACGATGTCCCACTTGCGGCCTGCCGGGAATCCGGCGCCGCCAAGTCCGCGCAGGCCGGAATCCGACAGCGACTTGATCAAGGCCTCTGGCGCAAGTGCGCCTCCGGCAACCTTTGCCGCCAGCGCATAGCCGCCCGCGGCGCGATAGGCGCGCAGGCCCACATACGACGGGGAGACCTCACGCGGCGAGCGGGTGATCGGCGCAGGACCATTGGCGGCAGGATCGAAACCGCCATCGTCCGCAGGCAGCGGATGCGCGACATTGCCGTGCCCGACGGTCGTCTGTACCAGCTCCAGGTCGGCATGAGCCACCGGTGCCTGGTCCACCACCGCCACTGGCGCCTGCTCGCAGCGGCCCACGCAGGGGGCGGCGATGACGCGTACATCAGTGCCCAGCAGTGCCGGCAGGCGCTGCAGCAGATCGCGCGCACCCCGCATCTCGCAGGGCATGCCATCGCAGACGCGAACCGTGATGCGCGAGGGTTCCTGTCCGTCGCGCAGCACTTCGAAGTGGTGATAGAACGTCGCGACCTCGAACACCTCGGCCATGGGCACGTTCATCTGCCGTGCCAGGGCCACCAGGTGGCGGTCATGCAGCCCGCGGTAGAAATCGTTCAGCTTGTGCAGGTGCTCGATGAGCAGGTCGCGCCGGTGGGGCGGGGGGCCGATGAGCTGCTGCACCTCAGCCATGGATACGTGGTCGGGCTGACGGCCCTTCAGCTGGCTCTTCTTGCGGAGCCTGCCGCGGATCTGGTCAACGGATGCGGTGGCCACGACTGTGGCGTCTGTTCTGGATGCGGTGGTGCTCATATGCGGTCTGCTGTCTGCGGGAACATCCTGCCCTGCATTTCAGGGCAGAATAAGGAGCGCAAGAATATCACGCAGACCTCTCTGCCAGACCTGTGCCGACCCGTACAAACATGCCCTCGACAGCAATTCCACCGGAAGCGGTTCCGACGCAGCGTGTACTCGTGCTGGGCGGCGGCGACGTGGGCTCTGCCATAGCCCACCTGCTGTTCCGCTGCGGTGTCCGGGTCGTGATCGCCGAGCGGGCGCGCTCACCGCATGCCCGCCGCGGCATGGCGTTCACTGACGCACTGTTCGACGATGCAGCCGTGCTTGAGGGGGTTGCGGCGCGCCATGTCGCTGACGTGAAGGAAGTCGAAGCTTGCTGGCAGCAGGCTGTGTGCATCCCGCTGGTCACCCTGCCTGAAAACCTGCTCACTGCAGCGATCCGCTTTGATGTGGTGATCGACGCGACGATGAAGCGCGAGCCCGTGCGGGCAGACCTGCGCGCCATGGCGCCCTGCGTCATCGGTCTCGGCCCTGGTTACGAGCCCGGCAGCAACTGCCACATCGCCATCGAGACGCAATGGGGCCAGCACATGGGAATGGTGCTGCGCGACCGCCGCGCCGCTGATCGCAGCGGTGGCCCGCGCCCGCTGGATGGCGTGACGCGCGAACGTTTTGTCCCGGCGCCTGAAGCAGGCCAGTGGCGTACCACCGCGACACTGGGCCAGCCAGTGCGTCGTGGGGAGGTCATCGGCACGCTCGGCCAGCATGCGCTGCGTGCACCCATCGATGGCCACCTGCGGGGCCTGGCGCGTGACGGCGTGCAGGTGCCGGCGGGCCAGCGTCTGGCTGAAGTGGACCCGCGTGAAACGCCCGAAGTCGAAGGGCTGGGCGAGCGCCCGCGCGCGATTTCCCTGGGCGTGATCGAGGCCCTGGGCCTGCGTCCACCGCCAGTGGCCACGCGCGCGTGAATGCCGATTCCGCCTCGGCGCTGCAACTGGTGATGGGCGGCGATCCGGCGCTGTTCGCTATCGTGCGTCTGTCACTGGTGGTGAGCCTGAGCGCGACGGTTTGCGCTGCAGTGCTGGGTGCACCTCTGGGCGCACTGATCGCCCTCAGCCGTTTTCCGGGCCGCCAGTTCGTCGTGGTGGCGCTGAATGCGCTGATGGGTCTTCCGCCGGTGGTGGCGGGACTTGCCATCTACCTGCTGTTGTCGCGCTCCGGGCCGCTGGGTTCCCTTGGGCTGCTGTTCACGCCGCAGGCGATGGTGATCACGCAGACCCTGCTCGTGCTGCCGATCATTGCAGCCCTCACGCGCCAGACTGTCGAAGACCTGTGGGTGGAATACCGCGATGAGCTGGCCGCAATGGATGTGGGCCCGGTGCGCCGCATCTCCACGCTGTTGTGGGATGCACGTTTCTCGCTGGTCACGGCATTGCTCGCCGGGTTCGGGCGTGCTGCTGCGGAAGTGGGCTCGATCATCATCGTGGGCGGCAACATCGAGGGCTACACACGCACCATGACCACCAGTATTGCGCTGGAAACCTCGAAGGGAAACCTGTCACTGGCGCTGGGACTGGGCGCGGTGCTCATTGCAATCGTGCTGCTGGTCAATATCGCGGCCTGGGCGGTCCGGCAGGCTGGCGCGCGATTCGAGCATCGCTGATGGGTACCAGCCCGTTGCCCATTGTGTTCGATGACGTGCACGTGGAATCCGGCGGCACCGGCATCCTGCACGGCGTCACCCTGCACATCGTTGCCGGTGCTCCCACAGTGCTGATCGGGCCGAACGGTTCCGGCAAGACCACGCTGCTGCGCACCGCCATGGGACTGGTCCGGCCCGCATCCGGTCGTATCAGCTGGGGCGGCGACCAGGATGCATCCGGGGTGCGCCGTGCGCTGGTCTTCCAGCGTCCGGTGATGTTGCGGCGTTCCGTCGCGGACAACCTGCGATATTGCCTTGCTGCTGCCGGGGTGCCGCGTACGCGCCGTGCGCAACGCACGCAGGAGCTGCTGCGCATGATGGGGCTGCTCGAACTGGCGGAGCGCCCGGCGCCGCGGCTGTCAGGTGGCGAGCGCCAGCGACTTGCGATGGCGCGTGCCCTGGCACGTGATCCGGAAGTGTTGTTCCTTGATGAGCCTACGGCCAGCCTCGACCCGGCCGCCACGCTGTCCATCGAAGAGCTGGTCCGCAATGTCAGCGCCTCCGGGGTGAAGGTGGTGATGACCACGCACGATCTGGGTGAGGCGGCGCGGCTTGCCGGCGACGTGGTGCTGCTGCATCGTGGCCGCGTGGTCGAGTCAGGGCCAGTGCAGCAGTTGTTCCACGAACCGGTCACGGAAGAGGCGCGCCGTTTCGTTGCCGGCCAGCTGCTGGTCTGAACTTCCTGGGGAAAACATGCGCAGAAGGTCGCTGATGAAGGGTGTATGTGGAGTCGTGTCGCTGCTGCTGGCCTGTGTGCTGCCGGCTGCGGCGCCGGAAACCATCGTCGTGGCATCCACCACCTCGACACAGGACTCCGGCCTCTTCGGTTACCTGCTGCCCATTGTGCGCGCACGCACCGGGGTCGAACTGAAGGTGGTGGCGCAGGGAACGGGGCAGGCCCTGGACACCGCCCGACGCGGTGATGCCGACGTGGTGTTCGTGCACGACCCGGAGGCCGAGCAGCGCTTTGTGGCTGAGGGTTCCGGCGTGGCACGCCACCCCGTCATGTACAACGACTACCTCATCGTCGGGCCTGCTGCCGATCCGGCCGGCATCCGTGGCAGCCGGGACGTGGCCGCCGCGCTGCGGGCGATCGCGCGCGGACAGTTTCCCTTCGTGTCGCGCGGCGACCGCTCCGGAACGCACCAGGCGGAACTGCGGCTGTGGACTGCGGCGGGCATTACAGTGGATCCGGCACGCGATCGCTGGTACCGCTCGGTGGGGCAGGGAATGGGGCCGGCGCTGAACATGGCCTCTGCAGGCAATGCCTATGTGCTAACCGACCGCGGCACCTGGATCAGCTTTCGCAACAAGGGATCATTGCAGGCCGTGGTCGAAGGCGACACGCGCCTGTTCAACCAGTACGGACTGATCCTCGTGAATCCAGCAAAGCATCCGCACGTGAAGGCCGCCGCCGGCCAGCGTGTCATCGACTTCCTGCTTTCGCCAGAAGGCCAGGCGGCAATAGCTGCGTTCCGCGTGGAAGGCCAGCAGCTGTTTCATCCCAACGCCAGCGGCAACGGGCAGTAATCGCCGGCAACATCGGACCGCGTGCACAGTTGACGCGCGCTTTCATATGAAGCAGCTGCAACGTTTACCGGGATCCGGGGTGACACCAGGTCGCGACATCAAAATTGACTCGTCAACCCCGTAGCAATTCCGGCGGGCGCCTGTAGAATTTCTCTGGATTCTGCATCGCAGCAAGGACAGCGCATGTCCGACAGCAGGGAGGCTTCCAGATGGTGCGTGCGCAAAATGCCGGGCCAATGTCGCTTGGTTGCGCAATCGGGAGCGTCGTTCCTGAAGTGATCGCATCGCCGGGAGCGTCTTCGGTGCCCTGCACGTGATCCAGGACTGGAATTCCATTCTCCAGTCGTGGCTGGATCCGGGAAGGGAAGGTGAAAACCTGCGCTTCCAGGACTTCCCCACGTTTCACCTGATGACCATCGCCAACCTCGCCAAGGCCAGCGTGAGCCGCGCCTGCCTCGAGCCGGCGAATCTCTCGGTGCCGGAGTGGCGACTGCTGACCACGCTGGTGGGTGGCCAGCCGGTGCCCTTCGCACACATCGCCTCCCTCACGCTGATGGACAAGGGCCAGATCAGCCGCACCCTGCGCACTGCACAGGGCAAGGGCCTGGTGGAGGCAGAGGTGATGCCTCTGGAGCGGCGCAGCGCGGAGACTTCCGTCTCCTCCATCGGGCGCGTGATGGTGAGCATCACCAGCAAGGGCCGCGAGGCCTACGAGAAGGTGATGCCGCAGGCGCAGCGCTCGCAGCTGAAGCTGGTGGAGCTGATGACCCCCGAAGAGCGGCGCATGATGGCCGACATCGGGCGGCGCCTGTACGAAATGCTGGCCGCGGACCTGCAGAACCGGACATAAGGGCCCTCCCGGGCCTGCCCGGGCGCCCGCGGGCATGGCCTGCCGGCGGGTTTGCACTAGAATGCGACCCCTGCCGCGGGGCGGGCTGCTGCCCGGCCCGCCGCTTTCCATCATTGCAGGAGTGTCCAGGTCTTGAGCCAGCCCATCAGCCTCGCCGTCGAGAACGGCATTGCCGTCATCACGGTAGATAACCCGCCCGTCAACGCCATTTCCGCCGCCATGCGTCGCGGCCTGCTCGACGCCGTCCGCCAGCTGGCCCAGGACAGCAGCGTGAAGGCCGTGGCGGTCTACGGCGCCGGCCGTACCTTCATCGCGGGCGCCGACATCGGTGAATTCGGCGGCACCATGGCGCTGCCCCTGCTGCGCAATGTGCTGGTCGAACTCGAACAGCTGCCGCAGCCGGTCGTGGTGGCCCTGCACGGCACCGCCCTGGGCGGCGGTGTGGAGCTGGCCCTGGCCTGCCATTACCGCATCGCCGAGCAGGGGGCCAAGCTGGGCTTCCCCGAGATCACCCTGGGCGTGGTGCCCGGAGCCGTGGGCACGCAGCGCCTGCCGCGCCTTATCGGTGCCTCCAAGGCCCTGTCGATGTTCCTGGACGGCCGTCCGGTGGGCGCCGCCGACGCCAAGGCGCTGGGCCTGGTCGATGAGGTGTTTGAAGGGGATCCGCGCACTGCAGCCATTGCCTATGCGAAGCAGCTGGTCGCCGCCGGCAAGGGCCCGCGCCGTGCCTGCGATGCCAAGGTGACTCCACTGAGCGAGGAGGAGATCGCCACCTTCCGTGCCCAGGCTGCCAAGCAGCACCGCGGCATGATCACCCCGGAGCTGGACATCGCCGCCGTGCGTGCGTCCTGGGAGCTGCCGTTCGCCCGTGGCCAGGCCGTCGAGGAAGCGCTGAGCGATGGCTCGCTGTCGACGCCTGAATCCAAGTCGATGCGCCACCTGTTCTTCGCCGAGCGCCGCGTGGCCGATGTGCCGGGCGTGTCCGCCGCCGACAAGCCGCGGGAGATCAAGAGCTGCGCCGTGATCGGCTCGGGCACCATGGGCGGCGGCATCGCCATGGCCTTCGCCAATGCCGACATCGCCGTGAAGCTGGTGGACGTGGACCAGGCTGCGCTCGATCGCGGCCTCGCCACCATCCGCAAGAACTACGACGTGAGCGTCAAGCGCGGCAAGATGAGCCCGCAGGACGTCGAGAAGCGCATGGGCCTGATCACGCCCACCACGAAGTACGATGACCTCTCCGGCGTCGACCTCGCCATCGAGGCGGTGTTCGAGGACATGGCGCTGAAGAAGAAGATCTTCAGTGAACTGGACCGCGTGATGAAGCCGGGCGGCATCATCGCCACCAACACCTCCACGCTCGACATCAACGAGATCGGCACAGCGACGAAGCGCCCCGGCGACGTGGTTGGCCTGCACTTCTTCAGCCCCGCCAACGTGATGCGCCTGCTGGAGATCGTGCGCACGAACAGCACCACCAACGAGGTGCTGGCCACTGCCTTTGCGCTGGCCAAGAAGCTGAAGAAGGTGGGCGTGCTGTCGAAGGTCAGCTACGGCTTCATCGGCAACCGCATGATGGATCCCTATGGCCGCGAGGCAGAGCGCATGGTGCTGGAAGGTGCCGACCCGGCCGACGTGGACGGCGCGCTGGAGGAATTCGGCATGGCCATGGGCATCCTGGCCGTGTACGACATGGCCGGCGTGGACGTGGGCGTGAAGGTGCGTCGCGCCAACCCCGACCAGGTGCCCACGGACGATCCCACGTTCTACCGCGCCTCGCAGGTGCTGTTCGACCAGGGCTGGCTGGGACAGAAGTCCGGCAAGGGCTATTACCGTTACGAGGCGGGCTCGCGCGAGCGGCTGCGTCATGATGAGGCGCTGAAGCTGCTGGCCGAGGAAGGTCGCAAGCTGGGTGTGGCGCGTGCCACGCCGCCGTCGCGCCAGGAGATCACTGAGCGCTGCATCTACGCGATGATCAATGAAGGCGCGAAGCTGCTCGAGGAAGGTGTGGCGCTGCGGCCCGGTGACATCGACGTGGTCTACACCTCCGGCTACGGCTTCCCGCGGCGGCGCGGCGGCCCGATGTTCTACGCCGACCAGATCGGCCTGGATACGGTGGTTGCGGGCCTGAAGAAGTACGCGCATGTCGGCGTGGCGCGTGACTGGCAGCCGGCGAAGCTGCTCAGCGAGCTGGCCGCGTCCGGTGGCAGCTTTGCCGCCTGGGCCGAGGCCCGCAAGGGCTGAGGGCTGCGCTAATCGCCCGCCGCAGCCATCACCAGCTGCGGCGTGGCGCGCGCGTCGATCCACAGGAAGGCCAACTGTCCGTAGCGCAATGCCAGCGCACGGGCAGCTGGCAATGTGAGATCCAGCGCCAGCACGCTTTCTTCCGTCCAGTCTTCACCGGTGCCGCCGGCGGCATCCGGTTCATTGCGCGCGCGCAGGCAGGGATGGCCGGCCTGTGCCAGTTCCTCGATCAGGCGCTGCTGCGCCGATTCATTCTCCTCCCGTGTGCAGCGCCTGCTGCCGGGATTCCACGCCGTAAGCAATGCGGCTCCCTGCACCCAGGCTTCGCGGAGCAGTTTAGCGAGGGCTGCGTCAGGCTTGCCTGCGCGCAGCTGCAACTGTGCCCCCGGCGCCCATACGCGGTAGGTCGTGCGGCGGTAGGCCTCGCGCAGGCGGGTCACTTCCTGTGATGTGTTTTTCCCGGGCTCGTCAGGCGGGACAGTCATAACTGCAAGGTGATCGGAGATGGAGTTCGTTTTGCGGAGGGATTAGATTCGTTCCTGACAAAAATCAATTCGACACACGAACAAGGGAAGACAGGATGAACTGGGAGGAGACGGCGAGGAACTGGATATCTCCGGGGGTGCGGGGCGAGCGGCTGCGCTTCCATGACTTTCCGGCATTCCACCTGATGAGTCTGGCGGCGGGCGTGAAGCAGGCCCTGGTGCACCGGTACCTGGATCCCTGGGGCCTGTCGATGCCGGAATGGCGGCTGCTGTCCACGGTTGCCGAGTTCTCGCCCATCCGCTTCGCGCGCATCGCCGAGCTGACCGCGATGGACAAGGCGCAGGTGAGCCGCGCGCTGCGCATCGCACAGGGCAAGGGCCTGGTCGCCACCGCGATGCTGCCGGCGAACGCAGGCACCGAGGGCGAGCGTTCCGGCGCAGGGCGCTTCCATGTGTTCATCACGGCCGAAGGGCGCGACGTGCATGGGCGCATCATGCCGCAGGCACAACGGGACCAGCTGCGGCTCATCGAGTTGATGACACCTGATGAGCGCCGCACCGTGGTGAAGGTGGCGCAGCGGATTTTCCAGCTGCTGGAAAGCGACCTCGACGCCTTGCAGGCGGCACGCGGCCAGGCGGGCGTGCCCGCCGAAGAGGCCGACCAGGCCGTCTCCGCCTGAGTTCAGCACCGGCCCCGGGGCAGCGCTGCCGCCTCGCCGGCCAGTGCCTGGATCGCGGCCCAGTCCCTCTTGCAGACCAGGTCACGCGGCACCACCCACGAACCGCCCACGCAGACCACATTGGGGAGTGCGAGGTATTCGGCGGCATTGCTGCGCGAGATGCCGCCGGTGGGACAGAAGCGCACGCCAGGAAGAATGGCGTGCAAAGCCCTGAGCATGTCCGTGCCACCGGCCTGCTGCGCGGGAAACAGTTTGCAGAGGCTGTACCCCTGCGCCTGCGCCTGCAATACCTCGGTGGGAGTCATCACGCCCGGCAGCCAGTGCAGGCCGGAACCCGCCGCCGCAGTGGCGAGGGCCGGCGTGAAACCCGGCGAGACACCGAACTGCGCGCCGGCGTCGCGGGCGGCAGTGAACTGCTGCGCTGTGGTGAGGGTGCCGACGCCAACCACGGCATCGGGCACGGCCTGTCGCATCAGCTTCACCGCCTGCAGCGCCACGGGCGTGCGCAACGTGACTTCGAGCACCGGCAGGCCGCCGGCGACCAATGCCTCGGCCAGCGGTGCGGCCTGTTGCGCATCTTCCAGCACGATCACCGGGATCACGGGCGCGCGGCGCAGGATGGCCAGGAGTGCGTCGTTCATGGATTGCAGGCTCTCGCGCCGGATTCGGCATCGGTGGCATGGGCGCGGAAGGTGGCGAACAGTTCCCTGCCGGAGCCCTGGTGACTGTCGGGCGCGGGCCTGCTGTCGACCGTCCGTGCGGCGAATTCGGCTGCGTCCACGAGCGCCTCGAGCCGGCCGGCCGGCGCATCCAGGCGGATCAGATCGCCGTCGCGCACCCGGCCCAGCGGGCCGCCGCAGGTACTTTCCGGGCTGACATGGATGGCAGAGGGCACGACGCCGGAGGCGCCGGACATGCGGCCGTCGGTGACCAGTGCCACGTGATGGCCCTGTGCCTGCAGCACCGACAGGGCCGGCGTGAGCTTGTGCAGTTCCGGCATGCCGTTGGCGCGCGGTCCCTGGCCGCGCAGCACCACCACCACATCGCGCGCCAGCTGTCCGGCGCGGAATGCGTCCAGCACCTGCTGCTGGCTGGTGAACACCAGCGCCGGTGCTTGCACGACCTGGTGCTCCGCCCTTACGGCCGAGACCTTGATGACGGCGCGCCCGAGGTTGCCGCGCAGCAGCTTCAATCCTCCTTCGGGGCTGAACGCATCGGCCATGCCGCGCAGCACCTCGGTATCCCGGCTCTGTGCGGGCGCATCACGCCAGGTGAGGCCCGCATCACCCAGCGAGGGTTCACGGGCGTAGGCGCGCAGCCCGCCTCCGAAAACGGTGGCGATGTCCTCGTGCAGCAGCCCTGCGTCGAGCAGCTCACGCACGAGAAAGGCCATGCCGCCGGCGGCATGGAAATTGTTCACGTCGGCCTTGCCGTTGGGATAGATGCGCGCCAGCAGCGGCACGACGGCCGAGAGATCGTTGAAATCATCCCAGTTGATTTGGATGCCCACTGCATGGGCCATCGCCACCAGGTGGATGGTGTGGTTGGTGGAACCGCCGGTGGCCATCAGGCCGACGATGGCATTGACCACGCTGCGCTCGTCGATCATCTGAGCCATGGTCAGCGTGCCGCCGGCCGGACCGCTGAGCTGCGCGGCGCGGCGCGTGGCCTCGATTGTGAGCGCATCGCGCAGCGGGGAGTGCGGGGGCACGAAGGCGGCGCCGGGCAGATGCAGGCCCATCACCTCCATCATCATCTGGTTGCTGTTGGCCGTGCCGTAGAAGGTGCAGGTGCCCTCGTCGTGGTAGCTGGCAGCTTCGGCTTCCAGCAATTCCTCGCGCGTGGCCTTGCCCTGTGCATAGAGGTTGCGGACGCGGGACTTCTCGGGATTGGGGATGCCCGAAGGCATCGGGCCGCCCGGCACGAACAGCACCGGCAAGTGGCCAAAGGCGGCAGCGCCGATGAACAGGCCCGGCACGATCTTGTCGCAGATGCCCAGCAGCAGCGCGGCGTCGAACATGTTGTGCGACAGCGCGATGGCGGTGGCCATGGCGATGGTGTCGCGGCTGAATAGCGACAGGTCCATGGCGTCGGGGCCCTGGGTGACGCCATCGCACATTGCCGGCACGCCGCCGGCGAACTGCGCGACAGCACCGGCATCGCGCGCGGCCGCGCGGATCAGCGGTGGATAACGCTCGTAGGGCCTGTGCGCCGAAAGCATGTCGTTATAGGCCGAGACGATGGCTATGTCGGGCCAGGGCGAGCTGCGCAGCGCTGTCTTGTCGGGGCCGGCGCCGGCGAAACCGTGGGCGAGGTTGGCGCAGCCGTGGCGTGCGCGTGCGGTGCCATCGTGGCGGGCAGCATGCATGCGCTGCAGGTATTGCGTGCGGCTGGCTCGGCTGCGCTCGAAGATGCGCCGGGTGACGTCTACAACAGTTGGATGTGCCTGGGCACGCGACGTGCTCATGACACGCATACTGGGCGAGCGCAGCGCGGTTGTCCATGCTCCATCCGCTGACGCAGAATGCAGCGATGGAAACATTGCAGGATTTCGACCTGGCCCTTTTCGGCGGTACCGGAGACCTTGCGATGCGCAAGCTGCTGCCGGCACTGTATCGCCGCTTCGTGGCGGGCCAGTTTCCGCCTGGCGCGCGCATCGCCGGCATCGCCAGGGGCGAGCGCTCCCGCGAGGCTTACCAGGCCGAGGTCGCGCAGAGCTGCCGGCAGTACGCCGCCGAGAGTTTCGATGAAATGAAGTGGGCGGGCTTTGCCGCCCACCTGCATTACCTCGCGGTGGATGCAGGGCGGCCGGAGAGCTTCGCCGCACTGGCCGGGTTCCTGCGCGGTCGTGAGCAGGTCACGCGCATCTTCTTCCTTTCGACAGCGCCCACGCTGTTCATGGGCATCAGCGATGCGATCGGCTCCGCAGGCCTTGCCACGCCGCAGTCGCGCATCGTGCTGGAGAAGCCGCTGGGGCAGGACCTCGCCTCCGCGACGCAGATCAACCAGCATGTGGCCGCACATTTCAGCGAGTCGCAGATCTTCCGCATCGACCATTACCTCGGCAAGGAGGCCGTACAGAACCTGCTGGCGCTGCGCTTCGGCAATGCGCTGTTCGAGCCGCTGTGGAAGCGTGGCCGCATCCGCCATGTGCAGATTACCGTGGCCGAGACCCTTGGCGTGGAGGGGCGCGGTCCGTTCTACGACCAGACCGGCGCGCTGCGCGACATGGTGCAGAACCACCTGCTGCAGCTGCTGTGCATCATCGCAATGGAACCGCCGGCCAGCAGCCAGGCAGACGCCATGCGCGACGAGAAGCTCAAGGTGTTGCGTGCGCTGCGTCCCATCGCCGGCACCGACGTACTGGCCAAGACCGTGCGCGGCCAGTACAAGGCCGGGGCTGCCGCCGGCAAGCCCGTACCCGGTTACATGGAGGAGGAGGGCGTGCCTGCCGACTCCACCACCGAGACCTTCGTGGCGTTGAAGGCCGAGATCGATACCTGGCGCTGGGCCGGTGTGCCTTTCTACCTACGTACTGGCAAGCGCCTGCAGGAGAAGCTCAGCGAGATCGTGATCACCTTCGAGGATGTGCCGCATGCCATCTTCGAGTCTTCCGGCCGCAGTCCGAACCGCCTCACCATCGCGCTGCAGCCGCGCGATGCCATCACGCTCACCGTGCACGCGAAGAGTCCTGGCGAGACCATGCTGCTGAAGCCGGTGGACCTGTCGCTGGACTACGCCGGCAGCTTCAAGGTGCGGCAGCTGGATGCCTATGAGCGCCTGCTCACCGACATCATCAAGGGCAACCTCACGCTGTTCATGCGACGCGATGAGCTGGATGCGGCCTGGGGCTGGATCGATCCCATCCGCCGTGGCTGGCAGCAGCATGACCGGGCACCCAAGCTCTACACCGCAGGCAGCTGGGGGCCGGCGACGGCCAGCGCGCTGATCAGCCGCGACGGCTTCGAGTGGAGCGGCGAGGGTTGATCCTCTTCCGCCACCATGACCTGCCCGGGGCGGCAGCGGCATTGGCGGACGAGGTCATCGCAGCCTTGCGGCACGGGCTGGCTGCGCGCGGGGCGGCGAGCCTGGCCGTGGCAGGCGGTCGTACGCCGGTGCCGCTGTTCAGGGCATTGCGCGACGCATCGCTGGACTGGGCCCGCGTGTCAGTCACGCTCACCGATGAGCGCTGGGTGCCGGAGGAGGATGCCGCGAGCAATGCCCGGCTGCTGCGGGCGGAACTGCTGCAGGGGCGGGCGGGGGCGGCGCGCTTTTTTCCCTTGTACGACGGCACGGCAACTGCGGGTGAGGCAGTGAATTCCGTCTGGCAGTCGCTGCAGGAAATGTCATGGCCCCTTGATGCCGTGGTGCTGGGAATGGGCGAGGACGGTCATTTCGCCTCATTGTTCCCCGATAATCCGCAACTGGGGCGGGCACTGGATCCGGATGGCCGGCCCGGCTGCGTGGCCATGCTTGCGCCTGCGGCGCCCGCGTCAAGGATCTCGCTGAATCTGGCGGCACTGCGCCAGACGCGCCGCCTGTTCCTGCTGGCCGGTGGGAGGGCCAAGCACGAGGTGCTCGCCCAGCCTTCCCGCGAAGGTTCGGCCGGCCACTGGCCGGTGACTGCGCTGCTGGCGTTGCAACATCCCGAGGCCGAGGTTTACTGGGGTCCGTAAGCCCGGCGCCGGGACAGCGCCTGTCTGGGGTTTCAGGCCCGGCGCCCGCCGAACACACCCAGTATCTGCAGCAGGAAGATCAGCAGCACCGCGCCGGCCAGCGCGATGAGGAAGCGCACGATGCCACCGCTGGCTGCAACGCCCAGCGCACCGGCAACCCAGAATCCCAGTGCCGAACCCACGATGCCCACCAGGATGTTGGCAATGGCTCCCATCTGGGCATCGGTCTTCATGATCAGGCTGGCGACCCAGCCGACCAGTGCACCGACGAGAATCACGATGAGCCAGTTCATGTTTGTTCTCCGTGATGGTTCATGCGGAGGATGCTAGCGCCATTGCCCGGTGTCATGCGCCCCTCATGGCGTCCGACTCGGCCTACAGGCGGACTATCATCCGCATGATGCCAACCAGCCCACACAGCGGCCACGCACTGGTCACCGGCGCTTCCAGTGGCATCGGTGCTGCGATAGCGCGCGAGTACGCACGTCGAGGCGTGCCGCTGATACTCACGGCGCGGCGCGAGGCGCGCCTGCAGCAACTGGCGCTCGAGCTGCGTGCCGGCGTGCCGGTGGAGGTGATCGTTGCTGACCTGGCCGATGCGGCGGCACCTGCCGCGCTGGTGGAGGACATCCATCGCCGTGGCCTGCAGGTGCGCGTGCTGGTCAACAACGCCGGCTATGGCGTGTCGGGGCGCTATCTGCGCAGCGACTGGCCGACACATGCGGCCTTCCTGCAGGTAATGATCGGCGCGGTGAGTGAGCTGACCTGGCGATTGCTGCCGGATATCCGCGCGCATGGTCATGGCGGCATCCTCAATGTGGCTTCGGTGGCGGCACTCGTCCCCGGTGCGGATGGCCAGACGCTGTATGCACCGGCCAAGGCATTCATGGTGCGATTCAGCGAATCGCTGGCGCTGGAGAACGCCGACCGTGGTGTGCATGCCACCGCGCTCTGCCCGGGCTTTACGCGCTCGGAGTTCCACGACGTGAGTGGAGCTCGCGCCATGATGGACGGCATGCCTTCGTGGATCTGGCTCGACGCGGACGACGTGGCGCGCGTGGGCATCGATGCGCTGGCACGAGGCCAGGTGCTCGCGGTGCCAGGCTGGCGCTACAAGGCCGTCACCCTGGCGGCGAAGCTTCTGCCATCGCCGTTGCTGCTGCGCCTGATGGCACGCAACTCGGCAAAGTTCCGCCCGCTGGATTAGTTGGCCCGGTCCTCGGAGACAGGCAGGCGCCAGCCGTTTCGGGCAGAGTCCTTAGGCAGGGTGGCAAGAAATGCGCTTTCGAACCGGAGTCTCGCCAGGCGCAGTTCCGGGGAGTACCTGCCATTTCGCGGGGTGAGCGCCCGGTAATGCAGCAGCGCGAGGTGCGCCCGATCACGCTTGTATGTGCGAAGGTACGGCGCCACCTGTTCCAGCAGTGTCAGTGCCTGCGCGCAGGAAATGAAATAGTGATACGAGGCCGAGTGCCGGACGCTCGTGACGCGCTTGCGCGTGATCTTGCCCGCGCCGATCACCTCGTGCACATGTTGCAGGAGTTCCAGTTCGGTATTGGCAATGCTGACGACCAGCCTTCGGCTTTCGTTGGCGTGCACCCGGGTCAGAGTGACGGTGCCTTCGCCGTCAATGATTCCGCCCAGGTAGGCGGCTTGCTCAAGTGAGAGTCGGCGCACGCGCGAAGTGCGGGACATGGATTGCTCCAGCAGTCCTTGCCGGGAAGATGCCGCCTCCCGG
>JALYWF010000117.1 GCA_030852845.1 Pseudomonadota bacterium
GAGCCGACGTTGCTCCGGGTCGCAGACCTAGAGCTTGATCTGATGCGCCGGCGTGCGTCCCGCGCCGGGCAGCGGATCGATCTCACGGCCAAGGAGTTCGGATTGCTCGAGCTGTTGATGCGTCGGCAGGGTGAAGTCCTGCCGCGCTCCCTCATTGCCTCGCAGGTCTGGGACATGAACTTTGACAGCGATACCAATGTCGTCGATGTCGCCGTGCGCCGGTTGCGCATCAAGGTCGACGAGCACCACGAGCTCAAACTCATCCGCACGGTGCGCGGCATGGGGTATGTGCTCGAACAACCGGAAGACGCCTGAATGCTCCGATCCCTGTCTCTCACTGCCCGCCTCACGGTGCTCTTCACCACCGTCGCCGCGGCAGTAGTCATGGGCCTGGGCATCGTGTTCGTCCGGGCTGCGGACCGGCACTTCGAGGAACTGGATCGCATGGCGCTGCAGGACAAACTGCACCTGATCGAATCCATCCTCCTGTCTTCCCCGACACCGGCGGAAACACGGGACCGGCTGGCTGAATCCCTGAGCCATCATCACGGCCTGTTCGCGCTCGTTCAGGACCAGAACGGCGGAGAGCTATTCAGATCCACAGGTTTTCAGCCGCCTTCACCGGCGACTGCGCCAGGAACGAACGCACAATCCGCAACGTTGCAGGCATGGCACGACACCCAGCGTGAGTATCGTGGCTTGGGCATATCGATCTCACTAGGCGAAGGATCACGCGACAGGTTGAACGCGTTCGTTGCACTGGACACCGTGCATCACTCCAACTTCAGGGACGAACTGTGGCGCACGCTGGCCATTTATGCCGCGGCCGCCACCGTGCTGATCGGCTTCCTGGGCTGGCTGGCCGCGCATCAAGGGCTGGCGCCACTGCGGGCCATGCGTTCGCGCGCGGCAGTGGTCTCCGGCACGCAGATCGATGAACGCATGCCGATTGAAGCCGTGCCGATTGAAATGGCCGATCTGGCTCGAGAACTGAACCGGATGCTCGACCGACTGCAGGCAGACTTCCAGCGTCTCTCCGAGTTTTCCTCTGATCTTGCGCACGAACTGCGCACACCGATCAGCAACCTGCTCACCCAGACGCAGGTTGCGCTCTCCAGCGAGCGGGATCCGGACACCTACCGTGACATTCTTGCCTCGAACGCGGAGGAATTCCAGCGATTGGCGCGCATGATCGCAGACATGCTGTTTCTGGCGAAAACCGAGCGTGGCGCAGCGCTGCCACATCAGGAGCGGTTCCCGGTGGCGCAAGAGGTCAGAGCGCTCTTCGATTTCTATGATGCTGTCGCTGAGGGAAAGGGCGTGTCGCTGGTGCTTGCCGGCGACGCACAGATCCTCGGTGACCGGCTGATGATTCGTCGGGCACTGAGCAATCTGCTGTCGAACGCCTTGCGCCATACAAAGGCGCGAGGCGTCGTTCAGGTCGACATCGCCGTAACACCCGCTTCCACGGTCGTTTCGGTACAGAATCCGGGGGAAGATGTGGATCCCGCACTTCTTCCCCGTCTGTTCGATCGCTTCTTCCGCGCGGACTCGGCCAGAAGCCATCCAGATACTGACGGCGCCGGACTGGGCCTGTCGATTACCCGCGCGATTGTCGAGGCCCATGGCGGAACGGTCAGCGTCACGTCAGAGGGCGGTCTGACGCGGTTCACGATGACATTTCCGACGTGACCCGACACCTCCCGTTATTGCGATAAATGAGGTGCCGGTTCGCACCCGCGACCGATCAGGAGACCGTTGCGATCCGAAACGATTCGACGGCATCCTGAGTCATGCGCCGCGTGCACCATCCGGCGTATGAATCGCCGAGTAGCCTACCGAACAGCCTTGAACATCCACGTTCCGGCAATCGATAGTCGATGAATACTTTCACCAACGACCCGCCGACCCGCGGTGAAATGACGAATCCCATTCGATACGGACCAATGACCAGAAGGCGGGGCTCCCCCCGCGTTTCCCATGTTTTCGAATACGGTGGGAGATATTCCGTCACCACCTCCTTCACCCACAGGTCTACTCCGAGCACTGCTCCAGACATGCGAATCTCTGCTCCGACGCCCCTTCCGTGCAAATCGTCTGTTTCGACATGAAACACGCCCCCCGCCATCATCAACGACGGCCGTTCCATATGGCGAGTCAAGCGCGCGTGATCATCCAGAAACGCAAACAGCAATTCCGGCGTGGCAGCGACGCTCGCCTCGCTCAGGTAATGCTGTGGAAATGTTCCTTGACTCACTTGCCGTGATTCTTTCGCGGGTCTGCGTTGCGCAAGCGCAGTGCATTGCCGATTACCGATGCCGAGCTGAAGCTCATTGCCAGGGCTGCGATCAACGGCGAAAGCAGCCAACCTGTTATCGGATACAGCACTCCTGCTGCAATGGGGATTCCCAAGGCGTTGTACAGGAATGCAAACAGCAGGTTCTGCTTCATGTTTCGGACTGTGGCGAGAGAGAGCGCACGTGCGGTGGCAATCCCGCGCAGATCGCCTTTGACCAGCGTCACCTGCGCGCTGTTCATGGCCACGTCGGTGCCCGTACCCATGGCGATGCCCACATCTGCCTTGGCCAGCGCGGGTGCGTCGTTTATGCCATCTCCCGCCATGGCAACAATGCGACCCTCCTGTTGGAGGGCTTCCACCAGCTTCAGCTTGTCGGCCGGCTTCACCTCGCCATGTACCTCCGTGATGCCCAGGCGCGCCCCGACCGATCTGGCGGTGGTCAATCCATCGCCCGTCGCCATCACTATGCGCAACCCAGCACTTCTGAGCGTCTCCAACGCTTCGGGGGTGCTCTGCTTTACCGGGTCGGAAACGGCCAACAGGCCCGCAAGCACTCCATCGGCCGACAGGTACATCACGCTGGCGCCTTCGGCGCGCAATGCCTCGGCTTGTGGCATCAGGCTCTCCACCGCGACGCCCGTCTGATGCATCAGTGCCGTGTTGCCCAGCGCGATCGCACGCCCTGCAATCTTGCCGCTTACCCCGATACCGGACAGGGACTGAAAGTCCTCTGACTTCTCGATGTTCAATCCTTGCTCGCGAGCCGCACGCACGATTGCCTCTGCCAGCGGATGCTCACTGCCCTGGTCCAGACTGGCCGCAAGCCTGAGCACCTCTTCCACCGCGAAGCCCGGAGCAGGCACGACCCGATCAAAGGCCGGGTGCCCCTCGGTCAGGGTTCCCGTCTTGTCGATGATCAACGTGTCGACCTTGCGCAGATTTTCGATGGCAGCCGCATCGCGGAACAGCACGCCCTGCGTCGCGCCGCGCCCCGTGGCCACCATGATGGACATCGGCGTCGCGAGACCCAATGCGCAGGGACAGGCGATGATCAGAACCGAGACCGCATTGATCAGGCCGAATACCCATCTCGGCTCCGGCCCAAAAAAGCCCCATACCAGCAAGGTCGCGACCGCAATACCCACGACAGCCACGACGAAATAGCCCGCAACGACATCCGCCATCCTCTGCATGGGTGCTCTGGATCGCTGGGCCTGCGCGACCATCTGCACAATCTGGGAAAGCACGGTCGCAGAACCCACTCGCTCCGCGCGCATGACCAGCGCGCCGGTTGTGTTGAGGGTCGCCCCTATCAACTTGTCACCGATGCGTTTGGTCACGGGTACCGGCTCGCCAGTGACCATCGCCTCATCGACGGCGCTGCCCCCCTCCGTTACGACGCCGTCTACGGGAACCTTCTCGCCAGGTCGCACCCGCAGATGGTCACCGCCATGGATCTGGGCCAGTGGCACATCCTCCTCGACGCCATCCGCACGTATTCTGCGCGCCGTTTTCGGCGCCAACCCGAGCAGGGACTTGATGGCAGCAGAGGTCTGCGAGCGCGCCTTGAGCTCCAGAACCTGCCCCAGCAGCGTCAAGGAGATGATCACAGCCGCCGCCTCGAAGTAGACGGCGACTCGACCCATCGACACAAATGAGGCCGGAAACAACTGCGGCGCGACAGTTGCCACCACGCTGTAGGCAAAGGCAGCACCCGTCCCGAGTCCAATCAGTGTCCACATGTTCGGACTGCGATTGAGAACAGAACGCCAGCCGCGCGCAAAGAACGGGAATCCGGCCCACAGCACAATCGGCAGCGACAGGATCAGCTCCACCCAGCTCTGCACACGCATGTCCATCCACTGCTGGCGATGCCCAAACATCGCCAGCACGAATACCACCGCAGTCAACGGCAATGTCCACCAGAAACGCCGCGCAAAGGCGCGCAGTTCGGGGTTCTCCTCATCCTCGAGGCCAGGCATTTCCGGTTCCAGCGCCATGCCGCATTTCGGGCAGTCGCCAGGATGATCCTGGCGGACCTCTGGATGCATCGGACAGGTATAGATTGTTCCGGCGGGAACTTCCTCCGGGACAATCTGTGGCCGTGCAGATTCGGCCTCGCTCAGGAAATGCATGGGATCTGCACTGAATCGCGACATGCAGCGCGTGCTGCAGAAGTAAAAGTCCGCGCCCTTGTGGCTGACGTGCTTATGCGAATCGGCATGCACCTTCATCCCGCACACTGGATCCACGTACTGCGACTGAGGTGCTGCCGGACTGTTATGGCTGTGACAGCCGGACGCTCCGCTGGTCTTCATTCTTGCTCCTTGCCATTGAATGCATTGAGAATGGGGCAGGACTCCGGCGCACCACCCCCGGGGCACGCACCCACGAGGGCCTTCAGTGCGGTTCGCAGCTGCTCCAGCTCGGCAAGCTTGCTCTCAACGAGCGCGAGTTTCTTCTGTGCGAGTGTCCGGACACGTGCAACTCCACCCGTACGCGATGTGCGTAATCGCAACATCTCACCGACTTCATCGAGAGAAAAGCCCAGGTGGCGCGCTCGCGCGACGAACCCGAGCCGCAATTCGTCCTCTCTCGAATACTTGCGATATCCCGATGCGGTCCTCGCCGGCTTCGGCAGCAATCCGGCCCGCTCGTAGAACCGGATGGTATCGATTGTGGCGCCTGTTGCCTTGGACAGCTTGCCGATCGTCATCGAGAGTGATGTCTGATTTGCGGTGGGACTCATGACTTGGGGGCTCGCAGGTTTGGTTGGTACAAGGATTATAGAGTCTGGAGTTATGTCCAGAGTCAAATGCCCGAACGCTTGAATCCGGCCGTTGCGGCACGACGACATGCTTATGCTCACGGCATGGGTGCATAATCCCGACTGCCCTCCCAATGGGCATCGCTGACATCAAGGAGAAGGCTGTGAAGAACTTCGCTGTGACAAGTTCCGTTGTAGCTCTATTGCTGTGCACCACTCCTGCCCTCGCGCAGGCACCAGCTGACGAGCATGCGGGACATCACCCGCCAGGCGCGACTCCACCGGCAGCCCCGGCAGCGGTCAAGCCCGTGACGCCAGCCGTGGGTCCAGCTGCCATGCCTCGAATGCAGGACAACATGAAGAAGATGCAGGATCTCATGGCGAAGATTCGTGCGAGCAAGACTCCAGCCGAGCGCCAGCAACTTCTGCAGCAGCATTCCAAAGCCATGCAGGATCAAATGGGATTGATGCACGGCATGAGCGGCGGACAAGCCGGGATGATGAGTGGGGGGATGAAGATGGGAGCGACCAACCCACCCTCCACCACGCAAGGTGGTTCGCCAAAGGCCGAAGGCATGATGAACCACGAGATGATGGATCATCAGACGATGCAAGCCAGGATGGACATGATGCAAATGATGATGGATCAGATGCTGCAGCATCAGGATGCTCAATTTGAGCCGAAGCCGGGCAAGTAGGCAAATCGCAATATGGGGATGGGACCGGCAACTGTCGTTCCGTCCCCACGTCATTGACGGCTTGATGGGTCACCGTTCAATACGTGAGAAAGGAAGACGAGAAGACCTCATGCAGTTTGCGTGCTTGAACTTGTCTCCCCTGCCTTTGGGAACCTGCGGGGCGGGGCTGATACCTCTCGGTACCTACTTCGCTTTCCTGCGCCCCCCCCCTGTTGGCCGCGAACGTTCGCTACAACGCAATCTCCGAGGCGCCTGCCATTGTCGCGATGCCGGACCTAGCTGGCTGGTTGAAGCTGGCATTTATTGTTCTTGGTGGATTCGCTACGTCTTCCGGTGTAGCGCTCACCACATTCTCATTTTAATCCTTCCTGGGCCCCGCTTGCGGCCAGCAACATCGACATCGATACATTCGCCTTGATGTTCAAAACTCTCCAGTTGTCTTGTTGCCCGCCGAAGGTGAATCTTCGCCGTGGTGCTCGTACACAGTTGTCGAACCATCCCGCGCGACCAAATGCACGTCATAGGGCTGCACTTCGCCCGATGGCAGTTCCATGCCGGGGGACCCTGCAGGCATGCCGGGAACCGTCAGCCCCTTGGCATCGGGCTTCTGTTCGAGCAACCGCACGATGTCGGCCGCCGGCACATGTCCTTCGATGAAGTACCCGCCTACCCGGGCGGTGTGACAGGAACCCATGCCATACGGCACACCCACGCGCTCCTTGATACCACCCAGATCGCTGACATCGCGCACTCGAACCTGGAAGCCACTCTTCTGCAGATGCTCCACCCACGAATGACAACACCCGCAGCTCTCGTTCTTGTGCACCACGACCAGTCGCGGGTCGGCCACCATCGCAGCAACGTCGGCGGCTTCGTTCATTGCCGCCGGCTCCACAACTGCGCTCGATGCCGCCGGCGGGGGATCAGAAGACTCCGCCGGTGAACAGGCGTTGAGCGCGACGGCCGCTGCACAAAGCGCGCCCATTGTGATGATCCTCATGACGTGACTCCTTCTTATCCACCAACACTCGACAATCGATAGCTACTTCGCAACCGCAATCTTCGTAATTGTTCCGTTCATGCCCTTGGTCGTGAACTCGAACTTCACTTTCTGGCCGACCAGGAGGCCTTTGGCCAGCTCGGGTGCAATCGTGAACGGCATGGTCATCGCGGGCCACTTCAAGGATGGTACCGGCTCGTGCGCCAGCGTCACCGTGCCCTGCGCCGCATTGATCACCTTGACAACACCAACGCCCTGGTTGGTCTGCGCGGCCGGAGGGGCAGGCATATTCATGCCTTCCATTTTGCGGCCCGGCGTCTCTGCCGCTGTGGCAGCACCCGTTGCAATCAGGCTCAGAACCAAGGCGAGTACAGAATACTTCATGTCACGATCTCCTCTTTGATTTCCAGACTCATCGAACTCGACACTTTCCGGCGACGCATCAGTCGGTATGCCGCCGGAATGACAAACAGTGATAACAAAGGCGCGGTGATCATGCCGCCCACCATGGGAGCCGCGATGCGGCTCATGATTTCGCTGCCGGTGCCGCTGCCCAGCAGAATCGGCAACAACCCCGCGATGATTACTGCCACGGTCATGGCCTTGGGCCGCACGCGCAGCACGGCCCCCTCGCGAATGGACTCCAGCAATCCTTCTTCGGAAGTCTGGCCCGTCACCACCCGCTGCTCCCAGGCATGCTTCAGATAGACAATCATGATGACGCCGAATTCCGCAGACACCCCCGCGAGCGCAATGAATCCAACTCCCGTGGCAACCGACAGGTTGTAGCCCATCAGGTACAGGAACCACACACCGCCAATGAGCGCGAATGGAAGCGTTGCCATGATCAGCAGGGCTTCGTCGAATCGCTTGAAGGCCATATACAGCAGCACGAATATGATCAGCAGTGTCGCCGGCACAACCAGCTTCAGGCGCGCGTTGGCGCGCTCCAGGAATTCGAACTGCCCGGAGTAGCTCACGCTCATCCCGGGAGACAGGGTCACGTTGCGGGAAATGGCGGTACGCAGATCCGCCACGGTTGACGCCAGATCACGCCCCCGCACATCTACATAGACCCAAGCGCTGGGTCGCGCATTTTCACTCTTGAGCATCGGCGGCCCGTCGCTGACGCGGATGTCCGCCACCATGCCCAGCGCGATCTGCGCGCCTGACGGCGTGACAAAGGGCAACTGTTGCAGCCGCTGCACGGAATCCCGCCATTCACGCGGGTAGCGCAAGCTGATGGAATAGCGCGCCAGCCCTTCCACGGTCTCGCCAACCGTCTCGCCACCGACCAGGCCGGATACCACGGATTGCACATCGGCAATGTTCAGGCCATATCTCGCCGCGGCTTGCCGGTCTATGTCGATATCGACATACCGCCCGCCGGTCAGCCGCTCCGCCAGCGCGGAAGACACGCCCGGCACGCCTTTCGCGATGCGCTCAACCTCCACGCCGACCCGATCAAGCGCCCCGAGATCGCTTCCTGCAATCTTGATCCCGATGGGGCTCTTGATGCCGGTCGCCAGCATGTCGATGCGGTTGCGCAGCGGCGGAATCCAGATATTCGTGAGCCCCGGTACCTGCACGGCGCGGTCCAGTTCCTCCACAAGCTTCCTGGGTGTCATGCCCGCGCGCCACTGTTCGCGGGGCCTGAACTGGATGGTGGTCTCGAACATCTCCAGCGGCGCAGGATCGGTGGCCGTCTCCGCACGACCCGCCTTGCCGAACACCCGCGCCACCTCCGGCACGGCCTTGATCATCCGATCGGTCTGCTGCAGCAGCTCGGACGCTTTCTGGGCAGACAAGCCAGGCAGTGCGCTGGGCATGTACAGCAGATCCCCCTCATCGAGCGGCGGCAGGAACTCGCCGCCCAGCTGACTCAAGGGCCAGAGCGTCGTTAGCAGCAGCGCGGCGGCGACAGCAAGCGTGGCCCGCGGCCACTTCAACACCCCTTCGAGCAATGGCCGGTAGACAGTGACCAGCAGTCGATTGAGGGGATTGGCGGATTCGCTTGGCAATCGCCCACGGATTACGGAACCCATCAACACCGGCACCAAGGTCACCGATAGACCGGCCGCGGCGGCCATGGCGTAGGACTTGGTCAGTGCCAGCGGGCCGAAGAGACGCCCTTCCTGGGCCTCCAGGGTCAATACTGGGAGGAAGGACACCGTGATGATGAGCAGCGAGAAGAACACGGCGGGACCCACTTCGATCGCCGCGGCAGTCATCAATTGCCAGCGCGGCTCACCGGCAAGATTCCTCCCCGGATTGGCCTGCTGCCACGCTTCGACTTTCTTGTGCGCGTTCTCGATCATCACGACCGCCGCATCGACCATCGCGCCGATGGCAATGGCAATGCCGCCCAGCGACATGATATTGGCGTTGATGCCCTGGTACCGCATTGCTGCAAAGGCGATCAGCACACCCAGCGGTAACGAGATCACGGCAACCAGCGACGACCGCAGGTGCCACAGGAACAGGCCACAGACCAGCGCCACGACAAGGAACTCTTCAATCAGCTTGTGGGACAGATTCTTCACGGCGCGATCAATGAGCCCACTGCGATCATAGGTCGGAACAATCTCGACACCCTTCGGCAGGCTTGCCTTGAGCTGATCCAGCTTCGCGTGCACCGCTGCAATGGTGGATCGCGCATTCTTGCCACTGCGCAGGATGACCACCCCACCGACCGCTTCACCCTCGCCATCCAGCTCCGAGATGCCACGGCGCATTTCCGGTCCGATCTGCACATGCGCAACGTCACGCAGCAGCACCGGAACGCCATCCACCAGCTTCAACGGAATGGCCTCGAAATCCGCCAGCGTCTTCAGATAGCCACTGGCCCTGACCATCAACTCCGCCTCGCCCAGCGTCAGTACCGCACCGCCTGCCTCGCTGTTGGCCCTGCCGATTGCCACACTGACATCAGCCTGGGTGATGCCCCGGCTTGCCAGGCGCACCGGATCAAGTACCACCTGGTACTGCTTCACCATGCCGCCGATCGTCGCGACTTCAGCCACGTCAGGCAGCGTCTTGAGTTCGAACTTCAGGAACCAGTCCTGCAGCGAGCGCAGTTCGGCCAGATCGTGCTGACCGGTGCGATCAATCAACGCGTACTGGAAGATCCAGCCCACACCGGTGGCATCAGGGCCCAGCGATGCCCGCGCTGTCGCAGGCAGCCGCGCCTGGGCAGCGCTCAGATACTCCAGTACCCGGGACCTGGCCCAGTACGGATCGGTGCCATCGGAGAACAGCACGTAGACAAAACTGTCTCCGAAGAACGAATAGCCACGCACAGTCTTCGCACCAGGAACCGACAACATGGTGGTCGTCAGTGGGTAGGTCACCTGGTTCTCGACGATCTGCGGCGCCTGCCCCGGATAGCTGGTACGGATGATGACCTGCACATCGGACAGGTCCGGAAGCGCATCGATAGGCGTGGTTTTTACCGACCATACGCCCCATGCCGTAAGAAACAGCCCTGCCAGCAGCACGAGGAAGCGATTCGAGACCGACCAGCGGATGACGGAGGCGATCACTGACCCTCCTCCATCGCCGGCATTCCCAAGCCCCGCAGGCTTGCTTCGGAGTCCAGCAGGAACTGGCCACTGGCCACGACCTCTTGCCCTTCGGTGAGGCCGCTCATGATCACGGTGCGGTCTCCCACCTCCTGACCCAGTACGACTTCCACCGGCCGGAATCCACCCTTCTCCGCCAGCATTACCAGTGCGCGTTTGCCGGTACGGATCACCGCTTCGGTCGGAACCGCCAACCCGTCCAGACTGGATCCGGCGATCAGCGTCACCTGCGCTGACTGACCTGGCCGCAGCCTGCCGAGACGATTGATCAGCTCCACGCGCACACGCAGTGTGCGCGTGGCATCGTTGAGGGCTGGCAACAACGCACCAACACGACCTTCGACGGTGGCAGCGCCCTGATCTGCCAGATGCACCTCGGCGCGATCACCCACGCGAATATTGCCGGCGAGCGCCTCCGGTACGGCCACCTCCATCCACACGGAGTCCAGCCCGTTGATGCGCAATAAGGTCTGCCCGACGGCCAGCGTCATTCCGGCCCGCACGTCGAGGCTTTGCACCACGCCACTGATCGGTGCGCGCACGATGAACTGCGACTGCGCGGTGCCGCTGGCTTCCAGCCGCTGAATCTCCACGGCATCGATCCCGAGCAGACGCAATCGCTCGTGCGCCACCTGGAGCAGGCTGGCATCGCCCGACTGCCGGACAACCAGCCATTCCTGCTCCGCCGCGGCCCACTCCGGCACCAGCAGTTCGACCAGCGGATCTCCAGCCCTGACCCGGTCTCCGGGCGCAAGCCGCCACACCTTCTCGACGAAGCCATTTGCGCGACTCTGCACGACCGCCACATCGCGTTCGTTGAAGCCCAGGACGCCTGCAGCATCGATGCGCGGAGCCAGTGCGACAAGCTCGACCTTCGCCAGCCGCACACCCAGATTCTGCTGTACGCCCGCGGCAATCTGCACGCCCGTTGCCGGACCTGCATCCTCGGCGTATCGCGGCACGAGCTCCATATCCATGAACGGGGACTTGCCCGGTTTGTCGAAATGCTGCTGCGGCACCATGGGGTCGTACCAGTAGAGGACATCGGCAGCCTTGGCTTCCACCGTTGCCGGCTGACCCTGCATACGATTTGCCCACCACCAGCCACCGCCAGCCCCCGCGAGCAACAGCCCCACCGCCGCCGGTACGATCAGAGACCACTTCATGGCTGCTCTCCTGCGTGTTTGTCATAGGTGTAATGCAGATTCGCAGCGACCTGCAGTCGCTCGCCTTCCAGTGCGATCAACCTGAGCCCTGCATCAATCCGTTCCCGCCTTGCGTTGATCACCTCCATCACGCTGATCTTTCCGCCGCGCCAGTCGGCCATGGCGAGCGCGACTTTTTCATCAGCGAGCGGCAGGAACACCTCGCGTTGCCGATCCGCGGCACTGCGCAGCCGGTGGTACTCGGTCAAATCCGACTCGAGCATCTGTGCGTGCTCACGAACTTCTGCTTCGCGATCCGCATCGACCGCCCGGCGTTCTGCCCGGCGCGCCGCGATTTGTGGATCCTGGCGCGATCCCGCAAAGACGGGCAAATCGACGCTGACCTGCAGTGAGACCATGTTGCTGAACTGTGGACCGCGCCGCTGGTAGGCCATTTCCATCGACCAGTCAGGTCGCTTCCCCGCCCGGGCTTCCGCGACTTCTGCGTCGAGCATTCGACCCTTGGCATCCAGCAGCGCGAACTCCGGGTGGTGCTCCAGCCGGTGCACCAGGACCTCACGGTCGATGGTCCAATCGGGCGCATCGCCGGACAGCGGAAGTTCTGCCGCCGGACTGCCAATCCATTGCCGAAGTGCCGCAATCGCCTGCACGCGCTGTGCACTAAGCACGTCACGGCGTTCCTCAATCAGGGCGGCCTCCAGACGCGCAGCCACTGCGTCAGTCGCCATGCCCTGCCCGCTGGACAGCCTGGCCCGCACGGCGGCCTCAAACAGCCGATTCTCGGCGGTCAGGGCATCGATCTGCGCCAGCTGTTGTTCGGCCGTGCTGCGCGCTATCCACGCCATGACGGTCTGCCTGACCGCGTCCAGGCGCGTGAGTCGGGACTGCGCCTCGGCTACAGCAATGCGACCTTCGGCACCCGCCACGCGCGCCTCACGTTTGGCGCGACCGGGAAACTCCTGCATGAGCCCAATGCGCTGCATGGTCATGAAGTCCCGCGAGAAACTGTATTGATCCGGGCCGTCGACGGGAAGATTGTCGATTCCCAGCAGCAACTTCGGGTCTGGCAAAGCGCCAGCAGGCATTGCCGCCTGGCGCGCGGCCTCTACCTGTTCAGTGCGCGCAAGGAGCCCCGGCGCCTCTCGCGACACCAACGCGATGGCATCAGCCAGAGACAGACCTTGTGCAGATGATGCACCAGCGCCGACGGCCAGCAAGCCGCTGACTGCGGCGCGTAACAAACGATTCATGTAACCAGCTCCATTCGAGATGCGCGCAGCATGCAAGCCATGCCAATACGCGCTGCCCGCGGCAGCCTCGATCAACTTGTGATCGAGTGCGGCGGTCCGAGTCGCAGGGAAGCTAGATCAGCGCTGGCGGTCGCCAGACAGGGACGGGCTCGAGAGTTCGAATGACCCGTTCAGGAATTGGAACAGCAGGTTCTGCGGTCGGCGCAAACAGAACAAGGTTGAAAGCGGTCTGCGGCGCCTGACTCAGGCTCTGGCAGGTCAGATCCGTCTTGCACAACTTGCCGGTCTTGGCAAAGGTGGCCGCGTCATTGCAGCAGTCATGGCTCATGTCGCCCTGCATGGCCGGATCCTCAGCGGATTCGACGCCGGCCTGCGTCATCGGGCAGGGAGCTTCCAACGCCGTCACGCTGGCGAAACCCTGGACAGAGACCCCAAGGCACACCAGACAAGTCAGAACTAGCTTTGCCAGACGCATACCGGGATTGTCCATGATCTGCCAGCTCAGCGCCACGGTCGATTTCTCCATACCTGTGCACTGACAGTCAATTTCGAAACCCTGAAGCTGCCTGCGCACCGCTGCCCAGGCCCCAGGGACAGGCTGGCTCCCCGTCCTCGCTGCTTTAGATCCAGCGGCGCACCTTGCCCAGGTACGTTTCGTATTGCGCACCAAACTTCGCCGTCAACAAACGCTCTTCAGGCTTGATCTGGAAGCGGTTCATGTAGAGCACAAATAGCGGCACACCGAGCAGTGCGAGCACGCTTTCCAATTGCACGGCCAACGCCGAGAGCATCAATGCGAATCCCAGGTACATCGGATTTCTGCTGATGCGATAGATCCCAGATGAGACGATGCTGGTCGCTCCGTCAGGATGGACAGGATCCACCGTTGTGCGGTGCGCCCGAAACGCCGCGACGCCAGCCATCGCAGTTGCCAGACCTGCGCCACCCAGCAGGACGGCTACCACCAACTGTCCCGGCATCAGAGTGCGTACGTCGGTCGATACCAACGACGTGACGTACATACCCGCAGCTACTACAGCAGCCACGGCCAGTGGCGGAACGCGTAACTCCAGCCTGTTCAGTGTCATCGGGCCCTCCTGCCACCCAATCCGGATTACCCTGAATTCAGCATGCACCGGTCCAGAACAGCCTGTCCGCGGACACTTGCCCGGGCGATTCCGTGATCCGGCTCCCGCCAGAGCCCGGACTCCATGTTAGATTACCGGGCGATGCCAAGGCTTCCTCTTACGGTCCTGCTCTGCCTCAGCGTGCTGATGATGCGCGTCAGCGGCGTGCATCTGCATGCCTGCTTCGGGTTGGAAACTCCTGGATCGCATCCCTCGGTGCACCTGGCTGACGGCGGCCTGTTCTTTGGTGAGCACCATGCCGAAGACGATGCTGATGACCTGGAACTGGATCTCCCCGACACGCGTTCTGCCAAGATCGACTATCCGCCAAGCCTGGATATCGCCCCTTTCTGGCGGATCGCTGGACTTGCGGTGCCCGCAGTACGGGTTCTGGAAATTCCCTGGGCGCGCGGCCCGCCGCCGCTGCATCCCGCCAGTCACTTTGACCTGACGCCCCCCGCACAGGCTCCACCCGCGCTCTCCTGATCCGGTACCCGGATGCAGCCTTGTGCTGTCTCCGGAGTGTTTCCCTTCAGGAGTAGCTCATGTCCCGTTCCGCTCTGTTTCATTCATTGCGTCGACTCGTGCCCGCGCTCGCGGTCGGCTTGCTGTGCAGCGTGGCCGCCTCGGCCGCTGAACTGTCATTGCGGGAAGCGCTGTCCCGCACCATTGATCACAACCCCGATCTCAAGGCCTACGCCTTCGTGCTGCGTGCGCAGGATGGACGCATCCAGCAGTCGCAGTTGCGCCCCAACCCCACCCTCAACGCCTCGATCGACAACGCACTGGGCACTGGCGCAGCCAGTGGCCTGAAGTCGGCCGAAGTCACACTGGGCCTCAGCCAGTTGATCGAGCTCGGCGAGGTCCGCGGCCAGCGCGTGGCCGTGGCGCAGGTCGGCCGCGAGGTGCGCGAGACCGAAGGCCAGATCCACAGGCTGGATCTGCTGGCCGAGACTGTGCGTCGCTTTGTCACGCTGGTCAGTCTGCAGGCGTCCCACGAGCTTACTCACCTCGCGGTGGAGCTGGCGCAGAAGACGCTCGAAGCCGTCGAAGTACGGGTCACCGCTGCGCGCTCTCCGTTGGCCGAACGCGACCGTGCGGTCGTGGCTCTGGAGCGTGCCCGCATCGCCGATCAGCATGCCGAGCATGTGCTCACAGCCGCGCGCTTCGAACTGGCTGCGATGTGGGGCTCAGAGGACCCGGACTTTGCAACGGCGACGGCGGATCTGTTTGCCCTGCCACCGGTTGCCGATCTGACCACGCTTCGCTCATCGCTGGAAAGCAGCCCCGACATCACGCGCTACTTCTCGGAGAGCCGCCTGCGTGACTCGGAGATGCGACTGGCCATGGCGAGCCGCAGGCCTGGATTCGAGGTCGGTGCCGGAATCAGGCGCCTGCAGGACACTCGCGATATGGCCTTCGTGCTGTCGTTCAGCGTGCCACTGCCGGTCTACAACCGCAACGAAGGCGCCATCGCCGAGTCGCGCGCGCTGCGCGACGGCGCGGACGCGGATCGCGTCGCAGCCCTGATGCGAGCGCGCACCCGGCTCGGGTCACTCTTCCGTGAACTGCAGGATCGGGGCCGGGAAGTCCCCGCGCTGCGCGATGTGGCACTACCCCGCATGGAAGAGGCACTCCGCAATACCGAATTCGCCTATGAACGCGGCCGCTATGGCTACCTGGAACTGGTCGACGCGCAGCGCGAGTTGCTCGCCTTGCGCCGCGACCTGATCGATGCCGCTACCGAGTACCACCTGACCCTCATTGAACTTGAACGATTGACCGGCACTGCCGGCAGTCGCTGAAGGAGTATCCCATGACCTTGCACAAGAACATCTTCTGGCCCGCCCTCGCCGCCGCATTGCTGCTCGCGGGCTGTGGCTCGACCGACAGCGCCAAACCTGCTGAAGAACATACCGAAGACGGGCACGATGATCATGCGGCGCACGAGGAGGCCGGAGAACACGACGAACACGCCGAAGGCGAAGGGCACGGTGAACATGCCGAGGCACTGACCCTTTCACCCGAAGCCCGCAAGACTGCCGGCATCGTCACCGCCCCGGCCGGTCCGGGAACGCTGGTCGAGTCCATCCTGCTGTATGGCACGCTGCAGCCCAATGCCGAGCGCGTGCGCAGTGTCATTGCACGCTTCCCTGGTGTAGTGCGCGAGCTCAGTTCCAAGGTGGGCGACAGCGTGACGCAAGGTCAGGTTCTGGCGCGCATTGAAAGCAACGAGAGTCTGCAGGTTTATGCGGTTGCGAGCCCGATTGCCGGTGTCATCACCGAGCGACTTGCCAACCCCGGCGAACAAGCCGGCTCAAACCCGCTGTTCACGGTGACGAACCTTTCCACGCTGTGGGCCGAGATGTCGTTCTTCCCGCGCGACCGCGCCTCGATTCGTGTTGGTCAGCGCGTGCGGCTGCAGGCCGCCGACGCAGGCCTCTCCGGCGAGGGCCGCATTGTGTACCTCTCACCGCTCGGCAGCGCCGCAACCCAGTCACTGACTGCGCGGGTGTTGCTCGAGAATCAGGCTGGTCTGTGGTCTCCGGGGTTGTACGTGCGCGGCGATGTGGCCGTCGGTGAGTCCAAGGTGCCCCTGGCTGTGCCGGCAGAGGCCGTGCAGGAACTTGAAGCAGGCCCGGCCGTGTACGTGGAGGATGCTGACGGATTCGAGGCACGCCCGGTGAAACTCGGTCGCTCTGATGGGCGCACGGTGGAGGTGCTCGAAGGTCTCTCCGGCGGCGACATGGTCGTGGTCGAGGGTGGCTTTGTATTGAAGGCCGAGCAGGGCAAGGGTGAGGCCGAACATGAGCATTGAAGCCCTGCTGCGCGCCGCCATTGCGCGGCGCGGCACCATCATGATCCTGATGCTGGCGCTGGCCGCGCTCGGCATCTGGAACTACCAGCGCCTGCCGATCGACGCCGTGCCGGATATCACCAATGTCCAGGTACAGATCAACACGCAGGCCACCGGCTATACGCCACTCGAGGTCGAACAACGCATCACCGTTCCAATCGAAACAGCCATCACCGGCCTGCCAGGACTCGACTACCGCCGCTCGATCTCGCGCTATGGGCTCTCGCAGATCACCGTGGTGTTCGAGGATGGCACCGACATCTACTTCGCGCGCACGCTCGTCAACGAACGCATCCAGTCGGTGCGCGACCGGCTGCCGGCCGATGTGTCACCGGCCATGGGACCGATTGCGACGGGTCTGGGCGAGATCTTCATGTATTCGGTCGAGGCCGACGCAGAGGCCCGCCAGCCGGACGGCAGCCCGTGGGATCTGACGGCACTGCGCTCGCTGCAGGATTGGGTGATCCGTCCGCAGCTGCTGCAGGTGCCAGGTGTCACGGAAGTGAACTCCATCGGCGGCTTTGCCCGGCAGTTTCATGTGCAGCCGGATCCGGCGCGCCTGCTTGCTTATGGGCTGACGTTCGAGGACCTCGCTGGAGCAATCGAGCGCAACAATGCCAATCAGGGTGCGGGGTACCTGGAGCGCAATCGCGAGCAGCTGCTCGTACGCGTTCCCGGGCAGATGTCCGGCATCGAGGATCTGCAGCAACTCGTCGTGACAACCCGCCAAGGCCTGCCGATCAAGGTCGGCGATGTGGCGGAAGTCGGCATCGGGCGGGAGCTGCGCACGGGCGCGGCCACACGCGACGGTCACGAGACCGTGCTCGGCACCGCGGTAATGCTCGTCGGCGCGAACAGTCGCACCGTTTCGCAGGCGGTGGCTGAGCAGCTTGTGCTCGTCAATGACTCACTGCCGGAAGGCGTCCGCGCTGTCACGGCCTATGACCGAACCGTGCTGGTGGACAAGGCGATCCGCACCGTGCAGAAGAATCTGCTGGAAGGTGCGCTGCTGGTCATTGCGGTGCTGTTCCTGCTGCTCGGCAACATGCGTGCCGCGCTGCTTACGGCGGCCGTGATCCCGCTTGCCATGTTGATGACCATCACCGGCATGGTGCAGACCAGGGTCTCGGCGAATCTGATGAGCCTCGGTGCGCTCGACTTCGGGCTCATCGTGGATGGCGCCGTGATCATCGTCGAGAACTGTCTGCGACGATTGTCCGAGGAAAGCAGCCAGCGCGGCACACTGACGCTGAAGGAACGCCTTGAGGCTGTCTATACGTCCACCGCGGAAGTGATCCGCCCGAGTCTTTTCGGCGTGTTCATCATCACGGCCGTGTATCTGCCCATTTTTGCCCTCGAAGGCGTCGAGGGAAAGATGTTCCATCCGATGGCACAGACCGTGGTGATGGCTCTGGCATCCGCGCTGGTGCTGTCGGTGACGTTCGTGCCGGCCGGCGTGGCATTGCTGTTCCGCGGCCCCGTGAAGGAGAAGCACAACGTGGTGATGGCCGGCGCACGGCGCGGCTATGCGCCATTGCTGCGCTGGGCGCTGCGTTTCCGGCACGGTTTGCTGGCCGGTGCCGTGGTGCTGGTGGTGGGGTGCGGCTGGCTTGCCACGCGCCTCGGCAGTGAGTTCGTGCCGAGTCTCGACGAGGGAGATCTGGCCATCCAGGCGCTGCGCATTCCGGCCACGGGGCTGACGCAGTCGGTGGAGTTCCAGCGTCAGATCGAGACGCGACTGATGCAGTTTCCGGAAGTGGACACGGCATTTGCGCGCACCGGCACGGCCGAGGTCGCAACCGATCCGATGCCGCAGAACGTCTCGGACGGCTATGTGATGCTCAAACCGCAGGCCGAATGGCCCGATCCCGGCAAGTCCAAGGCTGCACTCGCGGCCGAGATGCAGGAGGCCCTGGAGCAGGTACCTGGCAATGCGTTCGAAGTCAGTCAGCCCATCCAGCTGCGATTCAATGAACTGATTGCTGGTGTGCGCTCGGACTTTGCCGTGAAACTCTATGGCGATGACCTCGCAACACTGCTCTCCTCGGGCAATCAGCTGGCTGCTGCACTGGCCAAGGTTCCCGGCGCAACGGATGTGAAGGTCGAACAGGTATCGGGCTTGCCCGTGCTGTCGATCGAGCCGAAGCGGGAGGTACTTGCCCGCTACGGAATCGAGCCGGCGACGGTGCAGTCCGTTGTTGCCACCGCCATCGGTGGAGAGACGGTTGGCCAGATTTTCGAAGGTGATGCCCGCTACGACATTGTCGTGCGGCTGCCCGAAGGCCTGCGGGGTGACCTACGCTTGCTGGAGCGCCTGCCAGTTCCATTGGCAGGGGGCGCACAAGTGCCGCTGGGTGAAGTGGCAAAGCTCAATATCGCACCAGGCCCGAACCAGATCAGCCGCGAGAACGGCAAGCGGCGCATCGTCGTCACCGCGAACGTTCGAGGGCGCGACCTGGGCACCTTCGTGGCTGATGCCCAGACTGCCATCCACGAGGTAAAGGTACCAGCGGGCTACTGGCTGGACTATGGCGGAACATTCGAGCAGTTGAAGTCCGCCAGCCAGCGGCTCGCCATCGTGGTCCCAGTCACGTTGCTGATCATCATCGGCCTGCTGATCCTCGCCTTCGGCAGTGTGAAGGATGCGCTGGTGATCTTCTCCGGCGTGCCGCTGGCCCTCACGGGTGGCGTGATCGCGCTCTGGCTGCGCGGCATTCCGCTGTCGATCAGCGCCGGGGTCGGGTTCATCGCGCTGTCGGGTGTGGCGGTACTGAATGGCCTCGTCATGGTTAGTTTCTTCCGCAGCCTGATCGCGGATGGAAAACCACTGGAGGAAGCCATCACCGAGGGCGCCCTCACCCGCCTGCGACCGGTGCTGATGACGGCGCTTGTAGCGAGCCTCGGATTTGTACCGATGGCACTGAACACCGGCACGGGTGCAGAGGTACAACGGCCGCTCGCGACAGTGGTGATTGGCGGCATCATTTCCTCCACCCTGCTGACGCTGCTGGTGTTGCCAGGCTTGTACCGGATGGCGCATCGACAAGGGGTGCGCCCTTGACGAGCATCCGCTATCACCTGCCGGGCATGGACTGCGCTTCGGAGGAAGCGCAGATCAGGCAGGCCCTCGATGGTGTAGGCGGACTGCAGAGTCTGGGGTTTCAGCTGGCGGCCAGAACACTTGAAGTCACCGCCAGCGATACAGCGCATCCGGAAGTCCTCAGACGCCTTCGCGAAGCCGGATTCGAGGCGGCTCCGCTCGACACCGCGCCGCAATCCATCCCTTGGTGGCGCAAGTGGCAGGGCATGCCCTTGCTGGTACTGGCTCTGCTGCTGGCGCTGGGCGCAGAGGCCATCGAGTTCGCAGCCGGGTCCGGCCCGCTGATGACCGGCGCAAAGCTGGTGCTGGCCTTGGTGGCCATCGCGCTGTCCGGACTCGACACCTACCGCAAGGGGCTCTCTGCCCTGCGGCACGGTCGACTCAACATCAACGCACTGATGTCGGTGGCCGTCACCGGTGCGATGCTGATCGGTGAATGGCCCGAGGCGGCCGTCGTGATGACGCTGTACGCCATCGCGGAGCTCATCGAGGCGAAGGCGGTGGATCGGGCGCGCAACGCGATCCAGAGCCTGCTCGCATTGGCACCAGAGAATGCGCTGATGCGCCAGCCCGACGGCAGCTGGAAGATCACGCCCGTGCCGGATGTGCCCGTCAAATCCATTGTGCGGATCGCGCCCGGTGAGCGTGTCCCGCTCGATGGCGTCGTGATGGAGGGAACCAGCGCGATCAATCAGGCGCCGGTGACCGGCGAAGCCATGCCCGTCGACAAGGGGCCGGGCGACAGCGTGTTCGCCGGTACCATCAACGAACACGGCGAACTGATGATCGGTGTAACCGCTGCGGCCAACGACACCACACTCGCACGCATCATCCATGCGGTGGAGCAGGCGCAGGGCACACGGGCCCCGACCCAGCGGTTCGTGGATCGTTTTGCGGCAATCTACACGCCGGCCATCTTCGTGATGGCATTGGCCGTCGCGATACTCGCACCGCTATTGCTCGACTGGCCCTGGAGCACAGCCGCCTACAAGGCGCTGGTGCTGCTCGTCGTGGCCTGCCCCTGCGCGTTGGTGCTCGCCACGCCGGTTACGGTCGTCAGCGCACTGGCCGCTGCCGCAAGACGCGGCATTCTGATCAAGGGTGGCGTGTATCTGGAGGAAGCCCGCAAGATCCGCATGGTCGCACTCGACAAGACCGGCACCATTACCGAGGGTCGGCCGCGGCTGGTCGATAGCACGCACCTTGATGCCAGCGTCAGTCCGCAGGATCTGATGCGTTATGCGGCGAGCCTGGCTGGCCGCTCGGATCATCCCGTATCACGAGCAATTGCCGCAGGTATCGAGGTGGAGAGTTCCTCGGTCGAGGCGTTCCGGGCACTGACCGGGCGCGGCGTCAGCGGTGAGGTAGACGGCGTGCCGCTGGTGCTGGGCAACCACCGCCTGATCGAGGAGATGCGGATCTGCAGTGTGGAACTCGAACAGCAGCTCGCAGCGCATGAACAGGAAGGACGCACCACTTCGCTGCTGGCGACCTCAAGCTCCGTACTGGGCCTGTACGCAGTAGCGGACTCGATCAAGCCCTCATCGAAAGTGGCCATTGCCGAGCTTGCTGAGCTGGGTGTCGCCACCGTGATGCTGACCGGCGACAATTCCGCCACCGCCCAGGCGATCGGCCGCCAGGCAGCGGTCGGCGACGTGCGCGGCAACCTGCTGCCTGATGACAAGCTCAGGGCCATCCAGGAACTGAAGCGAACGCACGGATTCGTGGCGATGACCGGCGATGGCATCAACGATGCGCCGGCGTTGGCCACCGCCGACATTGGCATCGCCATGGGCGCCATCGGCACCGATACCGCGATCGAAGCGGCCGACATCGTGATCATGAATGACGATCTGCGGCGCGTTCCGGAGGTGATCCGGCTGTCCAGGCATACCCACGCCGTACTGTGGCAGAACATCGTGCTCGCACTTGGCATCAAGGCCGTGTTTCTGGTGCTCGCGGTGTTCGGCAATGCGTCGATGTGGATGGCGGTATTTGCGGACATGGGCGCCAGCCTGATCGTGGTCGCCAATGGGCTGCGACTTCTACGCGCGCGGATACCATGAGCCAACAAAGAAGGATCAGCTATGACAAATGAAAGAGCCTGCGCAGTGCTGCTAACCTTGGTGGCAGCAGTTGCGACCGCTGGATGCGCGAACTTTGCAAATCCGCATCCACACCAAACAGCTGCTACCTTCGACGAAGCGTTGCACACATGTCGAACACTGCAGCCGAACCGGCTTCCGAGAAAGTTCCAGTTGCCACCTTCCGACCCGCGCATCTCGTCATGTCTGGAGCGCCACGGTTGGAATGCTGACGGGTTGCGAGCCCCAGGCGAAGGCTAAATATTCACCGCACTGCGTCCGCACTGCTTTGGTCAGGCAGTGACCTCAAATCGTGATGCTATTCCCTGGCGATGATGTTGAAGACCTTGCGCGCCACGGGCTCTTCGCCGCGCTTGGCCACCACGGTGACAATCCAGGTCCCACCCATGCTGAGGCGCACATTGCCCGCATAGCGACCATCGCCCTCGGGCGAAAGCGCGAAGCTGTCGCGCATTTCCGGCATGTTCATGGAAGACATGGCCGGCATGAAGTAGGTGGCGGTGACCGCTGCGTCACTGATGGGCTTGCCGTCTGTATCGGTGAGCAGTATGGACACGGCATTGTCCCCTGCCTGGGGTTGCTCCGGGACAGACGTGTAGGAAATCTTCGGCACCAGACTGACTTCGGCGTCCGGGCCCGCCTGGACAGCGGCCGCCACCTCGGTCTGGGCAGGCTTATCTCCGCACGCCGCAAGCGCAGCGAGTACCGCGACAAATGGCCCGCATCGCTTTGCATGTCTCATGGTCTCATTCTCCCCTTCATTGTTCACATCCCTGCCAGGCCCTTCATCCGGAACTCCGCGTCGATGAAGAAGCTGCCAAAGGTCACCACCTGTTCGTCATCTTTCAATCCTTCGATGACTTCGACAAACAATTCTCCACGTTGTCCGGTGCGGATGGTGCGCGGCACGAGGTCGCCTGACGCGTGTCGCACATACACAAGCTGCCGGTCGCCCTCCTCTATCACCGCTTCGTTCGGTATGGAGAGGTGTGGCCCTAGATCGGCGATGATCTCCAGCAGGTAGGCAGACTCCGGAGCTCCGCTGCTGCGCAGCTGGATGCTGACATTGTTGCCGGCGGCGCTCACCACCCGCCCCTGATACATGGAGGCCCGCGATCGCAGCTGGAACGCGCGGACGCGCTGCCCGACTTTCAACAGCCTGGCCTGCACGGACGGAACGCGGGCAATAACGTAGCCCGTGACAGCATCCTGTCGACCAGACGCGCGCACCCACACCTGCAGGGGCCGCATCTCCACGGGACTCACCGTCACATTGATGGGGGAGGTTGCAAGCTGCTCAGCCCGGACGCGTGCGGGAAGCGCGGCGGCCAAGTAGCGCGCGAGTGGCGCGACGCGCTCCGGCGGAATGACCGCGCCCCGACGAACCATGCGCCGGATCCGGGCGGCCCATCCGTCCTCGGTACCGCCGGCCTGACCAATCCAGGCGGTCTCGTGGCAGCGCGCGCAATACTGGGTGATCCAGGGCTTCTCGGGCCCTTCAGGCAGAACATCCGGCGAGGCACCAAGGGCAGGCAGCGCCAGGCAGGCACCGAGCCACAGCCCATAGCCACGCTTCCTGCTAGGTCGCTGCACGGCGCTGCCTCCATTGACGTATGTCTTCTGCGATCACGAACAGACAAGGGATCAGCAGCAGCACGAAGAATGCCGATGTCACCATGCCGCCGAATGTGGGCGTAGCTATCGGCTTCATCAGCTCCATCCCCTGCTCCTTCGACAGCATCACGGGCAGCAATGAAAGAAAAGTCGCAGCGACTGTCATGATCTTGGGCCGCAGCCGCAGAACCGAACCATCGATCACAGCCTCGGCGAAGCTGCAGGATGGAACACGTGCCGCGAGCGCCTGGCGGATGAACACGACCATGACGATGCCGGTCTGGATCGCCACTGCAAACAACGCCACATAGCCGATGCTCACGGCCGTGGTCAGCGGCAGTCCCAGCCAGCCCTGCAGGTAAATTCCACCCACCAGCGCAACGGGGATCGACAGCATCACCAGCACCGTGTCCGCAATCGAACCGAACGCCAGCCATAGCAGTCCGAAGATGATCAAGACCGTGAGAGGAACGACGACCTTCAGCCGCGCGCGCGCCTCTTCGGCATAGCGACCGGTTCCGGTCCATTCCAGCTCGTAGCCTGCGGGCAGATCCAGGGAACTGGCCAGCAGCGGACGGGCCTCGGCCACGTAGTCCGCCGGCGTCTGGCCGCGCAGGTAGATGTAAACATGGCCCGCCAGTTTGCCGTTGTCGTTGCGGATCATTTCGGGCGCCCTGCGCACGGCAACCTCGGCAGCACTGTGCAGCGGTACGAGACGCGCATCGGCGGTCACGACGGGGGCACTGCGCGCCTTTTCCAGCGTGTCGACGTACTCGGGTGGATACTGCACGGTGACAGGCACGCGCTGTCCGGCCAGCCGCAGCTGCGTGAAACTCTCTCCGCCCACACCCTGACGCCAAGTCGTCAGCACTTCGTCGCTGGTGAGGTTTTCGGCTGCCTGCCGTTCGGGATCGACCAGCATGTCCACGAAATAACCTTCAGCGATCCGTTCGGCGACCACCGAGGCCGTGGCTGGCAAGCCACGCAGTACCTTTTCAACCTGGCGGGAGATTGCCTCGATCTGGCCCAGGTCCGGGCCCTTGACCTTGATGCCCACCGCGGTCTGGATGCCTGTGTCCTGCATCAGAACGCGTGTATTGATCGGCTGACTCCACGAATTGGCAAAGCCGGTGATTTGCACCGCGGCATCCATCTCCGCCACCAGTTGCGCCTTGGTCATGCCCTTGCGCCACTGCGCGGCCGGATGCAGCAGCACCGTGGTCTCGATCATCGTCAGGGGAGCCGGATCCGTACCTGAATCGGCACGCCCCAGCTTGCCGAAGACGCGCGCCACCTCGGGAATGGCCTTGAGGCGCTGATCCATCTGCTGCAGCACCCAGGCCGCCTCTCGTACTGGCACTCCCGGCAGTGTCGTGGGCATGTAAAGCACCGAACCTTCTTCGAGTTCCGGCATGTAGTCGGTGCGAAAGCCCTGCAGGATCACCACCGCCGGCACCATGGCCGCAAACCCCAGCAACACCACGGCATAGCGGAACCGGATAGCGTGGCGCAATAGCTGCCGATACAACACCGCGCCGCGGTTCTCACGCGACGGGGCAGCGTGCCGCAGCGTGCCGCCGAACAGGTGCACGATCAGGATCGGCAGCAGCACCACCGTCAGCAACGTGGAGAATGCCATCGCCGCCGTCTTGGTAAAGGCCAGCGGATCGAACAACCGCGCTTCGCGCTCGCCGAGAAAGAAGATCGGCAGGAACGAGGCCAGGATGATCAGCAACGAGAACAGCAACGGCCGGACCACCGAAGCGATGGCCTGGATGATGATCTCCAGCCGTTCCGCGCGACTTGTAGTCGGGCGATCGCGCAGCTCAGCCGAGCAGTTCTCCACGATGACGATGGTCGCGTCGACCATCTCGCCCATGGCGATGGCCAGGCCCGCCAGCGACAGCAGGTTGATGGTCTGCCCGAACGTGGCCATGGGCAGCACCGTGAACAAGGTTGCCAGCACCAGAATCAGGATCGGTGCGGCCGCCGCGCGCAGGTTGCGCAGGAACACCAGCACGACCCCGACAATGACCAACAGTTCGTAGAGTAACGTCAGGGAGAATCCCTTCAACGTCTCCAGGATCAGCCGGGAGCGCTCGTAGGTCGGGACAATGCGCAGACCCTCCGGCAGAGTCTCTGCAACCGCGCGCACCCTGGCATCCAGAGCCCGGGTCACCATCAGGACATTCTCGCCCTGGGCCATGATCGCGATGCCGCCCACGACCTCCCCCGTTCCATCCAGATCCGCAATCCCGCGTCGCAGATCGTAACCGGACTGCACATAGCCGAGCTCGTGCAACGCAACCGCGCGTCCGGCACGGTCTCGCCCGACAACAAGACGCTCCAGTTCGTCGACACTTGCCGTGCCGATCCGGCCTCGCAACTGATATTCCCGATTGGTCAGATCGATGGTCCGGCCGCCGGTCTCTTCCACCGACAGACTCACAGCCGACATCACATCGCGCAGCGTGAGCCCACGGTCCGCGAGCAGCGGCGGATAAAGGCGGATCTGGATCTGGGATTCCAGGCCACCCACCGAGGCAACCTCCGCCACCCCCGTCACGGCCTGTAATGCCGGGCGTACGGTGGATTCATTGATCAGTCGCAACTCGCGCAGGTCGCGGGCCCCGTGGTCGTCGACCAGCGCGTACTGATAGATCCAGCCGACGCCACTGGCATTGGGAGAGACGCTGATCACGGCGTCGGGAGGCAGTTGCCCGCGCAGGGCGGCCAGCCGGTCAGCAACGTCGCTGGCCACCTCTTCACGCTGCTGCCTGCCAACAAGGCCCAGGTATACGAAACCGAAGCCCATGTGCGAAGTGCCGCGTACGCTCGCGACGCCGGGGATGCTGCGAAACGCCTCCACGAGCGGGGCGGTAACTTCGAGCTCCAGCAACTGTGGGCTGCGGGGCCACTTGGCATAGACCACAATCTGTGGCTCGGCGATGTCCGGAATGGCATCCAGCGGCGCGCGCAGCGCCGCCACGAAACTCAGCACCACCCCAGCCGCCAGGATGACCAGCACCAGGAGCTGGTGCCGCAAGATCAGTCTCACCAACGCGGTCATGTCAGCCTGCAGATTCTCGACATGGGGTTCAGCGGCGACCGGTTGCCCTGCTGGTCGCCGCCCCTGCGCCTAGTGACAGTAGTTGTCCTTGCTGTCCATCACGTGCGTTCCCCAAGGATATAGACCGACATTGCGAATGTGCTGCAGTTTTCCGGTCCGCGCATCGACGACCACAACACTGTGCTCGGTCGAGTTGGCTAGGTACAGCTTTTCCTCGGCCGTGTCGGTGGTGGCCGTTTCGATCTGGACGTTGGTGCCCACCTTGATACGACCGGCGGGCTTGAGCGTCTTCATGTCATAGACATACAGAAAGCCCGAAGGGCTGATCACGAATGCCTTGCCGGCCGCGAAGTTCACACCGGTCATGTCGGGGCCAGCCGGCCAGGTGGCGGCAACGGTATTGGTGCGCGTGTCGATGAACGAGACGGTCTCGTCGCCGTTGTTCACCGTGACAGCGTAGCGGCCATCGTGGCTCATGTAGGCCCGCCAGGGCTTGGCACCGACGCGGATCACCTTGATGACGCGGTCATCGCGCGTATCGATGACACCCACCACACCCAGATCGCCGTCCGCGGCATAAAGATACCGCCCGTCGTTGCTGATGGAGGCATTCGAGATGCCATTGATCTCGCCCAAAAAGCGATCCGGATCGAGCTTCGCGATGCCTGGAACCTCCGCGATCTGCAGCTTCTTGGCCAGTTCGTGCCGGCGCACGTCGATGACGCCTACCCAATGCGCGCCATAATTGCCGACATAGGCCTTGCTCCCATCCGGCGTGAACGTGATGTTCAGCGGCTCGGCAAGGCCCGTGATCGTCTTGATCACCGACATCGACACCATGTCGATCACCGAGATCGAATCACCGTCCGGATTGCCCTGATAGTAGTACCGCCCATCCGGCGTGAACGCCAGATGCTCCGGCGCCATCCCGACCGGAATCTCCTTGACGAGTTTGGCCGTGGCCGTCTCGATGATGTAGGCCTTGTTGGCGCGCGTGCCACCAGTTACGACGTAGCGTCCATCCGGCGACATCATGGCCATGTGCGGATTGACGTTGTTGCCCAGGAAGGTCCTGGCGACGATCTTCTGGCTCTTGATGTCCATGAACGCGATCTCGTTGGAGTCGCGATTGACAATGATCACCACAGCGGTCGGGTCCGGGATCAGCGCCCCGGGTGACATGTGCATGCCCGAGTGCGTCTCCTGGGTCGTCGCCACCGGGGCAATCAGGCACGCCGCGAATAGTGCTGCGCAGACGCGAAGATAGTTTCTGAAGTTCATGATGCTCTTGCTCCGTGTGGGAGGCGTGATCAGAAGGAGGCCTGGAAACGCAGCCCAGTGACCAGATAGCTTACCGATGGCCCACCAAGCGGACTCTCCTTGGCATACTGGAAATGCCCCGACAATCGCAGCTTCTCGGCAAGGTGCAGGTTGTAGTACAGCTCGGTCAGCGTCTCTTTGCTGTCGTCTTCCAGTTTGATCCGTGCAAAACCCAGCCCCCAGGCGTCTTCCGGATTGAACACCCACCCATTACGCAGCTGCAGGCCTGCGCTGTAGAAGCGGTCCTGCCCATTGATTGCATCGGCCTCACCGTAGCGCGCAAACAATGAAAGGTTCTGCGACATCCGCTGGTCAAAGCTCAGACCGAAGGCGGACTGGTTGGAGCCACTGCTGTTGTCGCGCCGGTACCAGACGCGATAGTTGCCTTCAAGCAGGTTGAACGGGCGAGCACGCAGGCCGATCTCACCCAGGGAGTAAATCGACTCGGACAGGCTCTGGGCGTCCTCGCTGCTCTGCTGCACGCCCAGCCTGAAGGTGAACGGTCCATTGGCGTCATAGATGGCGGTCAGCCCGGCCCCGTTGCTGGACAGTCCGAGCGCCGGATTGACCACCAGGGGGTCGGAGATGAACTGCGTGGTCTCGTCATTGGCGACGGCGTTGCCATCGAAATAGTTGGTCAGGTCCAGGCGCCCGCCCACCAGCGTCAGGCGTTGATCGAACAACTGGGTCTGGATCCAGGCCTCTCGCAGATTGACCTCATCGGGGTCATCCAGTCGCGCCCCGTAACCATTCAGTGCCAACAGTCCGTTGGGGCGTTCCTCGTCGGGCGTGGACCCACTGAATCCCACCAGATCGGCAAAGAACACCGTGTTCTGGGCAAGGCGAGCCGTGAAGAACAGATCCGCCGAGGCGAGTTCATAGGCATGTCCATCTGCCTCGATTTCGGGGCCCTTCGTCTGCCCCAGCGCCTGCAGCACGATATTTCCATCCACGCCGAGCTGAACCTTGCTCTCGTCGCTCGAAGCCAGGGCCTCCTCGATCTTCTCGCCGATTGACTGGCGGCGGTAGGCGGTCTCGCGCTGGTAAGTGATGGCCTTGCGCGCACCGGGCACCGGTTCGTCGTGCTCGACCCCGGCCTCGTCGACCCAGACCTCCTTGCGGCGCACCCGGGATTCGGGCTCGGACATGACAACGCCCGCCTCCAGGTCAGCCAGACGCTTTTCAAGCCTGTCGATGCGATCCAGCAGTTGCTGGCGATCATCGGGCGCAGGCGCCTCGGCTTCAGCAGCAAATGACCCGGCTACCGGCCCGGCAAGGACCGCACAACCCACAACAGCCAACGTCAGTGGCTTTCGCATCCCCAGCCCCCTCAACCTTGTAATGCGCTGCACATTGCGGCGCTGAAGAGTGAGCATGTGCAGGCAGCGCCCGGGTCGCAACCCTTCAGGAGGCACTATCCCGCGTAATTAACCGTTCCTTAACTGCGGGAACGGATACTAAGCCCCGTCTTGCCCTCGCCGGATTGATCTGGAAGCTTTGCCAGCATCCTTTGGACTAACTGCGCCGCGCGTTCCCAGATCCCTCAGCGCAGTGAAGATCTGGTCGATGGCAGGGCCAACCCGGTTGAGAAACCGTTCACCGGCTGCGGTGAGATTGACGCCCTTCGAAGTCCGACTCAGAAGCATGACGCCCAGACGCTGCTCCAGCAGTTTGATGATCCGGCTGATGGCTGGCGTCGAAATGCCGAGCTCCGCGGCCGCCAATCCGAAATGTCGATTCTCGGCAACCAATTTCAGGGCAATCAGTCCGTCCAATGCATGTCTATCCACTTCTTCACTCCGGAATCGTCACCACGGTGCATGCTGGATCCAATGTTCTGGGCGGCGTTTCGGCAGGTCACTGCACACGCTCGTTGCATACAACATTTGGATCAATTTCAATGCGCACTACCACGACCATTTTGTGGCAAAACATGGCTGATCCATGACGCACATTTGAGGTTCGGTGCCCACCAAATATAACTTGACACAAATGGACCTAAGTCAGGGAAGCTGTGGGTATATTTGTGGGTATCTGATTTTCCCTGATTCCAACTTTCTTATGTCACTCAGATAGTTACGTAAATCTTTCGAGTCTTCTCCTGGCACCATGTCGAAAAGACAAAGCCCCGCACATGGCGGGGCTTTTTGCTGGCGTACCGCGCCGGGTGGGATTGACGAATCAATCCATCGGCGGAAAAACCGTTCAGGCCGCCGCCGGCACCCTGCGCATCAGCTCCGTGCCCGGCATCCAGCTGTAGGTCCCGGAAACCGCCGTTGACGGGGAACCATCGGCGTTCACGGCGTTGCGATAGGTGAGCGAACTTGCGCCCTCTTCTTCCAGCTCCACGAACTCCGTCTCGTTCTTGCGCAGTGTGGTCTCCTCGTCGACCACGCTGCGCACGAAGTCCCGATGGCTGCGGAAGGCGATGAATCCGGGAAGGTCTCCACTTCCCAGCACTTCCTCCGGATCGCGCCGCTCCACGTCCTTGAACAGCTGCAGCGCAACCTGGAAGTGCCCCAGCTCGAAGTCCAGGAACTGTTCCCACATCGCCTTCACACGGGGATTGGACTCCTGGGCCAGGCAGGCGGCGTAGTTCCACACCTCGCAGGCCTCGCCCAGCAGCAGCTTCTCCAGTACGGTTTCGCCGGGATCGAGCATGGCGCCGTAGTGGGTGATGTGCTGCGATTCCACCGACGCGATCTCTGCATAGAGCTGGCGCGCCAGCGGATCGGCGAACAGCGGGCCGATGTTCATGTAGTAGTCGTGCGTCTGGTACTCGCCACCGGTCAACGTCAGTGCGTGCAGCTTGGTGGCCAGTGCAGCGCCCGGCTCGTAGGGACGCACCAGGTCGTGCTCGGGGGCACGATGGTGCTCGGAGGTGGCCCGCGCAGGCACGATGTCCGTGTAGCCCTGCACGATGTTGTTGGCATCCTTGCCTTCCAGGCGATCCAGCAGCGCCGAATAGCGATACAGGTGATCGAAATCCTCCAGCAGCGCGTAGCGATAGGCCTGCGCCAGGTACGGATCGGGCTCGAGCTGGGCCACCGAAGCGGTGATCTCGATGGCCGCCTGCTCGTAGCCGATGGTGGTTTCCAGCGGCGAGTGGTCGGCGCCGATCAGCCAGTTGATGGCGGTGGCCTGGTGCTGTTCCACGCGCATCAGCTGCGCCAGCGTGACGCGGGCATCCCGGTTCATGCGCAATGCCATCTGCTTGGTGCGCAGCGAATCCAGCTCCAGCCCGTTCATCAGGATCACGCGCACGCGGGTGAAGGCATCATCGTCGAGCTTGCTGATGGGCTTGCCGGCCATCTGCTTCCAGCTCATGCGCTGCTTGCCCAGGGCAACGCCGCGCTCCTCGAACAGATTGATGGTCATGGTTGCTCCCGGTTGTCAGACGGCTTCGGTCCCCGCGGCCTCGTTCATCAGCTCCTTCAGCCAGGCGCGGACCACCACCAGGTGTTCCTCTTCGGCATCCAGCGCAGTGAGGAATTGCTCGGCCAGCTCCCGCTGCTCGGCCTTGGCGGCCAGCTCTGCCAGCATCTCCCAGCTGGCGGTATCGGTGAGCTCGGCGATGAGCATGACGTCCAGGCACTGGGCCAGCGTGGTGCGCGGATCGGTGACCACCTGCATCAGGCCCATGCTGGCCGTGCCGGTTACGTCGGCGCTGGGAGTCTGGGCCGTGGGATCGCCTCCGAGCTGCGCCATGGCATCGCACAGCATCAGGAAGTGCCCGTGTTCCTCGGCACGGATGCGGCGCAGGGTTTCCAGGGGATTCTCGCCGGCACGGCGCGCGATGATGGCGTCCTGAACGTCATTCTCGGCCTGCATTTCCCCCAGGGGCAGGAGCGCCGCCGTGCCATTGCTGAGCGCCAGGTACTTGGCAATCAGGGCGTCGTACAGGCGCGTGCCCGCGCGCTCGAAGGCGATGCGCTCACCGATCTTGTTGAGCAGCAGGCTGGGACTCACGCCATTGAATCTGGCCACGGTCTTCTTCACCGTGCCCTTCAGGAGGGAAGCCGGTGGCGGGATCGAACCCACGCTGTCCGCATCGGCGATGTAGCGCAGTCGTTCGGCATCGATGGCCGCGGTGTCAATCGGAACGGGAGGCGAGAGATCCTCCACGGCTTCGATCATCAGGTTGATCTGTTCCGGGCTCACGGCCGCACCGGTGCGGTTCGTGCCTGGCGTAGTAGCTTGCATGGAGAACTCCTCGTGAATAGACGGGCGCAGGCGACTACTGGACGCGGCTGTCGTCGACAGTCCCGCGCCAGGCGCCGGTTTCAGCACCCCGCGATTCGATGAACTTCTTGAAATCCTGAACGGTGCTCTGTACGCGTGCATCGAGGAGTCCGAGGGCATCACCCACGTTCTCCACCGCGCCCTGGGGTTCATAGGCCATCACCAGCCGCACCCGGGTGCGGTCCGCCCCCAGTGGCTCGAAGCGCACAGTGCCAGCGTTTGGCGCGCCGTTGATGCTGCGCCAGGAGATGCGGCGGTCCGGATCCTGCTCGGTGATCTCGGCATCCCATTCCACGTTCTTGCCCCAGATGTCCGCTTCCCAGTGCACATGGGTGTCGTCGATCTGGGTGACCTGCTTCACGCCTGACATGAAGCGCGGAAAATCCTCGAACTGGGTCCACTGGTTGTAGACGCTGCGGACCGGGCTATCCACCTCGATCGTCTTCTCGATGCGTTCCATGGGGCTGCTCCGGGCGGGAAAAAAAGGGAAGACCGATCATCCGCGCATCGTGTTTGCTGCGGAGTCGGGGAGCACGGTTAGTGCTGTGGGATGTTTCCTACCACCCATGCACTGGCTGATTTCCTACGCTGCATCGCGCAGGTTCACCGCGCGACAGATGGGGCCGCCGGCGCGACTTTGTGTGCGAGGCGACGTGACGCCAGCGGAGGATCGCCATGAGATGGCTCAAATATGTGTTCGCGGCTGCCGCCGTGCTGCTGCTGGGATGGGCAGTAAAGCGCCAGCTGGATACCCGGCGCGAACTGCGCCGAGGCCATGCGCCGGGCTCGAGTCCTGCTACCTCGGCCGTTGAGCAGGAAATGGAAGATCAGGCCATCGAGCGGGCCCGGTCGGAAGTGGCGTCGGGGGAATACGACATGCAGGGCTGAGGATGTTCAGCCGCCTGGCCGCACCGGTCCGCGATTCCTACAGGCACCGCCGTCGCGGGACGACACCGCAACTGCAGCCGCGGGGCCATGGTGCCGTCGGACCCGGACTGCGGTCCACGCAACCAGGAGCCGCCATGAAGACCGAGACCCGTCCCCTCGCCATCGTTACCGGCGCGTCCAGCGGCATCGGCCTGGAGCTGGCCATCCTTTGTGCGCAGAACGGCTACGACCTGCTGGCGGCGGCGGATCGACCCATGGACGAGCTGAAGTTGGCCGGCGAGTCAGCTTCCGTCGTGGTCGAGACGCTGCAACTTGACCTGGCGATCCGTACCGACGTGGAGATACTCCTGGCCGCCCTGCGCGGACGCACTCCGGAAATCCTCATTGCCAACGCCGGCCACGGCCTGGGTCGCGCATTCCTTGACCAGGATACCGACGACGCACAGCATGTGGTCGACACCAACATCAGCGGCACCATCTTCCTGCTGCATCGCGTGGGCAACCTGATGCGCGCGGCGCGTAATGGCCGCATCCTGATCACCGGCTCGATTGCCGGCTTCATGCCTGGCGCCTTCCAGGCGGTCTACAATGGCACCAAGGCGTTCATCGATTCCTTCTCCTGGGCGCTGCGCAATGAGCTGAAGGAATCCGGCGTGACCGTGACCTGCCTGATGCCCGGCGTCACCGACACCCAGTTCTTCGAACGCGCCGACCTGCTGGACACCGCGATGGGCGCCTCGCACCACAAGATGGACCCGGTGGAAGTGGCGCGCCTCGGCTTCCAGGCCATGATGGACGGCGAAGGCGCGGTGGTGACTGGTACCCGCAACAAGCTGCAGACGGCGATGGCCAGCCTCACGCCAGCGGCGGTGCTGGCTGAACGGCATCGCCGGATGGCGGCTCCGGGCACCGCGAACAAGTAGCCTGCACGTCGCCGTCAATGCTTGCCGTTGAGATGACCGGCCTGGAACTGGTGCTCCTTGAGCACCGGCAGCGTGCGCGAGGCGAAAGTGGCCAGTTCCCGGTCCGACAGAGCGGCAGCGGAGGTGAACAGCGCCACGGCCTCCTCGTGGTCCTTCACCATCTGTTTCGCATAGGCCGCGTCGAAATCCTTGCCACTGCGGCCGTTGAGGTCTTCAAGCAACCTGGCGTGCGCCGCATTGGGCACCTTGGTTACAGGCAGGCCCTTGCGCGCGGCCAGCTGCTCCAGTTCCACCCCCGAGCGGCTGTGGTCGGTCACCATGCGCTGCCCGTAGGCACGCACCTCGGCCGTTGAGCCCTTCTGGGCTGCCAACTTTCCAAGCTCCACTTCCGCTGCACCTGCTTCGGACGCCCTGGCCACGAACTGTTCGGGCGTCAGCTGCTGTTCGGCGCCCAGTGCGGCGGGAGCCATGGCCAGTGCGGCCATCAGGGTGATCAATGCCGTTTTCATGGGTCCGTCCTCTGCAGGGGTACCAGGGGAAACGGGCATCCTCTCCGTCAGGCGTGAGCGATGGCAGCGGCCCTGTGGCTGTGGCCTCTACAGACATTTCTTACAGGCACGAGGCTCCTCCTCGCGGAGCAGCTGACCCCCGAGGACTCGCGTCAGACAGTCCTACAAGGCCCGCCGGTTTCTGCTTACTGCAGGTGGGGCTGCGTCCAGCCATCGTCGGCGCATCATTCGTTTTTTCGCAGACATTTCCGGCGCACCGCCGACAGGAACCGTATGGGCGCAAGGGGCAAGTTCATGGAGCACCGCTGGGGCACACGCGTCGAATTGGACGCGGCAGCGGAAATTTCCACGCCGGCAGGCTTCGCCGCCAGTGGGTACGTGCGCAACGCCAGCGTGAGCGGCGCGTTCGTCGAGACCCGGATGAGGTTTCCCCTGCTGTCGCGCATATCCGTGCATCCGCTGGCACGCGACGGAGAATGGCTGGACGCCTGGGTCGTGCGGGTAGAGAGCAAGGGCATCGCCGTGGAGTGGCTGGATCCAGGACTGCGCAAGGTCTCTGGTCTGCTTTCCCTGCGTCCAGGCGCCGGTTCCATGCAGGGCGGCCTTGATGCCCTGCGCGCTGCTGGTTCATGAACCCGACGGTGTGAACGACCCGCAGGCCTGGGGCCTGCCGGGTCATTCCAGCACCTGGTCGCAGCGACCGGATCAGTGGGCGCGGCCCTTGCGTCCTTCCAGCTCGGCCTTGCGCGCCATCAGCTTTTCGGCGAGCACCTCCAGGTCCATGTCCGCGGCCTTGGCCTTGGCGAACATGCCGCCGCGCTGTTCCTCTTCCTTCACATGATGCTTGATCATTTCGGACAGCACGCTCACCTTGGCGTCGAAGTAGTCGTCTTCCGGACCCGACTGCTCGATCTGCGCGATCAGTTCCTTGGCCGATGCGTGTTCCACCTCCGCCTCGTGGTGGAGGTCATCTTCTCCCGTGGCTTCGAGGAACGCCGGGTAGAAGATCTCTTCCTCGATCGTGGCGTGGACGCGAAGGGCCTGGCAGATACGCTGCGCCAAATCCTTCTTCTTCGAATCCGAGCGCGCCTTCTCGAACTGCCCGAACCACTCTTCCACCTGCCGGTGGTCAGCCTTGAGCAACGAAATGGCATCACCAGGCGTGCGGGACGTTCTGGCGCTCCGCGTGGTGCTCGATGACCGGGAAGATGTCCTGCGGGAAGCTTGTTGCATGTTGCACTCCATCAAAAGTTGTGAGACCTCATGCACAGGATGGTGGCGCACGCATTCAAATGCATTGGTGCATGCCCAGATGGAAGTGTAGGACCTGACCTACCACTATCTATATGGGTTTGGCCACCATCAGGTAGAACACGATGACCAGTGCGACGAAAGCCCACATGCCGAGCACGGTCCAGAACGCCAGCAGGCGCCAGTAGGCAGCGGGCAGCGCGGTGCCGGTTGCAGCGGCGGCAGCGGCCATGTCGCGCATCCTGATCTGCATCCGGACGACCGGCAACCAGCACGCGATGGCGAAGCCATACAGCACCACGGCATCACGCAACCAGGTCATCGACCATTGCAGTTCCGCCTTCGACGCCAGATACCAGCCCGTGAGGGGCTGAAGGACGGCCGTAGGTGCCGTGAAAAGCCAATCGGCTATCACCACGTAGCGCAGCACCACCGAGATGACGCGGGGGTCGCGGCTGCGACTGGCAAAGAACATGTAGAACGCCGAACCAAGCCCCGTGCCGAAGAGCAGCGTCGAGGAGACAATGTGCAGCCACTTTACGGCGAGGTATTCCAACGTCTGTCCTCCCGCTCCGACTGCCACCAGCCAGCCAGGGCGAGGCCCACCCCGAACGCCACATAGGCCGCCGCCAGTGATTTGCGCGAAATGTGTTTTTCGAATCCCGGCTGCAGGCGCTCGGGCATCAGCTTGTAGTCAACGAGATTGGCGGCAAGTGCGACAGCGCCGGCCTCGGCAGCGTGCACGCTGAAGGGCGTGCCCGGCGCCCGCTTCGCAAACACGCGCTGCTGCACGAAGGCCCACCAGCAGGAAGAGGCGTGGTGGATCAGGAAGCCCAGCAGCGTGTGGCTCAACGTCACGTCACGCCTGTATCCGGCACCGGTTCCGTGGACCCATTGGGCAGGGCCATTGTGTGTGGCCAGTCCGCGCCGCCTTTCCAGCCTGCCGCAGGCCACGATGACCAGGCTCGAAAGCAATGCCGCGACCGTTCCAGGGAAAAGGATCGCGCCCAGGCTGCGTTCCGCACGGCGCATGCAAAACCTCACGCCAACCATGACCAAAAGCGAAGATCGCACAGCAACCGCACTTGTACAGTCAGCCTGCGCCGCTTGTCGCATCACCTACTGCCGCGGCATTCCTACACGAGGCTTACAGGTTTTGTAGCCACTGGCTTACAGACCCCATGTCGATCCGCGGGCATTCTGGCTTGACGTCCGACAAAAACACTTGTGGCGATCAGGTGACGCATGACGGCAATCACTCAATACATGGAACACCGCTGGGGCACCCGCGTGGAACTGGACGCACCAGCAGAGCTGACCACCGCCGAGGGCGTGTGCACAGACGGCCGGGTGCGCAATGCCAGCCTGAGCGGCGCCTTTGTCGAGACCTCGGCGAAGGCGACGCTGCTTTCCCGCATCGCCCTGCGGCCGCTTGTCGCCGGCGGCAGCTGGCTCGACGCCTGCGTGGTGCGCGTGGAACCCACTGGCCTGGCACTGGAATGGCTGGAGCCCGGACTGCATCCGGTATCGGCGCTGCTGGCCCTGGCCCGACCGAACCCGGCTCCGGCCAGCCCTCGCAATCCGAAGAGCGAGCACGTGGTGCGCATCTTCCCGGAACGGCATCACGCGTCTTCGGCTCCCTGACTCTGCCGGGGCCCGCCCGGCACGCGGGGATGTCGTATCCTTCCCGGATTCGCGGATTCGGGAGGGGGATGCATGAATACCAACAAGTTGCTGGCGTGCTGCGCTCTGTGGCTCGGCACCATGGTCAGCGGTTTCGCCCAGGAGCCGCCCACGGGAGTCACCAGGGTCGAGGAACAGCACGCCATGCTTCGCAGCAGCGACCCGAAGCTGGCTGCGAACAAGAAGCTGGTCTATGACATGTACCGCGCCATCGTGCAGGGCGGCCGGTATGAACAGGCCGAGAAGTTCTTCACGAAGGGCTACATCCAGCACAATCCCAATGTGGCCTCCGGTCGCGACGAGCTGGTGAAGTTCATCCGCAATTCCAGGCCTCAGCGCCAGGTACAGCCCGGCCTCACCTTTCCCCTGATTTCCATCGTCGCCGAAGGCGACATGGTGATGGTCGCCACCGCGACCTGGGAGCAGGACCTGGAAAAGCCTGGCGAGCGCTACGCCACCACCCATTTCGACCTGTATCGCATCGAGAACGGCCTCATCGCCGAGCATTGGGACCACGTGCCCAAGAGCAGTGGCGCCAGGACTTTCGATCCGAACAGCATCCTCGAAACCGCACCCAAGAAATAAGCGCAGCCGGGTAAACAATGAAAACAACAGCACGGCTCATGCTGGCCGGCCTTGCGCTGGCCGCTTCCGTCGGCCCGGCGTCCGAGCCTGTCGTCACCGATGTGCGCGTGATCAACGAGACGCGCCGGGTGCAGCTGCTGGAGGCCCGCCTCGCCTCCCTGCAGCGCGAGGTGGAGATGATCGAGGATCGCAGGGCAATCGAGCGGCTGCAGCAGGCCTGGGGGCACTACATCAGCGAGGGCATGGCCGCAGAGGCCGCGGCGCTGTTCTCCGACAGTCCTGCTGCTTCCATCGAATTCGCACAGCAGGGCGTATACCTGGGACGCCAGCGCATCCAGGCCTTCCTTGCCATCGCCGCGCGGACCGCGCCCGGCGAATTGCGCGAGACCCCCGTGATGCAGCCGGTGATCCACGTGTCGGCCGATGGCCGCAGTGCCCGTGGCCGCTGGCGGGCAATGGTGCTGGGCGGGCAGCGCGGCCAGGACGGCCGCTGGGACGAAGGCCCCTTCGAGAACGAGTATGTGAAGGAGAACGGTGCGTGGAAGATCCTGCACATGCACTGGTACACGACGATGAGCGGCTCCTACGACAAGGGCTGGCACAAGGAGCCCTATCCCGCCGCCGGACCGCTGAGGGAATTGCCGCCCGACCGCCCGCCGACCATGGTGTATGAATCATTCCCCGGCTTCTACCTGCCGCCCTACCACTACCTGCATCCGGTGACGGGCAAGCCGGTGGCCTGGGATGACCTGGCAGCGGAGGGCGCACGATGAGCCGCCACCTGCTCCACTTGCTGGCCGCCGCCGCGTGCCTGGCCACGGCAGGCGGCAGCGTGCATGCCGCTGCACCGGCCACCCCGGACCTGGCTCCGCGGCTGGCCCGCATCGCAGACCGCATCGCGTCCATCGACGCACAGGCCACGCGCATCGAGGACTACAACGAGATACGCAACCTGCAGCGCATCTATGGCTTCTACTTCGATGAGGCGCTGTGGGACCAGGTAGTCGACCTGTTCAGCAACGACGCCACGGTGGAGGTCGGACCCCACGGCGTTTACGCGGGCAAGGCCAGCATCCGTCGCTATTACATGGGACTCACCGGTGGCCGCGTGGGCCTGCAGCATGGCGAGCTGAACAACCAGAGCCAGCTCTCGCCGGTGATCACGCTGGCAGCGGATGGACAGAGCGCGAAGGCACGCTGGCGCGTGCTGGTCCAGGACGGCGTCTTCAAGCAGGGCTCCAACTGGGGCGGCGGCGTATACGAGAATGAATACGTGAAGCAGGACGGCGTATGGAAGATCCGCCGCCTGCATTTCTTCACGCGTTTCTATTCCCCCTACAAGGACGGCTGGACGCGCACCACCGAGGCGCTCAATGCCCGCTACGGTCGTTCCACGGCGAAGCCGGATCGCCCGTCCAGCCTGCGCTACGCCACCTGGCCCGAACGTTTTGTCGCCCCCATGCACTTTGCCGGCGAAGGCGTCGGCGTCTACCGCCTTGCCCCGGCGAACACCGCGCGCGCTGCTGCCCCGGCCAATGGCCAGCAACGCACCGTGGCGCAGCTGGAGGCCGAGGTGCGCGCACTGGAACTGAAGGTCGCGCGGCTGCGCGCGGTGGATGACATCGAGAACCTGCAGGGCACCTACGGCTATTACGTGGACATGTCGATGGCTGATCCCACCGCCGCGCTGTTCGCCGACGATGCCACGCTGGAGATCCTGCAGCGCGGCGTCTACATCGGCCGCGACCGCATCTACGAATACATGCGCCGCCTCGGGCTCCCCAGCCAGGGGCGCATGTTCACGCACATGCTGCAGCAGCCGGTGATCCACGTTTCATCCGACGGCTCGCGCGCCTGGCTCAGGGGACGTCAGTTCGAGATCTTCGGCGTCCACAATGTGCAGGCGCAGTGGGCCGAGAACACCTACGAGCACAGCTACACGCGCCAGGACGGCGTGTGGAAGATCCAGACCTTCAATGCCTGGCACAGCTTCTACGCACCCTATGAAGGCGGCTGGATCGAGCAGTCCAACCCCATGAACTACTATCCGGAATATCCGCCGGACCTGCCGCACTCGGTGAAATACGAGCCCTATCCTTCCATCTTCGTGGCGCCCTTCCACTACCGCAATCCCGTGAGCGGACGATGAACGCATCCCTTGCCTTCAGAACCCTGGCGGCCGTGCTGGCGGGTGTTCTCGCCGGCTGTGCGGGCACCTCGTCGACCCCCGCGGATGCACCACTGGATGTGGCCCTGCAGGCCCGCGTTGCGCAACTGGAACTGCGCGTGGGGCGGCTGCAGGACATCGGCGACATCAAGCGCCTGCAGCGCGCCTACGGTTATTACCTGGACGAAGGCCAGTGGGACCACGTAGCCGACCTTTTCGCCGCCGACGGCACGCTGGAGATCGGCAAGGATGGTGTCTTCCGCGGGCGCGACCACATCCGGCAGTACTTCCGCACGCTGGGCAAGGGACTGAACGGTCTGGTCC
>JALYWF010000144.1 GCA_030852845.1 Pseudomonadota bacterium
GTGCTTACACTGCAGAATGATTTCTTGGCCTGGAGAGGAAAAGAATCTGCCATCGACGCCCGAGTCTTTGCCAGGTCGAAATCTTTCGAAGCGTGACCCAAGCGCGAAACTAGCAATATCCGTGCAAAGGATTTCGAATTCCTTGTCGTTAAGTTGAGAGAAATCGTAATCCGTCATTCGAACTCCAAGGCATTGGGCATCGAAATAGTCGGTTGAGGGGCTTCTAGTGGGCTTTGGTTGTTGCTCATGGTACATCGCCCTGGCTGGGGGGTGATCCGGTGGCATCGTAGACGCTGAACTTCATATATAACCTTCGTTTGATGGGGCGCACGATCCCGTCAACGTCGGACTGGGCCCCGTCCGATCTGACCAAAGAGGCCCGCCAGCGCTACGTGCAATCTGCTTCCCAGATCAGGCAGATCGCCTCTGTCGATTTCCCCGCGCCTCAACCGTCGTAAGAACGGGAGCCCTGCCGGGCGAAATATCCAACGAGGAGAACATCCATGAAAAAGACGGGCTGGATCATCACCGCGCTGCTGCTGGCCTTCCTGCTGCCTGCGTCCGTGGCGCCGAAACTGCTCACCATGCAGGTTGCCGCAGACACCATGACGCAGATTGGCTGGCCGACCCGATTTCTGGTGCCGCTGGGCATTCTCGAACTTCTCCTTCTGGCGCTGTTCGCCTGGCCCCGAACCGCGCCGCTGGGCGCGCTTCTCTTTACCGGCATGCTGGGAGGGGCGATGGCCACGCACCTCCGCGTGGGTAGCCCGCTGGCCAGCCACACGCTGTTCGGCCTCTATCTGGGCCTGTTCATGTGGCTGGCGCTTTATCTGCGTGATCCGGCACTGCGCGAGTTCGTGCGGGGCTACCTGCGCCGCTGACGCGCCTGGCCCCGCGCCAGTGCCAGCAGGCCCGCCAGTGCAGCCAGCAGCCACAGGTCCGTCGCGCCACCACCGCCGGATTGCTTCGCAGCGACATTGACCGCCACCTGATCGGTGGCGGTTGCACCGTCCGTATCGGTGACGGTCACCTGGAAGGCCAGCGTGGCTGCGGTCTCGGCCGACGGCGCCTTGAAGCGTGCCTTCGAACTATTGGCATTCGACAGCGAGACTGCAGGGCCACCGGTCTGCGTCCAGGCGTAAGTGCCCACGGCACCGTCCGCATCGGTGCCCGTGGCCTGGAGGTCCACGTTCGCACCGGCCTTCACGGACTTGTCTGCCCCCGCATTCGCCGATGGCGCCACGTTGGTCACGGTCACGGCGATGTCATCAGTCGCCGTAGCGCCGTCGGTATCAGTGGCAGTGATGCGGAACACCAGCGTGCCGCTGGCCGCCACCGATGGCGCGGTGAAAGTGGCCCCCGCCATGGCGGGATTCTGCAGCGTGACAGGCGGTCCTGACAGCTGGCTCCAGGCGAGCGTTGCAATTCCTGCATCCGGATCAGCCGCCGTCGCCTGCAGCGGTACCACCTGCCTCGGCTTGGCAGCGACATCCGCACCCGCACCAACGGTGGGTGGCAGGTTGGTGACGGTGATGCTGATCTCGTCGGTGCCGGTGCCGCCGCGGTTGTCGGTGACGGTAAGCAGGAACTGCATCGTGGCACTGCCGGCAACGGATGGTGCACGGAAGCTCAGCATCTGCGAGGGCGGAGTGCCTGAAGTGACCTGCACACCGGAGAGCACGCTGGTCGCGGCGTCAAAGACGAAGGTTCCCGTGACCGGCGTTCCCGCCGCCATCCCCTGCAGTGTCCACGTCACCGGCGTATTGCCGGCCGCGGCCGGGGCCGACACCGTGCCGGTGAGATTCAGCCTGTGGCGTGTGCTGCAGGAAGTGCCGGTGATGACAAGGCAGGTCGAGAACTCGCTGCCAGTAGCCAGGTTGATGACAGCGCCGCCCAGGTTGCTCAGCGCGCCGGGCGCAAAGTTGAGGTACAGGAACGAGGCACCCACCGCATAGGGTGTGGTGCTCATCCACAGGCCCTGCGGGGTGGAGTTCTGCAGCGGCAGGTTGAACAGCTTGTCGAGGCCCGCGGCCGGGCCACCCGTCTGCTGCCATGTGTACTGCGCGATCGAGCCGTCGTTGTCGAAGCCACCACCCTGCAGCAGCACGGTGTCGCGGGGCTTGCGTGACTGGTCGGCGCCGGCCTGCGCCACCGGCTGCTGGTTGATGACGGTCACCGTGACGTCATCGGTGGCGATGGCGCCGCGGTTGTCCGTCACCGTGATGCGAAAGACCAGTGTCTCCTGCGTGGGTGTCGTCGGCGCGACGAACTGTATGTTGCGTCCGGAGACGGTCAGCGCCACCTGCGTGCCGCTCACCTGGGACCACACGGCATCGGTGAGATGTCCGTCCGGATCACCGCTGCCGGCGCCGTTCAGCGTGACGAGCTGTGCGGGCGAAGTGGCCTGGTCCTCGCCTGCGTTGGCCACTGGCGACTGGTTTTCACTGCTGTCGGTTTCGCAGGTATAGATGCGTACTTCATCCACCACCCAGGACACGCCCGTGCGGGTGACGCCGTCGCTGGTGTTGCGGAACCTCACCTGCAGGGGATGCCCAGCGAGTGCGGCCAGGTCGTAGCGTGTGGAGACGAAGCCGTGGCTGGCGCTGACGAAGGCACTGCTGCCGGAGGAAGGATTTCCCGTAAAGAGGGTCAGCGTGCCGTTGTAGGCCTGGCCGCCGCTGTGGCGGCTGCTGGCGTCGGTCCAGGTGACGCCACCGTCGATGCTCAGCTCCACGATGCCGCCGTCGTAGTATTGCGTGCCGAGGGCTTCCTGCTCGAACAGGTGGCGGAAATGCAGGTACGCATTGGGTGGCACCACCACGGGATCCACTTGGGTGAGCGCGTGGTTGCTGATGCCGTTTGAGCCCTGCGTATAGAAGGACACCCGCCCATCCGTGGCCAGCAGCGCGCGAACCCAGCTGCCCAGCGTGCCGGTGATCTTCACGTCGCTCCAGCGCGTGTTCGCTGCGGCGTCCTCGAACGAATCATAAAACGCGTTCACCGGCACCTGGTTCACGGAGCACAGTGCCGCCTCCGTCGTCGCGTCGGCGAGCGGTGGCAGGTTCATCTCCACCGCATCCAGCGCATTGGCCACCTGCACGCAGTCGTTGCCGGTGATGCCTTCCGGCCCCCCGATCATGTTGCGGCAGGCCTGACCCAGGGCCAGGAACAGGTCCGCGTAGTCGGAGCCGGATGTCAGGTGCTGGGTCTGCACGCGGTAGTACAGCGCCGCGACCTTGCTGATCCCGATGCCATTGACCGTGAAGCCATTGAAGGACCCGCCATCGACCATCAGGGTCACGGCCTTGTTGTTCACGCCGCTGTTGCGATGGACGCCCCCGCTGTCCGCTGCGCCCGAGTAATACATCGGGCTGCGCATGCGGTCGGGCTGGTTGAACAAGGGCGGGTTGGCCATGTTGCGGCCCGCACCCACGCCGGTGAAGTCCTCGCCGAGCAGCCAGCGCACCGCAGGGGTGTCGTTGCCCGATCCATTGCCGAGGTCGATGAACTCGCCCCACAGGTCGGAAAGGGCTTCGTTGATGGCGCCGGACTGGTAGTAATAAAAGAGTTCCGAGGTGTAGTCGGTGACGGCGTGGGTGAGTTCATGTGCCACCACGTCATCGGCGGCCGGCGCGCCGGCGCAATAGACCATCTGCGTGCCATTCCAGAAGGCATTGGGGCAGCCGCCGTTCTCGAAGAAGTCGACCACGGAATTCAGTCGCGCGCCCAGTCCGTCGAAGCTGTCCCGGCCGTGGTTCTCGAAGTAGAAGTTGTAGGTGTCGCGGGAGTGGCGGTGCGCGAGGTCGGCATCCAGGTTGGTGCCGCCCGTGCACAAGGGCTGCGTGTCGTTGCACAGCAGGGTGCCCGGCAGCAGGCTGCCACCATTGGCGGTGTAGGTGGATTGCTGCAGCACGGATTCGATCTGGTTGAAGTGCAGGGCGATGCCACCGTCGTTGGCGTTGACCAGCACCAGTTCACGCAGTGACGAGGGGGCGCGGGTGGAGACTTCCACGCGCCACACCAGGCGTGAGTCGGCGCCGGTGTCGGGGCCGATGAGTCCCGGCACGTAGACCCACAGAGAGGGTGTTGTCGCTGTGAGGTCGGAACTGTGCTGCGGGTAATACTTGGCGATGGCATCCAGCGCGATGCGCCTGGCCTGCGTGGCAGACAAGCCTGCCTCGGGATTCCTCAGCTTCAGGTCGCGCACGATCTCGCCGCTGAGCGAGTTCACCTCGCCGTTGCCGTCGAGCGAGAGCACCAGCTCCCCGCCCAGCACCGGAATTCCATCGTGGAGCTGCCGGTAGCGGACCACGTCCCCCGCGGCGCCGTGCGTGAGGGTGCGGAATGCCCGCAGTTCCGCGGCCGGATCGGTGATGCCGAAGTGCCGCGCATACTGGTCCAGCGCGGAGCGGGAAGCGGTGGCCAGTGCGGCCTTGCGCGCCGCGCGCGGCACGGATCCCGTGCGGACGGGTGCGACGTAACGCACTTGCCCCGAGGCCAGTGAAATCCGGACCGGATCGACTTCCTGGCCTGTGGCCAGTGCGAACAGCGCCAGCATCATCACCAGCAGGCCGATGATCAGCAAACGTACACGGAGTGGATGCGGGAGGTTCACGTGGCCTCTCTTCTTGTCTTGTGCGGTGGAAGTGTCAGGGAGGATTTTTCCGGGCGCCTTCACGACCCAGCGAGAGCAGTTGCTGGATCAGCCGCGCTTCGGGCGAATCATCCAGGGAGGTGGAGTCCAGCCGCACGCGCCGCGGCTTGCGGTTGGCGCCGGTGGACAGGTTCATGTCGTAAAGGATGCAATCGCGGCATCGCGTGGAGCGGCGGTCCATATCCTCGAGCGGGGATAGCGCGGCGACGGCCGCCGCGATCTCCTGCATCTGTGCGCCGGAAAGCGGCACCGGAGTGTCGGTGCCGCGCACCACATCGGCAAAAGACAGTGCATTGGCGCCGCTTGCGGCGGAGTACCGCTGGTCCATTCCGGCGAAGCCGCCCTGCACATTGACGGTGACCTGCCATGCGGCATCGGATGTCGCGGGCGTAGCCTCCGGTGCCGGCGCGGCGGAATTGCCGCTCTGGCACGCGATGGTGCCGAGGCACAGTGCAACGAGGCCAGGAATGCGGAACCAGCGCGGCATGCGGCAACTTCCTCCCTGGAGCTGTTGCACTCTTGTTAGGCCGCAATATACAGGACGGCACGCGAATGCCGCGGGTTCCCTCCCGCGCGGTTGGCTTCAAAGCGTTGATCAATCAACGCATGGGCGGCTGGCGCAACGTCCTGAACGTAATGGAGTAGCGCAGCTCTTTCGTCGGCGAGATGGAATGCTGCCACTGCCAGCGGGCCGCGTCGCGAATGATGTAGGCCGAGCGCGGCGCAAGATCGATGTACAGGATGGCGCGCGTCCAGCCTTCGGCAGGCGGGTAGGGGCGGAAGCGCATGCGCGCCACGCCTTTGAGGGACACGCCGGCGACGATCTCGAAATCAGGCACGTCGCGGTGCCAGCCCAGCGGTGTGCCCGGGGGATATTCGGCGATGTTCGCCTGCGCGAATTCATGCCCCGGGACACCAGCCCACTCCGCAATGCGGTCGCGCAGCCCGTGCAGGAATGTCGGCACGGCTTCTGCCGGATGCAGCTTGTTGTGTGTGAAGTCGTAGCTGCCGCCGAAGCTCACGATGCGCCGCCTTGCAGTCCATTGCCTGTAACTGGCATGACGGAAGTCCAGTGCGCTGATGCTGTCCAGCAGTCGTGCTTCTTCCCCAGGCGGGATGAATTCCGTGCGGTGCACGAAGCCTTCCGGCAGGCGCGGCGGGGCCGTGAACAACTCGTTCTGTTCCATCAGCGGCGCACCTTCTTCAACTTGATCCACGTCGGAGCGTGGTCGCTGGGCTTGGGCTCCGCGCGCACCCAGGCATCCACGCCGGCGGCTTCGAGACGGGGCGATAGCTTTGCGTTCAGCAGCAGGTGGTCGATGCGCAGTCCTGCATTGCGCTGCCAGTGATTGCGGAAGTAGTCCCAGAACGTGAAGACCTGGGCATCGGGATGCAGGTGCCGGATGCTGTCGGTCCAGCCC
>JALYWF010000123.1 GCA_030852845.1 Pseudomonadota bacterium
CGCGCTCGCTTACAATGGGGCATCGGTAATGGCCGGAGCCCGCGTGCATGCGCCTGATGTCCCTGCTGCTGGTGCTGTTCCTGCTGAGTCCGGCCATGGCGGACGAAGGCATGTGGCCCTTCGACAACTTTCCGGCGGCGCAGGTGCGCCAGCAGCATGGCGTGGACATCACGCCGGCATGGCTCGACCGTGTTCGCCTGGCCACCGTGCGGCTTTCCGGCTGCACTGCGTCGTTTGTTTCTCCTGACGGACTGCTGCTGACCAACCATCACTGCGCTGCCTCCTGCCTGGCGCAGCTTTCCAGCGCGGTGGAAGACCGGCTGCGCGATGGCTTCATTGCCGGCTCGCGTGGTGCGGAGCTGCGCTGCCCCACACAGCGCGCCGACGTGCTGGTGAAGGTGGAGGACATCAGCGCGCAGGTGCAGGCCGCCCTGGCGGGCCTGGATGACCGCGCTGCCAACGAAGCCCGCAAGCAGGTGCTGACCCGGCTGGAAAAAGCCTGCGAGCAGGCGGCGTCGCCGCGCGAACCCCGCCGCTGCGAATCCGTGGCGCTGTACGGCGGTGGCCAGCACTTCCTTTACCAGTACAGGCGCTACGACGACGTGCGGCTGGTGTTCGCGCCCGAGGCGGCCATCGGCGCCTTCGGCGGTGATCCGGACAATTTCCAGTTCCCGCGCTGGACGCTGGACATGTCGCTGATGCGCGCCTACGAGAACGGCGTGCCCGCCAGCACGCCCGGGCACCTGAAGATCAACTGGAGTGGCCCGGTGGAAGGCGAGCCGGTGTTCGTGTCGGGCCATCCGGGCACCACGCAGCGCCTGCTCACGGTGGCGCAGCTGGAATCGCAGCGCCGGCAACTGCCGCTGTGGCTGCAGCGGGCCAGCGAACTGCGCGGCCGTTACATCCAGTTCTCGAAGACAGGGGCCGAGGCGGCGCGCACCGTGAAGGATCCGCTCAATTCGCTGGAGAACCGCATCAAGGTGCGCCGGCGCATGCTGGATGCGCTGCTTGAGCCCGCGCTGCTCGATGCCAAGCGCGCCGCCGAGCAGCAGCTGCGTGCCTCAGCCCGGCTGCCTGCGGGCAAGCCCGATCCCTGGCGCGAGATCGAGCGGGCGATGGCGCGTGAGCAGGAACTCTACCTGCCCTACACCTTCCTCGAAGACGCGGCCGGCTTTGACAGCATGCTGTTCAGCTACGCGCGCACGCTGGTGCGCGGTGCGGCCGAGCGCGCGAAACCCAGCGAGCAGCGGCTGCGCGAATACGTCGACACCCAGCTGCCGCGTGTGGAGCAGCAACTGCTGGCCGACGTGCCGGTCTATCCGCAGCGCGAGCGGCTTACCTTCTCGTTTGGCCTGGAACGCATGCGCGAATTCCTCGGCCCCGATCATCCGCTGGTGCGCAACCTGCTGGCCGAGCTTGCGCCGGATGACCTGGCGCAGGGACTGGTCACGCAGTCCCGCTTGGGGGATCCCGCGGTGCGCCGGCAGCTGTGGGATGGCGGCCAGGCGGCCATCGAGGCATCGGATGATCCAATGATCCGCATGGCGCGGCTGGTGGAAGGACCCGCGCGTGCGGTGCGCAAGCAGTACGAGGATGAAGTGGAAGCCGTGGTGAATGCGGCCACCGCCACCATTGCCGCCGCCCGCTTTGCCGCACTGGGCACCAGCGTGTATCCGGATGCCACTTTCTCGCTGCGCCTGAACGCCGGCGTGGTGCGTGGCTGGAAGGAAGGCGACAGCGATGTCACGCCCTTCTCCACGCTGCGACGTGCCTTCGAACGCGCCACTGGCGCGGAGCCCTTCGTGCTGCCCGAACGCTGGGTGGCGAAGCGCGACGTGCTCGACCTCGACACGCGCATGAACCTCGTTTCCACGAATGACATCATCGGCGGCAACTCCGGCAGTCCGCTGGTCAATGCCAGGGGAGAGATCGTCGGACTGATCTTCGACGGCAACATCCACGCCATCTCCGGTGCGTACTGGTTCGATGCCGCACGCAACCGCGCTGTGGCGGTGCACCCGGCCATCATGCGCTTGGCGCTCACGCAGGTGTATGACGCCGGCAACATCGCGCGGGAGCTGGGGTTGTGAGCGGGCTGGTCATACGCCCGGCCACGGTGGCCGATGCCTGGGCCATCGCCGGCATCTACAACCACTATGTCCGCAACACCGTGGTCACCTTCGAGGAAGAGCCGCTGACCACGCGCGTCGTGGAGGAACGCATTGCCGCGGTGCGCGATGCCTCGCTGCCCTGGCTGCTGGCCGACAGCCGCGACGGCATCATCGGTTACGCCTACGCCGGACGCTTCCACACCCGCTCGGCATACCGCTATGCCGCGGAAACCGCGGTGTACCTGGCGCATGGCCGCGAAGGCCAGGGCACGGGAACTCGCCTGTACATTGAATTGCTGAACCTGTTGAAGTCGCAGGGCATCCGTACCGCCGTGGGCCTCATCGCGCTGCCCAATGCACCGAGCGTTACGCTCCACGAAAAGCTCGGCTTCAGGCACACCGGCACACTGCAGGGCGTGGGCTTCAAGCAGGACCGCTGGGTGGATGTCGGCTACTGGCAGAAGCTGCTCTAATACTCCGCTCACTACGCCGGGGGGGTCCTATGGAAGACAAGAAACTGAGCCGTCGCCATGTCATGGGTGGCGCAGTCACGGCCGGCGCTGCCGGCGTGCTGGGTGCGCTGGGGTCGAACGAGGCCGTGGCGCAGAGTCCGGCGGCGGGCGTGCAGTTTCCCGACCGGGGCGCGGCGCAGAAGCCGCCCATCACCGATGTGAAGGACAAGGTCGCCTACATCACCGGCGGCTCCAGCGGCATCGGCCTGGGTATTGCGCGGGCACTGCATGAAGCCGGCGCGAAGGTGATCCTGGGCAACTACAACGACAGCCAGTGGGCCGAGGCGCTGGCGAAGTTCCCGCGCAACGACCCGCGCGTGAAGACCATCGTGCACGATGTGATGGAGCGCGATGCGTGGGAGAAGAAGGCCGACGAGATCGAGAAGTTCTTCGGCCCGGTCGACATCCTCGTGAACAACGCCGGCGTGGGCCTGCAGCAGGGCATCGTCGACGGCAGCTACAACGACTGGGACTGGGGCATGGGCGTGAACTTCTGGGGCCCGGTCTATGGCATCAAGACCTTCGTGCCGCGCATGCGTGCGCGGGGCGCGCCGGCGCACATCGTCACCACCACTTCGACCAGCGGCCTGCTGGTGGGACTGCCGGTGGGCATCTATGCGGTGTCGAAGATCGCGGCCACCGGCCTGATGGAGCAGGCGCGCGCGGACCTGCGCAACACCAACATCGGCACATCGTGCCTGGTGCCGGGCATGACCACCACCAACATCGGGCGCAGCGAAGAGGCGCGGCCGGAAGACCTGCGCAACCAGGGGCCGCAGCAGCCGCAGCGTCCGCTGGTGCCCGCCGGAGCAGGCGGAGCGCGCGGTGGCGCCGCGCCGCGTGGCGCCGGTGGCGCACAGGCCGCGGCAGCACCCGCGCCGGTGAATCCGCTGTGGCAGCGGCCGCAGGATCCGCTGATGGTGGGACGCCTGGTGGTAAACGGCATCCTGAACAACGACCTGTTCATCTTCCCCGCGCCCGAATACCGCCAGGGTGTGCTGGCGCGCGGCATCGCGATGGCGGAATCGATGGTGGATTTCTACCCGATGCCGGAAAACATAAAGGCGCAGGAAGCGGCCGGGCGCTATTACTTCACCGACATCTTCGTGCAGGAGATTGCGCACCGCCGCGCCACGCGCAAGCGCAGCATCAAGGGCTTCGAAGGCTGACGGAGGAATGCATATGGACGAGCTCACCCTGAACCGGCGCCACCTGCTGGGTGGACTCGCCGCTGCCGGAGCCGCCGGCACCCTCGGCGCCATGGCCGCCCCCGAGGCAGGCGCCGCCGCGGCGCCTGCGCCCGATGTGGGTGCATCGCAGAAGCCCACCCTCACCACGGTGAAGGACAAGGTGGTGTACATCACTGGCGGCTCCAGCGGCATTGGCCTGGGCATCGCGCAGGTGATGCATGAGGCCGGCGCGAAGGTGGTGATCGGCAACCTCGATGACAAGCAGTGGGCCGATGCGCTCAAGAAGTTTCCGCCGAATGACCCTCGGCTGATGACCGTGGTGCACGATGTGATGGACAAGGATGGCTGGCAGCGTACTGCCGACGCCATCGAGAAGAAGTTCGGCCCGGTGGACGTGCTCATCAACAATGCCGGCGTGGGCCTGCAGCAGTCCGCCAGCGCAGGTTCGCTGCAGGACTGGGAATGGGGCATGGGCGTGAACTTCTTCGGGCCCGTGTATGGCGTGAATACCTTCGTGCCGCGCATGCGGGCACGGGGCACCGGCGCGCACATAGTGACCACGGCGTCCACCAGCGGCATCGTGCCCAATGCGGGCGCGGGCATCTACTCGGTGAGCAAGATCGCGGTCGTCGGGTTGATGGAAGTGCTGCGCGCGGAACTGGGCGGCACCAACATCGGCACCACCTGCTTCGTGCCAGGCAACACCACCAGCAATATCGGACAGAGCGAGACGCACCGGCCGGAGGAACTGCGCAACACTGCCGCTGCTGCGGGCGCTGCCCAGGGCGGCGCGCCAGCGCGCGGTGCAGGTG
>JALYWF010000200.1 GCA_030852845.1 Pseudomonadota bacterium
CGGCGGCGATCATCTGCCGCTCATAGGTCATGGCCACGCCGGTGACCGACATCACCAGGATGAGCACGCCGGCGAGCACGCCGCAGCTCAGGTGCATCCAGAAAAGGGTCTTGCGGAACAGGGAACCGGGAACAGTGCTCATGCTTGTCGCTTCAGTTGGTTGGGGGAATGCCTTGAGGCATCTTCTATTCGAGAATGATACTCAATAGCATTATTTGAGCATGTCTGGCCGCCGGCGGGAAGGGGGCCGGAACGGGCGGGGCGGGAGGGATCAGACCTTCAGCACGCCCCGGAACCCGCGCGCGGCGTAATAGGACTGCGAGCCGTTGTGATAGGTGAACACCTGCCCGTAGCGGCGATCGCAGAACAGCGCGCCATCGAGCTTGCGGATGGTCGCGGGGGTCTGGATCCAGCTTGAGGTCTTCGTGTCGAACTCGCCGAGCTTCTGCAGCTCGCGGTACTGCGCCTCATCGAGCATCTCGATGCCCATCGTTTTTGCCAGGCCCAGTGCACTGGCCTTGGGCTTGTTTTCCTTGCGCGCCTTGAGCGCGTCATCGTCATAGCAGACGCTGCGCCGGCCGGCGGGGCTTTCGGCCGAGCAGTCGCAGAAGATCAGTTCGCCGGTGCGGCTGTCCTGGCCAATGACATCGGGCTCGCCGCCGCTGTCTTCCATGGCCTGCAGCACCTGCAGCTTGCGCGGGCTGGATTCGAGCCTGGCTTTCACATCCGGCCAGGAGATTCCCTTGTGGCGTGCCGGGTTCTTTTCGAACCTCGCCTGCAGGGTGGCAATCAGGTCAGTGGGCTTGTTCTTCTTGGCTGCCATGGGGATGTTCCCTTTCATGCGCACAAAAGAAAACGCCGCGCAGGGCGCGGCGTCTTCCATCGAGGTTAAGCGGTAAGGCTTACTTCGAAACCGAACGCTCGAACATACGGTCGATCTTGGCGTTCAGGTCGTTCACGCCGGTCTGCGCCTGCTGCGCGGCGGCCAGCGCCTGGTTCGCCGTGTTTTGGGCGGCATCGGCCTTCGCCGAAGCAGCCTGGGCGGAGGAAGCAGCGTTGGCGCCGGTGCGATCGGCCTTCAGCGCGGCCACGTCGGACGACAGGGTGCCCACCTGGCTCTTGAGGCTGTCGATATCCGCCTGCAGTGGCTTCAGGTCAGTGCAACCAGCGAGAGCCGCAAAAGCGGCAACAGCGGCGATCTTGATACCCATCGAGCTTTTCATTTTTCAGTTCCCCTTGAAGGACTAGTGGCCAAATTCACCGCAGGGCATGCACCGGAAACTTCACTGTCGACGATGCATCAAAATTGCGGATGACTAACTTGACCATATATCGCAGTGATGCTGCAACTGCTTTGTTCACTCTGTCTGTTGTAGGAGACAGATTACATTCTGTGCGCAATTGCGTTTGGCAGGGTTTTTTTCGGCAATTTTGTCAATGCAGCGCGTGATCGTTGCGTAAGGGCAACCTGTTTTTTGCGGCGTTGTCGACGTTGTTTTTTCACTGTGCACGACACGTGCGGCACAGCGCTTGCGTGCATGTGGAATGCATGTGTCAGGTGTGTTGGCGTTGCCAACTCATGCGGCCCGTACGGGCAGTGCGCGTCGTATTCGCTCTCATGTGGGCAGTGAAAGGCGGGGGTAGCGGTGCGCGATATGCTCGGGCTTGCGAAACTGTATAAATCCACAGTATGCTGTATGCAAATCCAGCTACGGGATATTCACCATGGCCGACTCCGACCTCACCCCCCGCCAGACCGAGATCCTGCGGCTCATCCAGCGCACGGTGCAGGCCACCGGCATGCCCCCCACGCGCAAGGAGATCGCCGATGAGCTGGGCTTCCGTTCCCCGAACGCCGCCGAAGACCACCTGCGCGCGCTGGAGCGCAAGGGCGTCATCACGCTGCTGCCGGGTTCCTCGCGCGGCATCCAGCTCAAAGACAACCTCCGCGAGCAGCTGGGCCTGCCGCTGATCGGCCGCGTGGCCGCCGGCAGTCCCATCCTCGCCGAAGAAAATATCGAAGATCACCTCTCCATCGACCCTTCCATCTTCCATCCCCAGCCGCACTACCTGCTCAAGGTCATCGGCATGAGCATGAAGAACGCCGGCATCCTCGATGGCGACCTGGTGGCCGTGCACCGCACGGTCAATGTGCGCAACCGGCAGATCATCGTCGCCCGCCTCGAAAACGAGGTCACCGTGAAGCGTTACCGGCAAGAAGGCGCCGTGGCCTGGCTGCTGCCAGAGAACGAAGACTTCGAGCCCATCAAGGTCGATCTCAAGCAGCAGCAGATGCTCATCGAGGGTGTGGTGGTGGGCGTGGTCCGGCGCGGCAAGAGCCTGGGGCTCTGATGAGATGAGACGATGGGCGGCGAATTCCATCATGGGCAGCTCGATGAGCTGCTGCGGCATCCATCCCTCTGGCGGGGGCGTGGTGCGGCAGTCGATGCCGGGTTGCCCACGGGTTTTGCCGCGCTCGATGCGGCGCTGCCCGGCGGTGGCTGGCCGCGCACCGGGCTGATCGAGCTACTGGCTTCTCCTGGCCAGGGCGAGCTCACGCTCTGGCTGCCGCTGCTGCGGCAACTCACGCGACAACCCACCACACGCTGCTGCGCCTTCATCGCGCCGCCCTTCGAGCCTTTCGTGCCGGCCTGGCGCGCGGCGGGCATCGAGGTGGAGCGGCTGCTGGTGGTGCGCGACAGCGATCCGCTGTGGGCGCTGGAGCAGGCACTGCTGTCGGGCGTGTGCTCCATCGGTTTCGGCTGGATGGAATCCAGCGCCAGCCTGGTTGCCCTGCGCCGGCTGGCGCTGGCTGCCGGGCGCGGTGCAGCCCTGGGGGTGCTGATCCGCTCGCCACGGGTGGCCGCCGAGCCCACGGCCGCTTTGTTGCGCCTGGCTCTCACGCGCACCGACACCGGGCTGGCCGTGCAGCTGCTCAAAGGGCGTGGCATCACGCCGCGCACCATCGAAGTGGGGCTGGCATGAATCCGCTCCAGCAACAGCTCTTCGACCTGCCCGCGCCGGCGCCTGTCGCGCCACCTGCATCGGCACCGGGGTCCGCCCCGGTCCGGCTGTACGAGGCGCCAGCGCCGCAGGCCAGGGTGGTCACCGCACCTGCGCGCGAGCTGTGGGCCGCCCTGCAATGCGATGCCTGGATGAACACCAGCGTGCCTGCTGATCTTTTGCGCGTGGCCCAGGGCTTCACGCCACGCGTGGCAGTGGAATCCTCCGATGCACTGCTGCTCGAGCTGGCAGGCAGCCAGCGGTTGTTTGGTGGACTCACGGGCCTGCTGCAGGCCCTGCGCGCGGCTTTTCCGCGACCATTGCGGCTGGCGCTGGCGCCCACGCCACTGGCCGCCGTGCTGCTGGCGCGGGCCGGTGCCAACTGCTGCATCCTCGATCCCTCCCGCCTCAAGGGCCGGCTGGCGCCGCTGTCCCTGCAGCACCTGCGCTGGCCCGACGATGAGCTGCAGCGCTTGGCCAGCATGGGCGTGCATACCCTGGCCGAGCTGCTGCGCCTGCCGCGCGCGGGGCTGGCCCGGCGCATCGGTCCGGAGCGCCTCTGGCAGCTCGACCGGCTCACCGGCACGCGTGCCGATCCACGCACGGCACTGCCGATGCCGCAGCCCTTCCATGAGCGGGTCGATCCCGGCCATGAAACCCTCGACCGCGAGCGCCTGCTCGCCGCCCTGCAGCCCACGCTCGAACGGCTGGAGATCTTCCTGCGCGAGCGCCAGCGCGGCGTGATGGCGCTGCGGCTCACGCTCGAGCACCGGCGTGCGCCGCCGCTGCAATGTGTCCTGCGCTGCGTGGTGCCCGAATACCGCGCGGCACGTTTCACGGCATTGCTGGCGGCGCGGCTGGAGCGCATCGCGCTGGCCGAGCCGGTGCGCAGCATGGCGTTCACCGCGGGGCGGCCGCGGCGTTTTCCCGCCGCCAGCCTGCCGCTGTGGGCGGCGGGCGAGCAGGGTGGTGCGGCCACGGCCACCCAAGTGCCGGAGTTCCTGCAGACCTTGATGGCGCGTCTGGGCGAGCAGGCGGTCTACGGCATGGCCGAGATCGACGAGCATCGCCCGGAATGCCAGCAGCAGCGCCACTGGCCTGTGCTGGCCACACCCGGCAAGGCACGCCATGAAGCATTGTCCGCACCCCCGACCGGCGTGGCACGGCCGCTGACGCTGCTGGAACAACCGCAGCCGCTGCAGGCCCTGCGCGATGCGGCCGGCCATGTGCGCACGCTGCGCCATGCGGGGCGCGAGCTGGCGCTGCTCAGTGGCCCGGAGCGCATCGAGTCCGGCTGGTGGGATGGGCGCGCCATCGCGCGCGACTACTACGTGGCACGCGCCAGTGATGGCGCGCGCTGGTGGATCTTCCGCGAGTGTGAGCCGCCGCGGCGCTGGTTCCTGCATGGATGCTTCGCCTGATGTGTCCGCCGGCAGCAGGGAGGCATCGCCGGTAGCCGACTACGCGGAGCTGCACGCGCTGAGCAATTTCAGCTTCCTGCGTGGTGCCTCGCATGCGGTCGAGCTGGTGGATCGCGCCCATGCGCTGGGCTACCAGGCGCTGGCCCTCACCGATGAGTGTTCCATGGCCGGCGTGGTGCGCGCCTACATGCGCGCCAGAGAAGTGGGCCTGCCGCTCATCGTGGGCAGCGAGTTCACGCTGGCCTGTGGCCTGAAGTTCCTGGCGCTGGCGGCCACGCGCAGCGGTTACGCGGGCATCTGCCGCCTCATCAGCCGCGGCCGGCGCGCGGCGCGCAAGGGCAGCTACCGGCTCACGCGCGAGGATGTGCTGGCGTGCATCCCGCCCGCCGGTGCCATGGACTGCCTTTTCATCTGGCGTCCCGGCGAAGCCGTGCTGGCCGCGGCGGCGCAGGCAGAAGGGCAGGGTCGCTGGTTCGCACAGCATTATGCCGGTGCGCTGTGGCTCGGGGTTTCCATTCTGCGCAATGGCAACGACGCGGTGCTGCTGGAAACCTCGCTGGCCCTGGCACAGCGCCTGGCCTTGCCCGCGCTGGCCTGCGGCGACGTGCACATGCACGATCCCGCGCGCCGCGCGCTGCAGGATGCACTCACTGCCATCCGCCACCGTGTCACGCTGAAGCAGGCCGGCCGCCGCCTGTTTCCCAATGGCGAGCGCCACCTGCGTGCACGCGCCGAACTCACGCGTCTGTATCCGCCGCAACTGCTGGCCGAAACGGTGCGCGTGGCGCAGCTGTGCCGCTTCTCGCTCGATGAGCTGCGCTACCAGTATCCGCACGAGCTGGTGCCAGGGGCCCACACACCCACCACCTGGCTGCGCGAGCTGGCCGAGCAGGGGGCCGCACGCCACTGGCCCGATGGCATGCCGCCGAAGGAGCGCGGCCTGCTCGAGAAGGAGCTCGCCATCATCCGGGAGCTGCGCTACGAGCCCTTCTTCCTCACGGTGCACGATGTGGTCCGCTTCGCGCGCGGGCAGGGCATCCTCTGCCAGGGACGCGGCTCGGCGGCCAATTCCATCGTCTGCTACTGCCTCGACATCACCGCGGTGCGCCCGGGCCAGCTGGAGATGCTCTTCGAGCGTTTCGTGTCGAAGGAGCGCGATGAGCCACCGGACATCGACGTGGACTTCGAGCACGAGCGGCGCGAGGAGGTGATCCAGTACATCTACGGCAAATACGGCCGCGAGCGTGCTGCGCTGGCAGCCACGGTGATCACCTATGGCCCGCGCAGCGCGGTGCGCGACCTCATCCGTGCGCTGGACCTCGACGAGGCCACTTCCGCCCCGCTGCTGCGCGCGTTGCGTGGCTGGCGCGGCTACCACCTCGATCCTGCCACGTGGACGGAGGAAGGCGTCGACGTGGAATCCCCGGCAGTGCGGCAGCTGGTGGAACTCGCCACCCAGATGATGAATTTCCCGCGCCATCTCTCGCAGCACGTGGGCGGCTTCGTGATCTCCGAGGGACCGCTGTCGGAGCTGGTGCCGGTGGAAAACGCCTCCATGCCCGATCGCACCGTGA
>JALYWF010000007.1 GCA_030852845.1 Pseudomonadota bacterium
GCCGAGCAGCAGCCAAAGCCCGAGCCGGTGCCCCAGCCGCCCGAGCAGCGCCAGGAGCAGGCGCGGCGCCGTGCCGAGGCCCAGCTGGCCAATGTGCGTGACGAGCTGGCCAGCATCCGCCAGGCGCTTTCCGACCAGCCCGTGCAATCACGCAACCTCACCGGCACCGTGGGTGCGGAAAGCCGCGCCGAGCGCTCGCTGATCACCTCCCGCGCCGGCACCGGCAGCGCCGGCGTGGCCTCCACCAGCGCCAGCCGCGGCTTCGGCACCGGCGCCGGGGCCATCTCCGAACATGCGGCCGGCACGGTGGAATCCAGCGTGGCCAGCGCCAGTGCCAACGCCAGCGTGAGCCGCGGCAGCAGCGGCAAGCCGGGACGCGGCGCCGAGGAGATCGAACAGGAATTCGATCGCAACAAGGGTGCGATCTACGCGCTGTACATCCGCGCCCTGCGTGAGCAGGCCGACCTGCAGGGCAAGGTGGTGCTGGAATTCACCATCGCGCCGGAAGGGGCGGTGACGGCCTGCCGCGTGGTGTCCAGCGAGCTGAACCACCCCGAGCTGGAGGGGCGCATCTGTGCCCGCGTGCGCGGCATCCGCTTCCCGGCGCGTGACGTGGCGCCGGTGACCACCACCAAGCCCATCGACTTCTTCCCGCAGGGCTGATCGCCGCGGCGCACCGCGCGGGGATAGAATCGCCCGCCGTGGACCGCCACCAGATCCAGTTTCCGCCCAAGCACCTGGCGCTCCGCGAGGACGTGCACCAGCTGGGCGTGATGGTGGGCGAGATACTGCGCGAGCAGGGCGGCGAGGACCTCTACACGCTGGTGGAGGGCGACCGGCGCATCGCCATCGAACGGCGCGCCGGCGGCCACTGCGAGCCGGAAACCCTTGAGCTGCGCGTGGCGGGCCGGCCGCCGGCAGTGGCGCGTGACCTGGTGCGTGCGTTCTCCACCTGGTTCCAGGCCGTCAATCTCGCCGAGAAAGTGCACCGCATCCGCCGGCGGCGCGAATATTTCCTGGCCGATGGCGGCAAGCCACAGCCTGGCGGCATCGAGGATGCGCTGGCGCAGCTGAAGGCGCGTGGCCTGGGGCTGAACGACACGCTGGAGCTGCTGGGCTCGCTGCGCATCCACCCGGTGTTCACGGCCCATCCCACCGAGTCCACGCGCCGCACGCAGCTGCGGCGCCAGCGCCGCATGGCCGAGGCTTTGCTGGAGCGGCTGAATCCCAGCCTCGATCCCCAGGAGCAGCGCCACGTGTGGGCACGGCTGCGCACCGAGCTGACCACCGGCTGGCAGACCGAGGAACATCAGCGCCAGAGCCTCACCGTCGCCGACGAGCGCGAATACGCGCTGTTCCACCTCGCCGAGGTGATGTACCGCATCGTGCCGCGGTTCTACGAGGAGATCGGCGCTGCGCTGGGCAACCTGTACGGCGAGGATGTCTCCGGCATCGATCCGCCGGTGGTGCTGAGCTTCGGCACCTGGGTGGGCGGCGACATGGAAGGCGCCACTGACGTCAACGCGAAGACCATCCGCGAAACGCTGGCGCGCCAGCAGCAGGTGATCGTCAACGAATATTTCACCGACTGCCAGGAACTCTCCCAGCTGCTCTCGCAAAGCGCCAGCCGCGCAGGCATCTCGAATGAGCTGCGCCGGCGCATCGAGGAATATTCCATCCTGCTGCCGGCGGCGCGGGCCGTGGCTGCTGCCCGCCATGACCAGATGCCTTACCGCATGTTTTTCGCGCAGCTCGCCGAGCGACTGCGCAAGACCTGGGAAGGCAGCGCCGGCGGTTATGAACGCGCCGCGCAGTTCCGTGCCGACGTGGAACTGGCTGCCGGCAGCCTGAAGTCCAACCACGGTGTCCACGCCGGCTACCAGCTGGTGCGCCGCCTGCTGCTGCGCGTTGATGCCTTCGGCATGCACCTGGCCACGCTGGAACTCAAGCAGCGCGCGGACGTGCATCATCGCGTGGTCGGGCAGGGCATCGATGAGCCGCAGTGGATGAACCTGCCGCGCGAGGAGCGTACCCGTCGCCTGGCCGACATCCTGAAGCGCGATGCGGGCCCGGTGGCGCCGCTGGATGCGCTCTCGCGCCGCACGCTGGCCGTGTTCGAGGCCGCTGCGCAATGCCGCATGCGTTTCGGTGCGCAGGCCATCGGCGACTATGTGGTCGCCGCCACGCAGGGCGCCGATGACATCCTCGCGCCGCTGGTGCTGGCCCGCTGGGCGGGCGTGGATGACCGCAAGTCCGGCAGCGTGGGCCTGGATTTCTGTCCGCTGTTCGAATCGGGCGCCGCGCTGGGCGAGGCGGGGACAACGCTGCAATCGCTGCTGGCCAACCCCTCGTACCGGGAACACGTGCAGGCGCGTGGCCTGCCGCAGCCCGTGTACATCGGCTATGCGGAAGCCGGTCGTGACGGCGGCTACCTCGCCATGCGTTTTGCGGCGCATTACGCCCAGCGCGACCTTGCGGAGGCTGCCCGCGCGGCCGGCGTGCCCGTGCGCATCAACCACGCGCGCGGCGGCAGCTCCGCGCGTGGCGGCGCCAGGCTCGATGCCATCGTGCAGGCCATGCCGCCGGAGACGGTGGACGGCGTGCTGCATGTCACCGAGCAGGGCGAGACCATCAGCCAGAACTACGGGCTGCGCTCCAACGCACTGCGTTCGCTGGAGCGCGCCTTCGGCGTGCTGGGCCTGGCCAGCGAGGCGCGCTGCAGCGGCAAGGTGCACATGCCGCCCGACGGCGCCGCCGAACTGGCCGGTTTCCTCACCAGCCGCAGTCGCGGGCTGTGGCGCGCGCTGTGCGTGGAGGACATCGCATTCCAGGACTTCTTCCGCGCCGCCACGCCCATCGACGTGATCGAGCGCATGCAGGTCGCCTCACGCTCGATCTGGGAGGGCAGTGGCACCGGCGCGCTGGCCATCCGCTCCACGCCCTGGGTGTTTGCCTGGTCGCAGGCGCGTTTTTTCCTGCCGGGCTGGTATGGCGCCGGCACCGCGCTGGCTGAGGCCGTGGCGGAGCGCGGCGTGCCAATGCTGCGCACCATGTACCGTGAATGGCCGCTGCTCCAGCTGGTGGTGGATGACATCGAGGCGCAGCTGGCCCGGGTGGATTTCGCCATCGCCGGCCGCTATGCCGCGCTGGCCAAGGCCAGCCAGCAGGATTACCTGGCGCAGCTGCGCGATGAGCACGCGCGCTGCCGCGACGCAGTGCTGGCGATCAAGGATGTCGCGGAGCTGCTGGACGGGGATGCCACGCAGCAGCGTGCCATCCAGCTGCGCAACCCCTACGTGGATCCGATGAACCTGATGCAGGTGGACCTGCTGCGCCGCTGGCGGGCCACGGCCCGCGAGGACGAGGACCTCTTCCACGCGCTGCTTGCCAGCGTCAGTGGTATTGCCCAGGGCCTGCAGACCACAGGCTGAGCGCCCGCGCCGCACCGCTGCGCCGCCACTGCCCCAAGGCCTCCTCCAGCCCCCCCTGAGAGCCGCGTTTCCCACTGTCATATAACCCTGACGCAGGTGAAAATAACGCCCCGCCGCCGCGCCCCGGCGGCTCCCATGGATTAGAGTCGCCCGCGTGTACCGATACGACGACATCGACGCCACGCTGGTAGCGGAGCGCGTCAGCCAGTTCCGCGACCAGACCCGGCGTTTCCTCGCCGGCAAGCTGTCCGAGGACGAATTCCGCCCGCTGCGCCTGCGCAACGGCCTCTACATCCAGAAGCATGCGCCCATGCTGCGCGTGGCCATTCCCTATGGCCTGCTCGCGACGCGGCAGCTGCGCATGCTGGCGCACCTGGCGCGCAAGTACGACCGTGGCTACGGCCACTTCACCACGCGCCAGAACATCCAGTACAACTGGCCGAAGCTCGAGGACGTGCCCGACATGCTGGCCGACCTCGCCAGCGTCGAGATGCACGCCATCCAGACCAGCGGCAACTGCATCCGCAACACCACCTCCGACCAGTTCGCCGGCATCGCGCCCGACGAGCTGGAAGACCCGCGGCCCTACTGCGAGATCATCCGCCAGTGGTCCACGCTGCACCCCGAGTTCAGCTACCTGCCGCGCAAGTTCAAGATCGCCGTCACCGGTTCGCCCAACGACCGCGCCGCCACCGAAGTGCATGACATCGGGCTGCACATGAAGCGCGACGCGCAGGGCCGGCTGGGATTCGAGGTGCTGGTGGGCGGCGGCCTTGGCCGCATGCCCATCCTCGGCAAGGTGATCCGCGACTTCATCCCGCGCGAAGACCTCTTGTCCTACCTCGAGGCCATCCTGCGCATCTACAACCAGGAAGGCCGCCGCGACAACATCCACCGTGCCCGCATCAAGGTGCTGGTGAAGGCCAAGGGCGTTGAAGACTTCCGCAAGGCCGTGGAGGCCGAGTGGGAACTGATGCGCGACGATCCGTCGCTGAAGCTCGATGATGTGGAATTCGAGCGCGTGCGCGCCTTCTTCGAGCCACCGCCCTACGAGAAGCTGCCCGAAACAGATGCCACGGCAGGCCAGTCGCCGGAGTTCCTGGCCTGGTACCGCTACAACACCCGCCCGCACAAGGTGCCCGGCTACCGTGCCGTGGTCGTGTCGCTGAAGGCGCACGGCGAGCCGCCCGGTGACATGACCGCCACGCAGATGGATGCGCTGGCAGACCTCGCCGACCGCATCTCCGGCGGGCAGGTGCGCGTAACCCATGACCAGAACCTGGTGCTGGGCGACGTGCGGCAGATTGACCTGGCGGAAACCTGGCAGGCGCTCAAGGCGCTGAACCTGGCAACGCCGAACATCGGCACGCTCACCGACATGATCTGCTGCCCGGGGCTCGACTTCTGCTCACTGGCCAACGCCAGCTCGATCAGCATCGCCAAGCAGATCCAGGACCGCTTCAGCGACTTCGACTACCTCTACGACCTCGGCCACGTCGAGATCAAGATGTCCGGCTGCATGAATGCCTGCGGCCACCACCACGTGGGCAACATCGGCATCCTCGGCGTCGACAAGCATGGGGTGGAGTGGTACCAGATCACCATCGGCGGCTCGGCCACCGGCACCAGCTCGCTGGGCGAGGTGATCGGGCCTTCCGTGGGCAAGGAAAATGTCGCCGAGACCATCGCGCGCATCCTCGATGTGTATGTCGAGCGGCGTGAGGATGGCGAGGAGTTCCTGCAGACCGTGCGCCGCATCGGCGTCGAGCCGTTCAGCGACAGGGTGTATGACAAGACTCATTAAGGGCCGCGCCCTCGCGGACAACCCATGGAAGGTGGCGGGCAGCGAAGGCGCGGAAGGCGCCACGCACCTGATCCTGCCGCTCGAGGACTACATCAAGGCCATCGAGGCTGGCGAGCCCGCCGACCGGCGTGCGCCGCTGCTGAAGGCCGAGCATCACGACGTGACGCCGCTGCAGCCCTGGCTGCACAAGGTGCCGCTGGTGGCGGTGAACTTCACCACCACGGGTGATGGCCGCGGTTTCACCCAGGCGCGCCTGCTGCGCGGCCGCTTCGGCTACCAGGGCGAGCTGCGGGCCGTGGGCAAGATCCGGGTCGACCAGATGTTCTTCCTCGCCCGCTGCGGTTTCGATGCCTTCGAACTGCTCGATGAGGAAGACCCGCAAGTGGCCATCGCCCAGCTGGACCGTTTCAGCGTGGCCTACCAGCCCGGTTCGGGTGAGCTGACCCATCCCCGGCGCCGCGCCCGCTAGGGCCGCGCCAGCGCGCGCATAGCCCCCCGCTGCCCTGGACGATGTTGATTCGTCCACGCCTGCGGCAGCGCTACAATCCCTGCAAAGATGCCGGCAAAAGGCGCAGGGGGATGCATGACAAGGACGATGTGCGCCGCGGTGCTCGCGGCATTGCTGGTGGCGGCTGCGCCCGCAGTCGCCGCTGACTGCAAGCTGACGCAATACGCTTCTGCCGATCTCGTGATGCCGCCTGGCGGTGCGGTGCTGGTGCCGGTGAAGATTGGCGGCCACGAGGCGCTGATGGCACTGCAGATGTCCACCGGGCTTGCAACGGTTTCACCGGCCGCGGTGACGCAACTGGGCCTGCAGACCGGGTTCGTGCGCACCGATGTCAAGCTGAAGGCAGGCAACCAGACCATCGAGCGCGAGGTCAGGGTCGACAGCCTCATCATCGGTGGTGCGAACTTCGCAGGCTGGAAGCTGTACGTGCAGCCGGGGCAGGTGCGGCCGCTGCCGATGGTGCAGGGCCGCCCGGTGATCGGCTCCCTGGCCTCCAACTTCATGAATGCGGTCGACATGGAGCTCGACCTTGCGCGCGGCAAGATGAATCTCTTCCAGCATGCCCGCTGCAAGGGCGGGCAGGTGTACTGGAGCGACCAGTACGCCACGGAATATCTCTACGTGGACCCTTCCGGCCTGCTTTATTTCCCTGTGGGGCTGGACGGCAAGCGCATCGAGGCTTCACTGAACACGCAGGGCCCGCGCACGCGGCTGAGCGAGGTGATTGCCAAGCGCTTCTTCGGGTTCCGGCGCGACGCCTCGGCACCGGCGCCGGCACCGGCCGGCCCGGGCGCGCCGCCGCAGTTCGTCGGCACGCGCACCATGGGCCTCAATTCCCGCAAGGTGTCACTGCCCGACGTGCAGGTCCACATCATGGACGATACCCAGCGTCCCTGCGAATACGCGCAGTCGGCGCGCGGCTCCAACGCGATCAGCTTCAAGAACTGCTTCGGGATCGTGCCCTTCGAGATGGGCACGGACCTCCTGAAGCAGATGCGGATCTACCTCGCGTCCAAGGAGGAGCGCGTGTACTTCACGCTGAACGCGGCGACCACCGGCCCTGCTGCGGGCGATTCCGCGAGCGCTGGTGCTGGCCAGCGCGCTGCTCCGGACGGCGGTGGCGCTGCTGGTCCTGGCGCTGGCCCTGCTGCGGCTGGCCCTGGCCCTGCTGCGCCGGACGGGGTGCCGGCTCGCTGATGGCAAAAGAGGGCAGCGGCAGGCTGGGAATATCCTTGCCCAGCAGCTTCACGATGTCCTTCAGGAAGGGCGCCTCGTCGGGCGACACCAGCGAGATGGCCTGTCCGGTGGAGCCGGCGCGCGCGGTGCGACCGATGCGGTGCACGTAGTCCTCCGGTACGTTCGGCAGCTCGTAGTTCACCACGTAGGGCAGTTCCTTGATGTCGAGGCCGCGCGCGGCGACCTCGGTGGCCACCAGCGCCACGATGCGGTTGTCCTTGAAGTCATTGAGCGCACGCACGCGCGCGTTCTGGCTCTTGTTGCCGTGGATGGGCAACGCCGGGATGCCCGTGCGCGACAGATGCTCGGCCAGCCGGTTGGCCCCATGCTTGGTTCGCGTGAACACCAGCACCTGGTGCCAGTTGCCCTCGTTGATCAGGTGCGCCAGCAGGTGCCGCTTGTGGTCCTTCGGCAGGCGGTAGCTCACCTGCTCCACCTTGTCCGCGGTGCGGTTCGGCGGCGCCACTTCGATGGTCAGCGGATCGCGCAGCAGGTTCTGCACCAGGCGACGGATGTCATCGGAATAGGTGGCCGAGAACAGCAGGTTCTGCCGTTCCTTCGGCAGCAGCGCGCGCACACGCTTGATGGCATGGATGAAGCCCATGTCCAGCATGCGGTCGGCTTCGTCCAGCACGAACACTGCAACTTCAGCCAGCGATACCGCCTTCTGCTCAGCCAGGTCCAGCAGCCGGCCCGGCGTGGCGATGAGGATGTCGCAGCCGCGGCGCATGGCCTCGATCTGCGGCCGTTCGCTCACGCCACCGAAGATCACCGCCGACCTGAGGTCGGTGTTCTTGCCGTAGTCACGCACGCTCTCGGCCACCTGGGCGGCCAGTTCGCGGGTCGGCGTGAGGATCAGCGTCCGCGGCGCATGGCCCTTGCGCGCGCCCAGGCGCTGCAGGATGGGCAGTACGAAGCCTGCGGTCTTGCCAGTGCCCGTCTGCGCGCCAGCGAGCACGTCGCGGCCGGAGAGCACGGCGGGAATCGCCGCCAGCTGGATGGGAGTGGGCGTGGAATAGCCTTTTTCGGTGACAGCAGCCACCAGCCCGGGCGCAAGCCCGAGGTCGGAAAATTTCATGGATACCCTTGGTTGGGGGGAACCGAAGCTCGCGAAACCCGGAACCCGGTCGTGGATCAGACCGGTCGCGATCCGGCAAGACAGAGACAGAACTCTATCACATCCGGCAGGGCGCTGCAGGTCAGACTCAGGAGCGGGCAATGCCCGCGGCGTGGGCGCAGGTGAAGCGGCTCAGCGTTTCCCTGAGTCGGGCGGCGCCGCGGCGTCTGTTTCAGTCCCTGGCCAGGCGGCGCGCCATCGCCGGCATTGCCGCGTAGAGCAGGAAGCCTGCTGCCGCCACCACCAGCGCCAGCAGCGGCTGCTGCTTGAGCCACAACGTGCTGGTGCCGATGGCCAGCACCACAGCCCCCAGGGCCACGCCCTGCAGGCGCATCATCGCGCGACTGCCGCGGATCACCGCCACACCACGCGAGATCAGAACGATGGCGCACAGCGTGGTGCAGCACACGATGAAGATAGACAGCCAGGATCCCTGCATCAGAAGCGCCGGATCATAGGCCCACAGGAAGGGCAGCAGTGAGGCCATCACTGCCATGCGCATGCCCAGCCAGCCGGTGCGCCACATGTCCGCGCCAGCGATGCCCGCGGCCACATAGGCCGACACCGCCACCGGTGGCGTGAGGAACGAAAGCACGCCGAAGTACAGGATGAACAGGTGCGCGCCCATCGGCGTCACGCCCATCTCCACCAGTGCCGGGGCCACCAGTCCCGCCAGCAGCACGTAGATGGCGGTGGTGGGCATGCCGAGGCCCAGCACGATGCACAGCACCGCCGTGAGCGCCAGCATCGACAGCAGGCCCCAGTCGCTGCCGATCTGCACCAGGATCACCGACAGGGACTGGCCCAGTCCGGTGAGGCTCATCGCACCGTCGACGACGCCGGCAGCACCGGCGATCAGCACCAGCGGTATCAGCATAGTGCCGCCGCCGAACACCAGATCGGTCCATTCCTCGCGCCGCCGCAGCTTGCCGCGCAGCAGAGCCAGCGCCATCAGCAACAACGCGGCGATGATGGCGGCGTACTGGGCCGCAAAGCCCTGGAAGAACAGCAGGTACACCAGCAGCAGCATGGGGACCACGAAGATCCATCCCGTGCGCAGCACCGTGCGCAGGCGCGGCAGCTCGGATTTCTGCATGCCGGCCAGCCCATTGCGGGCTGCCATGGCATCCACCTGCATGTACATGCACACGAAGTAGAACAGCGCCGGCAGCGTGGCGGCGAGGGCCACCTCGGCGTAGTCCACGTTGAGGTACTCGGCCATCAGGAAGGCGGTGGCGCCCATGATGGGCGGCGCCAGCACGCCACCGGTGGCGGCAGTGGCTTCCACCGCCGCGGCCTGTTCCGGGTTGAAACCCATGCGCTTCATCAACGGAATGGTCACTACGCCGGTGGACATGATGTTGCTCACCGGCGAGCCGCTGACGCTGCCCATCAGTCCCGAGCCCACCACCGCGATCTTGGCCGGTCCACCGCGCCGCCTTCCCATCAGCGCCATGGCACTGTCGGTGAAGAAGGCGGTGGCGCCGCTGACTTCCATCAGCTTGCCGAACAGCACAAAGGCCAGCACCACCGTGGCGATGATGCTCAGCACCTGGCCGGGAATGGCATTGGTGTCCGAGTACAGGTACATCACCAGCAGCTGCGGCGAGATGTCATCGGCCTGCAGCGGCCGCGGCAGCAGGAAGCCCAGCAAGGCATAGGCCACCATGATCAGCAGCAGCACGGCAATGGAGGTGCCGCAGGACTTGCGCACGCCCTCGATCATCAGCGCGATGCCCAGGAGGCCGGGGATGAACTTGTCGAGCGTGTAGCCGTCGATGGCGAACATCCACTGGGCATAGTTCACGGCCAGCCACAGCCAGCAGGCGATGGCCAGCAGGCCCAGTCCCACATCCAGCGCGCCGGCGCGGCGTCCATAGGGCCACTTGAGGAAGGCGGCGGCCGTGGCCACACCGAGGTAGGGCCCCAGCCACTCCGGCTCGATCAGCGGCCAGCCCAGCCGCGAGGGCACGTCCAGCGCCCAGGCCAGACCGCCGAACAGCAGCACCGAGGCGTATACGCGGAACAGCATCGCGATGCCGACGGAGGACGGCGGCGGCAGGTTTTCCTCTTCGAGGAACCGTTCGCTGACCTCACTCATGGCTCACCCCGCAGCAACGCCTGCTGGCGCTGCTCATGTGCTTCGGTCCACAGGCCATGCTCCCGGAAATAGCGCACTGCGCCCTCATGCCAGGGATGCCCGATGTTCACCGGCGCGATTTCTCCGGCGGCCACGCTGCGGAAGGCCGGCAGCGACTTCTGCAGCTCGGCCCAGTTGCCATGGATGGCTGTGAGCACTTCGTACACGTCGTCGGCGCTCACGTTCACGCTGCTGTTGAGGTAAATGTCCATGCGCGCCACGCGGGTGGGCACGTCGATTCCCGGATTCGCCGGCCCCGGCTGCACTTCGAAGGCATCGAAGCCCGGCATCGAAGTCAGGGCCGCCTCGTTGGCCCCCAGCGGCAGGATGCGCAGACCGCCGGGGACGGTTGCATTGGCCTCGCGGAAGGCGGGAATGCCCAGCAGTGTGCTGGCGGCGACCACTCGTCCCTCCACCAGCGCGCGGATGGCATCGGGCACGCCCGCCACGGTCACCGGGTCCACATCATCGAGCGTGAGCCCGGCCGTGGCCAGGGCCGCGGCATTGATGATGTCGAAGGGCACATTGGCGCGGAAGCTGGTCACCACCGGCTTGCCCCGCAGGTCCGCCATCGAAGTGATGCCAGAATCCCCGCGCACGAAATACTGCATGGGAGAGCGCGACACCAGCATCACCGCGCGCAGGTTCTTCAGCGGCTCGGCGTACACCAGCTGGCCGCGATAGGCGGCGGCAGTATCCGTGGAATTGTTGAGCCCGAAGGGCAGCTCGCCACGGTGCATCTGCGGGATGTAAAGCGAAGAGCCGGTATGAGGTCGCGCGGTGGAAGCCTTGTCCAGTTCGCGCTCGATCACCGTGCTGAGGCTGGTGCCGATCTGGTGGTACTGCGTGCCGGTGGGGCCGGTGGCAATGGTGACGCGCCTGAGGCCGGCGGCCGGATCACGCGGTGCGCAGGCTGTGGCCAGCAGCAATGCCAGCATTGCCGCCAACGCGGCTCGCTCGAATCTCACTCTGGGCCCCCCGGCATGATTCATTGCAGGTATGGCGGTCATTGTGCGACAGGAGCGGACCAATCGCCAAAGGGACTGCCCAAGGGGCATCCCCAAAGCCGCCAGATCTGCCCGGCCGTCAAGGCCGCTGTATCGCAGCCTGAAGTTCCCGGGCCAGTCGCTCCACATGCCGGGAAGTATGCGCAGCAGAAAGGAAGCCCACTTCGAAGGCGCTGGGGGCCAGGTAAATGCCCGCATCGAGAAGTTTGTGGAACACCGGCCCGAAGGGCGCCGCAGGCTTTGCCTTCATGGCGGCCAGGCTGCGCAGCGGCATGGCGTCGGCGGCAAGATACGGCCAGAACACCGAGCCCACGCGCTGCACGCTTACGCCGGGGATCGCTCCCAGGTTTTCTTCCAGCTGCGCACCCAGCGCGTCCAGCTGCGCATACACGCTGCCATCGGCGAGCTGCTCCAGCGCAGCCAGGCCCGCGCACATGGCCACCGGATTGCCAGCCAGCGTACCTGCCTGGTACACGGGGCCTGCCGGTGCGACCAGTTCCATGTATTCGCGTTTGCCGCCGTAGGCGCCGACGGGGAAACCGCCGCCGATCACCTTGCCATAGGTAACCAGGTCAGGCTCGATGCCATAGAGCCCCGCGCAACCGGTGAAACCCACCCGAAAGCCGCTGATCACTTCATCGAGGATCAGCAGCGCCCCGTGCCTACGGCACAGTGCCGCCAGGTGCTGCAGGAATTCCACCCGCTGCACCAGCAACCCGTAGTTCGCCGGCAGCGGCTCGATGATGACACCGGCGATCTCCGCGCCATGCTTCGCGAAGAGGGCATCCAGCGCCGCCTCGTCATCCAGCGGTGTCACCAGCGTGCCGCCCAGCGTGGCGCGATCCAGTCCCGCGCTATCCGGCTCGGTGGCCTCGGCCAGGCCGGAGCCGGAGCGGATCAGCATCGAGTCCGCATGGCCGTGATAGCAGCCATCGAACTTGAGGATCTTGTCGCGCCCCGTGGCCCCGCGTGCCACGCGCAGCGCCGACATCACCGCCTCGGTGCCGGAGGTCACGAAGCGGATGCTCTGCACCCAGGGAATGCGCTTCGCGATGAACTCGGCCAGCGCCAGCGAGTAGGGCTCGGCGGTGCCCAGGCTCCAGCCGCGCGCGATGGCATCGGTGGCGGCCTTCGCCACGGCCGCATTGCCATGGCCCAGCACCAGTGGCCCGAAGGCCATGCAGAAGTCGATCAGCTCGCGGCCATCCACGTCGCGGATCATTGCGCCGGCGCCACCGGTCATGAACCGCGGTGTGCCGCCCACGCCCTTGAACGCCCGCACCGGCGAATGCACGCCACCCGGGGATACGCGCTTCGCGCGCGCAAACAGCGAATCGGAGGATTCCATCAAGCCAACCATTCCCGCGCGTGACGCGCACCATAACTGATGATCATCGAGGCTCCCGCGCGCACGAACCCGGCCCAGGCCTCGCGGTGCGCGCGCACGCGGTCGGCAAGCCCGGCCTCGGCCATCAGCTCGATGCCGGCATACTCGCCGCTCACTTCATACACGGCCCAGGGCTGCGGATAGCGCCGCGTCAGGTCCGCCAGGATGTCCAGGTACGGCATGCCGGGCTTCACCATCAGCACGTCCGCACCTTCCGCGACATCCCGCTCCACCGACAGCGCCGCATCATTCGCACGCGCGGGGTCGATCTGGTAGCTGGCGCGGTCGGTGAGCTTCAGCTCGCCCTTGGGCGCCGAATCCGCAGCCACGCGGAAGGGGCCATAGAAGCTGGAGTGGAACTTGGCCGCGTAGCTCATCAGCACCGTACGATCCAGGCCGTTGTCCTCGAGGATCTTGCGGATGGCACCGATGCGGCCGTCCATCATGTCGCTGGGTGCCACGCAGTCCGCGCCGGCCTTCGTGTAGGCGAGGGCGGCGGCAGCCAGTTCGCGCACGCTGGCCACATTGTCCAGGTGATCGGCAGAGTCATTCAGCACGCCACAATGGCCATGCGGCGTGGCCGAGCACAGGCACACATCCACCGCCAGCCACACGCGACTGCCGAAGCGCTGCTTGATGGCGGCGATCTGTCCGGCCGTGAACGACCAGTCGATGTCCTTTTCCTGGTGCGTGGCGGGCACGCCGAACAGCAGGAACTTGCTCACGCCCGCCGCCAGGTCCGCCTCGACCTGCGCCAGCAGGGAGGCCGGGGTGTCCCGGTACACGCCTGTGAGGCCTGGAATCGGCTCGCGGGCCTTGATGCCCTCGACCACGAACAGGGGCTGGATGAACTGCTCCGGGTGCGGGCGGGGACCGCGCGTGAGCGCCCGGATGTGCTCGTCCTGGCGCAGGCGGCGCAGGCTGATTCGACTCATGGCATTTCCAACGTTGGGGCCGGATGTTGCGCTGCGACATGACACCGCAGTACGGCGAGCAATCCTGCCATAAATAACGCCCCTTATGCGTGAGGCGGTGCCGTGATACTCCAATGTTATGAACAGGGTGGGGACAATCGACCCATGTCCCATGTCGACCAGCTCGAAGCCAGCATCGCCACCAAGGTGGAGGCCACCCTGGCACAGCTCAGGGCCGCAGTGCGCGACTACGGTCGCGTGGTGTACTCCAGCAGCCTGGGCGTCGAGTCCATCGTGCTCACCGACCTCATCTGGACGCATGTGCCGGAGATCGAGATCTTCACGCTGGACACCGGCCGCCTGCACGAGGAGACCCTGAACCTCGTCGAACGCCTGGAGCGGCGCTACAACAGGCGCCTCCAGGTGATCTACCCCGACCCCAATGCCCTGCAGGCCTGGGTGGGGCAGAACGGCATCAACGGTTTCTACAACAGCGTGGAAGCGCGCCAGGGCTGCTGCCATGTGCGCAAGGTCGAACCCTTCCGCCGCGCCATCGCGGGCGCCGGTGCCTGGGTCACCGGCGTGCGGCGCGAGCAGTCCAGCACGCGCGCGCTGGCCCAGCCGGTGGAAAAGGACGAGGCCAACGGCGGCATCGCCAAGATCAGCCCCATCCTCGAGTGGACGCACGAGGAGATCTGGCACTACATCAAGTCGCGCCGGCTCCCCTACAACCCGCTGCACGACAAGGGTTTCCCCAGCATCGGTTGTGCGCCCTGCACCCGCGCGGTCGAGCCAGGCGAGGACAGCCGCGCCGGTCGCTGGTGGTGGGAGAACAGTGATTCGAAGGAGTGCGGATTGCACCCGCGCATCCGCACCATGCCCGCGGCCTGATCCCCGGCCCGGCATGGACTACCTGCCGATATTTCTCGACCTGCGTGACCGCCTCGCGGTGGTGGTCGGCGGCGGCGTGGTCGCGCATCGCAAGGTGGAGCACCTGCTGAAGGCGCATGCGAAGGTGCGCGTAGTTGCGCCCGAGCTCACCGCGGACCTCACCGTGTTCCGCGACCTCGGCCGCATCGAGCACCGCCCGGTGTCCTTCTCGCCCCCGCAGCTGGATGGCGCGTTGCTGGTGGTGGCCGCCACCGATGACGATGCGGTGAACGAGGCGGTGGCCGTGGCTTCGCGCGAACGCGGCATGCTGGTCAATGTCGTTGATGACGGCCCCCGCTCCGGTTTCATTTTTCCCGCCATCGTCGATCGTTCACCACTGATCGTGGCGGTGGGCACGGCGGGCAACTCGCCCACCCTGGCGCGGCGCGTGCGCATGCAGATCGAGGCGCTGCTGCCGGAGCGCCTGGGCCAGCTCGCCGATTACGCCGGCCGCTGGCGCGAGGCCGTGCGCCGCGCGCTGCCCGAATTGCCGGCGCGACTGCGCTTCTGGGACCGCTTCTTCAATGGCCCGGTGGCCGCGAGCCTGCTGGCCGGTGACGGCAGCGGTGCCGACGCTGCCATGCAGGGCGCCATCGATGCCGCGCGTGCTGCGGCCGCGGCGCCGACCGGCGAGGTGTATCTCATCGGCGTGGGTCCGGGCGATCCCGACCTGCTCACGTTGCGTGCCCAGCAGTTGCTGCAGCAGGCCGACGTGCTGCTGCATGACCGGCTGGTGCCTGAAGTCATCCTCGGCCGCGCGCGCCGCGATGCGCAGAAGATCAATGTAGGCAAGACGCCCGGACAGCACGAGCACACGCAGGAATACATCAACCAGCTGCTTCTGGAACATGCGCGCAAGGGTTTGCGCGTGGCGCGCGTGAAGGGCGGGGATCCCTTCATCTTCGGTCGCGGTGGCGAGGAGCTGGCTGTGCTGCGCGAGGCCGGCATTCCCGTGGTGGTGGTGCCGGGCATCACGGCCGGCATCGGCGCTGCGGCCAGCGCCGGTCTGCCGCTCACGTACCGGGGCATCTCGCAGGCAGTGACTTTCGTGACTGCCACCGGCGCGCAGGCCATCCACCTGGACTGGCGGCTGCTGGCCGGCCCCGGCCACACAGTGGTGTACTACATGGGCGGTGCGCAGACTGATTTCATCGCGCGCCAGCTGACGGCACATGGACTGGCCCCGTCCACGCCAGTGGCGCTGCTGGAGCGCGCCACCTGGCCGGACGAGCGCGTGCTGAAGACCACGCTGGGCGATCTGCCTGCCACGGCGGCCGCAGCGCAGTTAAGATCGCCAACCCTGCTGGTGGTTGGCGAGGTCGCCGCCCTCGCGCAGGTTAAGGGGCTGATCGGGAACACGGGCGCTCACTCGGCCAGCGCCTGACAACACGGGGCTGGTGATGACGCTGCGCAAGGATTTCGTCGATGCCGTTGGCAATACGCCGCTGTTTCGCCTCAATGGTGTGAGCCGCGAGACCGGCTGCGAGATCCTCGCCAAGGCCGAGTTCATGAATCCGGGTGGATCGGTGAAAGACCGCGCCGCCAGGTGGATCGTCACCGACGCGGAAGCACGCGGTCTGCTCAAGCCTGGTGGCACCGTGGTCGAGGGCACCGCCGGCAACACCGGCATCGGCCTGGCCCATGTCTGCAACGCGCGCGGCTACAAGCTCATCCTGCTGATGCCGGACAACCAGTCGCCGGAGAAATACCAGCTGCTGGAGGCGCTGGGCGCCGAGGTGCGCAAGGTGCCGGTGGTGCCCTACAGCAACCCCGCGCAGTACCAGCACCAGGCCGGCCGTCTCGCCGACGAACTGCCCAATGCCATCTGGTCCAACCAGTTCGACAACACCGCCAACCGCCGTGCGCATGTGGAATCCACGGGGCCTGAGATCTGGGAGCAGACCGGCGGGCGCATCGATGCCTTCGTGGCCGCCAGTGGTACCGGTGGCACGCTGGCCGGCACTTCCGAATTCCTCAAGACAAAACGTGCCGGCATCCGTACCGTGCTGGCCGATCCGCCAGGCAGCGGGCTGTTCGAGTTCGTGCGCAATGGCCAGGTGAAGTCCACCGGCAGCGGCTCGATCACCGAAGGCATCGGCATTGGCCGCGTGACCGACAATTTCCGCGATGCGCCGGTGGATGACGCCGTGCACATCCAGGACGCGGCAACCGTCACGATGGTGTACCGGCTGCTGCGCGAGGAGGGCCTGTTCCTCGGCAGCACCTCGGGCATCAACGTGGCTGCTGCGGTGCAGGTCGCCCGCGAGCTGGGCCCCGGTCACACGGTGGTGACCATCCTCTGCGACGGCGGCGCCAAATATGTGTCGCGGCTCTACAACCGCGAGTGGCTGGCCACCAAAGGCCTGCTCGAAGCCGCGGACGCAGGCATCCGGGCCGCTGCCAGTAGCTGACGCAGTAATCGCGTCGCGGCCCGAACTTGTGGCCACCCGGGCGGTCCAAACCGTCCCGGCATTTCCAAAAAACTCATTCTGAACCGGACCGCAGGATCGTGATGTCAAAACCGTGGATCAAACGTGGCGTGGTCGTGGCGGCCGTGCTGGTGGCAGCCGTGCTGGCGTGGCGTCATTTCGACGACAAGGGCGCCGATGTCACATATGAGATGGGCACTGTCGATCGCGGCACGGTGGAGAAATCGATCAGTTCCACCGGGTCGGTGGCGGCCCTGGTCACCGTGGAGGTGGGCTCGCAGATTTCCGGACAGGTGTCCGCGTTGCATGCCGATTTCAATTCCCGCGTGAAGAAGGGTGACCTGCTGGCGGTGATCGATCCGCAGACCTACCAGCAGCGCGTGGCGCAGGCCGAAGCCGACATGGCGGTGGCGCGCGCCAACATGGGCTCGCAGCAGGCGAGCCTGCGCAAGGCGCAGACCACGGTGGAACAGGCCCGGCGCGACTATGAGCGCCAGCAGCAGCTGGCCGCGCGCCAGCTGATCGCGCAGACCGCGATCGAGGATTCGCGCAAGCAGCTGGAGCTGGCCGAGAGCGATCTCATCATCGCGCAGGCGCAGATCAAGAACGCCGAGGCTGCGCTGCAGACCCGCCAGGCCTCCCTGGAGCAGGCCCGCATCGACCTCTCGCGCACGCAGATCCGCTCGCCCATCGATGGTGTGGTGATCTCCCGCAGCGTCGACCTGGGTCAGACCGTGGCGGCCAGCCTGCAGGCGCCGGTGCTGTTCAGGATCGCGCAGGATCTCTCCCAGATCCAGATCGAGGCCAAGGTCGATGAGGCGGACATCGGCTCCATCGAGCCGGAGGACCAGGCCACGTTCACCGTCGATGCCTTCCCTGACCAGACCTTTCCTGGCCGGGTAGCGCAGGTGCGCCTGGCGGCAACCACCACGCAGAACGTGGTCACCTACAGCGTGATGATCCAGGCGGAAAATCCGGCCCAGATGCTGCTGCCGGGCATGACCGCCAACGTGCGCATCGTCACCGACCGGCGCGAGGAAGTGCTGCGCGTGCCCAATGATGCCGCCCGCTACCAGCCGGCCGACCAGCGCACCAGCCAGACGGGCCAGGCAGCCGCACAGCAGGGTGGCAACGGTGGCCAGCAGGGCGCCGCCATGCTGGCCAACAACCCCCAGCTGGTAAAGGAACTGGGGCTGACCGGCGACCAGGAACAGCGCCTGCAGAAGGCCATCCAGCAGGTGCAGCAGCAGATGCAGGCGCAGCAGCAGGCCAGCGGCCCGGGCGCGCTGTCCGGCGTGCAGGGCGGCAACAATTTCAACAACCGCGAAGCGCAGGCCATGCGCAACCGCTTCGAGAATGCCATTGCCGGCGTGCTCACGCCCGCACAGCTGGAGAAGTTCCGCCAGCTGCGCAGCCAGCGCGGCAACCAGCCGCAGACGCGCCAGGGCACGCTGTGGACGCTGGTGGATGGCCGCCCGCAGATGCACCAGGTACAGCTGGGCGTAAGTGATGACCGCTACACCGAAGTGGCGGAAGTGATCGACGGCGGACCCATCGAGGCAGGCACGCAAGTGATCGTGCGCTCGCGTACCGGGATGACCCAGTGATGGATGGTGGAGCCGGTCCGCCAGTCGTCTCCGCCCGCAACCTGACCAAGACCTACCAGCTCGGGGAGGTCGCGGTGCATGCGCTGCGTGATGTTTCCTTCGACATCCAGCGCGGCGAGTTCGTGGCCATCATGGGCCCGTCGGGGTCAGGCAAATCCACGCTGATGAACCTCATCGGCGCGCTGGATACGCCCACTTCCGGTTCGCTGGCCATCAATGGCACCGACATCGCCACGCTCGACAAGGACCAGCTGGCCGACCTGCGCAACCGCACACTGGGCTTCGTGTTCCAGCAGTTCAACCTGCTGGCGCGCACCAGTGCGCTCGACAATGTGAAGCTGCCACTGGCCTATTCGCGCGATCCGGCGAAACAGGCGCGTGGCAACGAGCTGGCTGCCCAGCGCCTGCGCGAAGTGGGCTTGGGCCAGCGCATGGACCACGTTCCCTCGCAGCTCTCCGGCGGCCAGCAGCAGCGCGTGGCCATTGCGCGTGCGCTGGGGAATGCGCCCAGCATCATCCTTGCGGACGAGCCCACGGGTGCGCTTGATTCACAGACCTCCAACGAGATCATGGCACTGTTCGAGAGCCTCACCGAGAGCGGCATGACGGTGATCCTGGTGACGCACGAGCCGGATGTGGCGGCCCATGCCAGGCGCCTGCTGCGTGTGCGCGACGGCCGCATCGTCGAGGATCGCCCGGTGGCGGAGAAGCCCATATGAGCGTCATCGAGTACATCAAGACTGCCCTGGTGGCGCTGCGGCTGAACAAGCTGCGCAGCATGCTCACCACCCTGGGCATCATCATCGGCGTGGCGTCGGTGATCGTGATGTCCGGCATCGGCAGCGGCGCCAGCAAGCAGATCGAGGACCAGATCTCCAGCCTCGGCACCAACCAGCTGACCATCTTCCCGGGCTCTGCCAATGTGGGCGGACGCCGCGGCGGCTTCGGATCGGCACCGCCGCTCACTGAAAAAGACCTGCGCGCCGTGCGCGACAGCGTGGCCGGCGTGATGGCGGTCTCCGGCGAGCTCGGCAACAACAACGCCTCGGTGGTGCTGGGCAATGCCAACTGGACCACCCGCGTGCAGGGTGTGAATGCCGAAGTGCAGACCGTGCGCGAATGGCCGGTGGCCAAAGGCCGCTTCTTCGATGCCCGTGAAGCATCTTCCGGCGCCAAGCTGGCGGTAATCGGCGCCACCGTGGCGCGCGAACTGTTTGCCGGCGGCGATCCGCTCGGTGCCACCATCCGCATCAACAATTCCCCGTTCACGGTGATCGGCGTGTTGTCGGAGAAGGGGCAGGCTGGCGGTAACGACCAGGACGACGTGATCATGGTGCCCATCTCCACCGCGCGTTCGCGCCTGGTGGGCCGCCTCGGTGCCCCGGACCAGATCGGCGCGCTGCTGGTGAAGGTGGATCCGCGCTACAACCTGGCCGAGGTGCAGTCAGACATTGAACGCGTGCTGCGCGAGCGGCGGCGCATCGGGCCGGACAAGGACAACAACTTCATCATCCGCAACTTCGCCGAGTTCCTCGAGACCCGCAACCAGGCCTCCAAGACGCTGGGCCTGCTGCTCGCTGCCACCGCGGCGATCTCGCTGGTGGTGGGCGGCATCGGCATCATGAACATCATGCTGGTGTCGGTGACCGAGCGCACGCGCGAGATCGGACTGCGCATGGCCATTGGCGCGCGCGGGTCGGACATCCTCGGGCAGTTCCTCACCGAGGCCGTGCTGCTGTGCCTGGTGGGTGGACTGGCCGGGCTCGCCCTCGGCGCGGGAGTGGCCGCGGCGCTGGCGGGCCTGTTCGGCTGGCCGGTGTACATCAGTCCTCTGGTGGTGCTGGTGGCCATCGCGGCCTCCGCCTCCGTGGGCATCATCTTCGGCTTCGTGCCGGCGCGGCGCGCGGCGCGGCTGAATCCCATCGAGGCCCTGCGGTACGAGTAACTGGCCATGCGGTTCGCCAAAACGGACCGCCGGTCACTCCGCTTCGAGACTGAACACTTGCTCGACCGGTACGCCGAAGTGCCGGGCGATTCTCAGGGCAATGACAGTCGAGGGCACGAACCGGCCCACTTCGATGGTGTTGATGGTCTTGCGTGAAACGCCGATGGCCTCGGCGAGCTGGGCCTGGCTGATGCGGCGTTCGGCGCGCAGGACGCGCAGGCGATTGGCCAGTTCCGGCGGCAAGTTTCAGGCCTCCACCGGTTCGTCCGCGGTGGCGCCTGCAATGATCCAGTAGGAAATCGCAAAGCTGGCGCAGCAGATGAAAAGCGCCAGCTTGATGAAGAACGCACCGGGCAGGGCGACCCGTGTGGAAACCGTCTGCAGGATCGCAAGTCCGCCCCCCGTGAGCAGCACTGACCAGAACGCCGCGCTCCGGCAGGCATGGTGGGTGAAGCCATCTGCCTCGGGTCGTCCCCGGCGTTTCAGGTCAGCAGGTCCGCTGAGGCTGTTCAGAAGCAACGTCTGTCGCACGGCAACGGTGATTGCGACGGTAGCAAACACGACCCCCAGCACCATGGCCATGATTTCCTCGGCCCGGGCAAGCGAAGCGGCCCAGCCATCGAACAGGAAGGCCATGCTCCCTACGAGCGCCTTGACGGCAAGCAGGAAGATGCACACCACTGCCCAGCGGATGTAGGCCTCGATTATCTCGGTCATCGTTGGTCGCATGGAGCTGCCAGGTCGGGGGTGGGTAGTTTGATTCCCAGAAGGTAACCTTAAGGTATCATCGCGCCGTGGCCGTTGTCCATGGCCGATGATGACCATCCAGGCGGCGATTCAGGTATCGTCCTGCGCGGTTACGCGCGGCGCGCCGCGGCGGGGGAACACGTGGCGGGAGCCGGCGGCAAGGGACGAATCTCCAACGACCTGGTGGCCGCGAGCTGTGCGGCCGTGCTGGCCGTGTACGCTGCCGGTTACTGGCGCACGCGCGATGCCGCCCGCGGCATTGACGCCCAGGCGGAGCAGCGTCGCGCATCGCGCGCGGAAGTTCGCATTCCACCGGCCGCGCAGCCGGAAATGCCTGCGACGTCCCTGCCCGAAATTGCCACGCCGTCCGTCCCGGGCGAGACGTCAATGGAGAAATTGCCGACCCTGGAAAAACCGGCAGTATCCGGACCCGTACCGCCGGCCGCAGCGGAGGCGGTCGAGGTGGTAGCGACGTTGCCGCCAATGAATACACCCTCCGTGCCGTCGCCCACGCCGTCCGTCAGGCAGCCTCTGACCGAAGAACCTTCGACTGCCTCGATCCCGGCAGCGGAACCTGAGGCGGCAGTCGACGCGCAGGCGGAACCGGAAACCCGCACCGAACCCTACTGGCGCGACGGCACCTTCACCGGCTGGGGCACCTCCCGCCATGGCGACATCAAGGCGCAGGTCGTGATCCGCGACGGACGCATCGTTGAATCTGCCATCGTGTCCTGCGAGACCCGCTATCCCTGCGACGTGATCGAAAAGATCATTCCCCAGCCCGTCCAGTGGCAGAGCCCGGAAGTGGACCGCGTGTCGCGCGCCACCGAGAGCGCCGATGCCTACTACTACGCGCTGGTGAATGCGCTGGCAGAAGCGGTGGTCGAACCAACCCTCCAGGCAGCCGCGCCCAAGTGATCCGCACCGAGGCCGCCATGGGCACGGTGGTGTCCATCGAGGTGGATGCACCCGCGCCGGTCGTGGAGCACGCCTTCCAGTGGTTCCGGCAGGTGGAGGCTGCCTGCTCCCGCTTTGATCCCGCCAGCGAGCTGCGCCAGATCATCCCCGGCGTGCCCCACGCCGCCTGTCCCATCCTCTTCGAGGCGGTGCGCTTTGCGCTGCTGGTGGCGGAGGAAACCGGTGGTGCCTTTGATCCCACCGTGGGCGGCGCGATGGTCGCGCGCGGATTCAACCGGCACTACCTGACGGGTGCCACCTGCGGCGCAAGCGACACCAGTGACGTGAGCTACCGCGATGTGGATCTGGATGCACAGCGCGGCACCATCCTGCTGAAGCGACCGCTGACCCTGGACCTGGGCGCGGTGGCAAAAGGGCTGGCCGTGGATGCGGCGGCACGCGAGCTGCAATCCTTCCGCAACTTTGCCATCGATGCGGGCGGCGACCTGTATTTCGGTGGCCAGAATACGCGCGGCGAGCCGTGGTGCGCCGGTGTACGCCACCCCCGCGACCCGGGTGGCCTCATCGAACGTCTCAGCGTTTCCGATTGTGCCGTGTGCACCTCCGGCGACTACGAGCGCGGTGCGCACATCCTGGATCCGCGCCGGGGACAAGTGGCCGGTGGTGTCGCCAGCGCCACTGTGGTGGCTCCCGGCGCCATGCTCGCCGATGCACTGGCCACTGCGGCCTTCGTGCTGGGCGTGGAGGAGGGAATTTCCCTGCTGGCGCGCATGGGTGTCGAGGGACTGATTGTCACGCGCGAGCTCACCTGCCATCGCACCGGAGGATTGCAGTCTTGCGCAAGCTGATCGCGTTCTTCCGCACGCCCAAGGGTCTGCTCACCATCCTGCTGGTCATCCTCACCTTGATCGCAGCGCCGGGGGAGGGCGCGGGGCTGGTGGCGCTGAACATGGGCGCGGCAGTGCTGGCAGCGGGCGTGGTGGACCTGGTGATCCTGCGCCTGCGCAAGGGTCACTGGGAATATCCCAGCGGCGCGGTGCTCACCGCGATGATCGTGGCCATGGTTGTCAGGGCGCAGGAGCCCTGGCATGTGGCCACCATCACCTCGGTGGTGGCCGTGCTGAGCAAGTACCTGCTGCGCACGCGGCAGGCCAATGTGTTCAACCCGGCGGCCCTGGCGCTGGTGGTGATGTTCCACGTACTGCCGATGGGGCAGAGCTGGTGGGGCGCGCTGCCGGACGTGTCGCCGCTGTGGCTGCGGACGGTGCTGCTGGCCGGTGGCATCTACATTGCCAACCGGGTGAACAAGCTGCCGCTGGTGCTGGCGTTCCTGGGCGCCTATTTCAGCCTGTTCACGGCCGCTGCATTCTTCGGCGATCCGCACGTCGTGGCGGAGATATTCAGGTCCCCCGACATGGACGCAGTGATCTTCTTCGCGCTCGTCATCCTCACCGACCCGCCCACTTCCCCGGCCAAGTACCAGGGCCAGTGGAAATTCGGCATCCTCACCGCGCTGATCAGCTTCATCACCTTCCAGCAGCTGGGCGCGGTGTATTTCCTGCTGGCCGGCGTGCTGGGCGCCAACCTGTGGGAGGCCTGGCGTCGCGTGCACAAACGCTCCGCGCAGGGATTCGCGCTGAAGCTCGCCACCTTTCTCCGGGAGATCACTCCCCTGCGCGGCGATCGCTGACGATTTCCCCGTCCACCAGTTCGATGGTGCGGTCGCACACGGCCGACAGCCGCGGATCATGCGTCACCACCAGCACCGCGCAGTCGGCCTCGCGGTTGAAGCGGCGGAACAGTTCGAACACGTCCGCTGCGGTCTTCGTATCCAGGTTGCCAGTGGGCTCGTCGGCGAGCAGCAGGGCGGGGCGCGTCACCAGCGCGCGCGCAATGGCCACGCGCTGCTGCTGGCCGCCGGAAAGCTCGGTGGGCTTGCGGTCCATCATCTGTTCCAGCCCGACATCGCGCAGCAGCTGCCGCGCCCGCTCCACGGCGTCGGCAGCCGGGCGGCCGTGGCGCACCATCAGCGGCATCAGCACGTTTTCCAGCGCAGTGAACGCCGGCATCAGGTGGTGGAACTGGAACACGAAGCCCAGTGCCTGCCCGCGCAGGTCCGTGCGCTGTTCGTCATTGAGCTCCCGCACCGCCCGACCGAGCAGGTACAGCTCGCCGGTGGTGGGTGTGTCGAGCAGTCCGAGCAAATTCAGCAGCGTGCTCTTGCCCGAGCCTGACGGGCCCACCAGCGCAGCGAAGTCGCGGCGCCGCAGCGAAAGGTCGAGCCCGTGCAGCACCTCGATCTCGGTGGGCAGGCCCACGTTATAGGACTTGTGCAGCCCCGCGAGCCGCAGCACCTCTTGATCCGCTGCCGCGACTGCGCGCTCAGGCATGGCGGATGGCCTGCACTGGATCGAGCCTGGCCGCGCGCCGTGCCGGCACCGCGGCGGCGATGGTGCCGGTGACAGTGGCAAGCGCCATCGACGTGAGCACCAGCGTCAGGGACATGGGCACCTCGAAGAGGTTCGGCCCCAGGGTGTTGAATACCCACACCAGTCCGTAGCCCGACGTTGCCCCGACTGCCGAGCCGGCGAAACCCAGCACCGCCCCCTGCACCAGGAACACCTTGAGCATCTGCCGCTGGCGCGTACCCATGGCGCGCAGGATGCCGATCTCGCGCGTGCGCTGTACGACACTGATCGACAGCACGCTGGCGATGCCGAAGGCCACCGACAGCGCGACGAAGAAGGAGATCATGCCGGTGGACATGCTCTGCGAGCGCAGTGCGTTCATCAGCTGCGCATTGCTCTCCATCCAGCTCTCGGCCTTGAGCCCCGTGAGCTGCGCCAGCCGCGCTGCAATGGTCTGGGCGTCGAAGATGCGGCTGACGGTGACATCGATCACCGTGACGCCGCCGGGCAGTTCGAGCAACGACTGCGTCTGCTTGAGATCCAGGTACACATAACGCTCGTCGAGCTCCCGCACGCCCAGTTCGAAGATGCCGGTGATGTTCAGCTGTGCCTCGGTGCCGGGACCGGCGGTGAGGCGCATCTTGTCGCCCACCCGCACGCCCAGGTCATCGGCCAGCAGGCGCCCGATGACGGCATTGCCGCTGCCGACGCGCAACTCGCCTTCCACGATGTCATCGCCCACTGGAATGATCTGCTGGTAACGCTCCGGATCCATGCCCACCAGGGCCACCGACTCCACCGCATTGCCACGCCGCGCGAAGGCCGGGCCCGACACCACCGGCGATACGGCGGTCACGCCGGGGAACTGGTCAAGCAGCGCCATCACCTGCTGCCAGTTGTTGATCGAGCGCAGGCGCTGGGCACGCCTTGTCTCCAGTACCAGCCGCGCTACGCCCGGTGGCAGTGGCGCCAGGCGGTTCACCTCATCCGGTGCCTGGATGCGGATGTGTGCCTGCGTGCCCAGGGTGCGGTCGATGATGTTCACCTGCAGGCCGCTGATCAGCGCGGTGACGAACACGATCACCGCCACGCCCACGGCAATGCCCACCAGGATCAGCGTGGTCTGCGTGCGCCCCTCGCGCAGGAAGCGCATCGCGAGGGTGGTTTCGATCCACATCGGGGGTTTCAGTCCAGCGTCACGGGCAGTTCGCGCTGCGAGGCGGGGTTTTCTTCCGGCTGCTGCAAGGTGCCGATCCGCACGCGGTCGCCTTCGGACAAGCCCTTCGCCGTGGCTGTCACCAGCACCTGATCGCCAGCGGCAAGTCCTTCGGTCACTTCGCTGGCCGCCAGTCCACGCAGGCCCAGCGTCACGGGCACGCGCCGCAGGCGACCTTCCCGCACAGCCAGCACTGTCGCGCTGCCGCCTTGCACTTCGAGCAGCGCGTCATGCGGCACCAGCAGCGCGGTATCGCGGCGTCCGGTCTCGATGTTGGCCGACACCGTCATGTCCTGCCGCAGGAAGGAAGGCACGGGATCCACCCGCAGTCGCACCGTCACCGTGC
>JALYWF010000012.1 GCA_030852845.1 Pseudomonadota bacterium
GGGCTGCCCTGGCCCGGAGGCGGACCGCCCGGCTGGGCAGCGCCGGCAGCGGCAGCGGCGAGCACGCCGGCACCCGCGGTGATCACCCCGCCCAGGAAGCTGCGGCGGTCGGTGGTGGATTCGTCGGCGCTGGGGCCGGTCTTGGGCTGGTCGGACATCTGAAATCCCCCGGAAAAAATGGCTCTGTCGGGCCTCTGGATAACATCAAGTCTAGCGCGCGGCCGGCAATTGCGGTCATTACGGGTTGCGCCCGGCGCGCCAGGTGGCAGGCGGGGCGCCGAAGGCACGCTTGAAGGCCCGGTTGAAGGCGGCCTCCGACTCATAGCCCACCTCGAAGGCGATGCGGGCGATGGATTCGGGGGAGGTCTCCATCCGCCGGGCTGCGGCCTGCAGGCGCTGTTGGGCGAGATAGCGCATCGGGCTCTCGCCCATGACCCGCGTGAAGCGCTCCGCGAAGGCCGAGCGCGACATGCCGACGGCGCGCGCGAGATCCTCCGCCGTCCAGTGCTGGCCGAGCTTGCGGTGCAGCAGGGCCAGTGCACGACCGATCAGGGGATCGAAGATGCCCGCCCGCCAGCCGCATGCGTCCGCAGGCTGCGAGGCGATGTAGCGGCGCACCGCCTCGACAAAAAGCAGCTCGGCCAGCCTGGCCAGCAGGGCCGGCGACCCCGCGAGCCCGCCGGCGATTTCCTGCGCGCCGAAGCGCATGGTGCTCTCTATCCAGGCGCTGGACGGGGCATCGGCGATGCGCACCTTCATCACGCGCGGCAGCACGCGGATCACCGGATCGTTGGGCACCTCGCTGGCGAGGAAGCCGCACAGCATGCGCGTGGTCTCGCCGCCACCACCGTAGACGATGCGGGAGAGCGCAGACCCTTCTTCGTGTTCCAGGAATTGCTCGGCGCTTACAGGCTGCAGGCCCACCGCACTGGCCAGGCGATGGGCTTCGTTGTGGGGCAGCAGCACTACCTCACCGCTTTCCACTGGCACGGGCTCGTGGCCGTCGAGCTCGAGCACCATCCGGCCGGCACAGATGTAGTGGTAGGAAATGATGTGCGTGGGTGCTGCGACGAAGGGCGCAACCTCGTCTGCCGTCACGCCCGAGAACACGCACCAGGGTGCGGAGAACTCGGCATCGAGGAACACGCCGCCGGCAAGGCGCGTTGACTGCAGCAGGTCGATCACCTCGTCCATGGGCACGAGCCTAGCAGCGCCAAACCCCCGGCGTCCCTGCAAAGAAACGTGGCGGGCCGCGCATATCCGGCAGCGGGCCTGCCGCGCACACTGCAGCCATCGCAACGGACGCAGGTTTTCAAAGGAGAACAGGATGAGCACGGACCAGCAGGGCAATAGCCTTCATGGCGCCACGCCGGAGGCGGCCCGCCTCTATGACCAGGCGATGGCCTGCTTCAATGAATACCGGGGCGACCCGGCCGCGCTGCTGGGCTCGGCCATCGCGGCGGCGCCGCAGTTCGGCATGGCGCATGCTTTCCTCGCCTGGCTGGGACTGATATCCACCGAGCCGGGTGCCACGGCGGGCGCGCGCGATGTGATCGCCAAGCTGGTGCGACTGCCGGCGGATGAGCGCGTGCGTGCCCACCTCGCTGCCCTGCGCCTGCTCGCCGACGGCCATTGGAGCGCAGCTGCCAGGGCGCTGGAGATCCACAGCGCCGAACAGCCGCGCGACCTGCTGGCCCTGCAGGCCGGCCACCTGCTGGACTTCTGCCGGGCCGATGCGCGCACACTGCGTGACCGCATCGCGCGGGCGCTGCCGCAGTGGTCACCGGACCTTCCCGGCTATGGCTTCCTGCTGGGCATGCAGGCCTTTGGCCTGGAGGAATGCGGAGAGTATGCGCGCGCAGAAGACAGCGGACGTCGTGCCGTGGCCTTGCAGCCCCGCGACTGCTGGGCGCACCACGCGGTGTCGCATGTGATGGAAATGCAGGGCCGGGCAGAGGATGGCCTGGGCTGGATGAGCGCGCGTGAGGCCCACTGGGACGGCGAGGACAACTTCTTCAAGGTGCACAACTGGTGGCACCGCGCACTGTTCCACCTGGACCTGGGGCAGACCGAGGAGACGTTGGCCCTGTACGACGGGCCGGTGCGCGAGGCGCGCAGCGTCGTGGCCTACGACCTCATCGATGCCTCAGCCATGCTGTGGCGGCTGCAGCTGCTGGGTGTGGATGTGGGCGCGCGCTGGCAGGAACTGGCCACCGCATGGGAAGCGCACGCCGATGGCCGCACCTATGCCTTCAACGACTGGCACGCGGTGATGGCGTGGCTGGGTGCCGGACGCTCGCGCGAGGTGGAAAGCATGCAACGCGGCTGGCGTGATGTGGCCGGTGATGGCAACGAGAACACGCGCTGGATACGCCACGTCGGCCTGCCGCTGGTAGAGGGATTCACCGCGTTCTGGCAGCGCGACTACGGCACTGCCATCGACCGCCTGCACGCGGTGCGCAACATCGCCGGTGCCTTCGGTGGCAGCCACGCTCAGCGCGACGTGATCGCCTGGACGCTCACCGAGGCGGCGCTGCGCGGTGGACATGGCAGCTTCGCGCGTGCACTGGCGCAGGAGCGGCTGGCGCAGAAGCCGCACAGCCCGGTCAATCGCGGTCTGCTGGCGCGTGCCAGCGCGATCCCATCGCTGCGGCGCGCCGCCTGATCAGCGCGGCCAGGCGCCGATGACGGCGCCCATGGCCGAGAAGTTCAGCACCTGGTAGCCGGCATTGATGCACCACAACCGCAGGGGGCGCTGCTCGAAGAGGTAGATGACCCCCAGCGCCGGCGCGATGAAAAACACGGCACTGAGCAGTCCCGTATGCAGCGGGAACCAGATGCCGGCACGATCACCGCTCACCGTGGCGATGCCGGTGGCGGCGATGAAGTTCAGTACATAGGCGCTGCCAAAGGTCAGCGCCATGCCGGGCCCGGCGGCATTGTTCCTGGTCACGCCGCTGAGGCGCATCCACGCCTTGCCGAACAGGGGGCCGTACCACAGGCCGCCGATCACGAATGCCGCCGCCGCGGCAACGGCCACGGACAGCCAGTTGACGAGTGCAAAGCGGTCCATGCTGCTCCTCCCTTTGTTATGCCCTGTTGTCGAGGCGCGTTGAGCCGCCCCTCATCCGGGCAATCGCGACAGGTCGGCAACACCCGCAAACAACGCGCGCAGGCTGGCCAGCAACGCCAGGCGGTTGTTGCGCAGGGCGAGGTCCGGATCCATCACCATCACGCCATCGAAGAAGGCGTCGACCACGCCGCGCAGCCTGGCCAGTTCGGTGAAGGCCTCGCCGTAGTCACCGGCCTCGATGGAGCGCGGCACGGCGTGCATGGTGCTCTGCAGGGCCGCGTACAGCGCACGCTCCGGGTCCAGCTGCAGCAGCGATACGTCGATGCGCTCCGCGCCGCTGCCGCCGCCGGCGGATTTCTTCAGCAAGTTGGCGATGCGCTTGTTGGCAGCGGTGAGGCTGTCCGCACCGGGCAGGGCGAGGAAGCCGATCAGCGCGCGCACGCGCGCATCGAAGTCCAGCGGCGAGCGGGGACGCGCGGCGATCACGGCATCGCAGATCTCCGGCGTGATGCCGGGCATGGGCGGCCCGCCATCCGGCGGCTCCAGCCAGGCATTGCGCTGGCGTTCCATCAGGTAGTCGTAAACCTCCGCGGCCACGACCTCGCGCGGCACGGGCTTCTTCTTCGCGTCGGCCGCCGGGGCATCGAACAGCGTGTGTCCGCGGGAGGCGGTATCGATCAGTTCCACCAGGTCCAGCGGCAGGCGATGTTCATAGATGATGCGGCCGATGCCGATGGCGGCACGGCGCAGCGCGAAGGGATCCTTGGTGCCGCTGGGCTTCTGCCCGATGGCGAAGATGCCGGTGAGGGTGTCGAGGCGATCGGCCAGCGCCACGGCGATGCCCGCCTTCGTGGCAGGGACCACATCGCCCTGGCCGCGCGGCTGGTAGTGCTCGGCGATGGCGGAAGCCACCTCCGCGGATTCGCCATCGGCGGCCGCGTAGTAGCGGCCCATGATGCCCTGCAGTTCGGGGAATTCGCCCACCAAGTTGGTCACCAGGTCGCACTTGGCCAGCTGCGCTGCGCGCTCGGCCTCATCGGCATTGCCACCGATGCTGGCGGCGATGGCGCGCGCCAGCGGCGCGATGCGGCGCACCTTGTCGCCAATGGAGCCCAGCTGTGCCTGGAAGGTCACCGCATCCAGTGCGGAGAGTCGCGCGGCCAGCGGCGCCCTGCGATCCTGTTCCCAGAAGAAGGCGGCATCGGAGAGGCGCGGACGCACCACGCGCTCATTGCCGTCGCGCACCGCGTTCATGTCGAGGCTGTCGAGGTTGCTCACCGCAATGAACACGGGCAGCAGCCGGCCGTCCCCGCCTTCCACGGGGAAGTAGCGCTGATGGTCCTGCAGCACCGACACCAGCAGCTCCCGCGGCAGCGCGAGGAAGCGTTCCTCGAAGCGGCCGGCCAGCGGCATGGGCCATTCCACCAGCGAGGTGACTTCATCGAGCAATGCATCGCTGATCAGGGCGCGGCCGCCCTGCTGTGCGGCCAGTGCCGTGGCGCCAGCGCGGATGCGTTCGCGACGCGCGGCAAAATCCGCCAGCACATGGCCGTCGCCTTCGAGCACCTGTTCATACACGGCCGGCGAGGCGATGCGCAGCTTGCCGCTGGAGTGGAAACGATGACCGCGCGTCTCGTTGCCGGCCGTGGCATCGAGCAGGGTGGCCGGGATCACCTCGCTGCCCAGCAGCAGCACCAGCCAGTGCACGGGACGCACGAACTGCGCCTCGCTCATGCCCCAGCGCATGCGCTTGGGAATGGGCAGCGCATCCAGCGCTTCGGTCACGAAGCCAGGCAGCAGCTCGCGCGTCGCGGCGCCGGGCTTCACGCCGGTGAAGGACAGGCATTCATTGCCCTTCGGATCCTTCTCGCGTCCCAGGTCGGCGATAGCCACGCCGCAGCTCTGCGCGAAGGCCTCCGCCGCACGCGTCGGCGCGCCGCTCTTGTCGAAGGCCGCGGCCACGGGCGGTCCGCGACGCTGGATTTTCTGCTCGGGCGCCTGCAGGGCCAGCGCGCCGATGCGCACCGCCAGCCGCCGCGGCGTGGCGAAGGCCTGCACCGCGCCGTGCGCAAGGCCGGCTGCATCCACGCGCGACACCAGGCCATCGCGGAAGGCTTCTGAAAGCGTGAGCAGTGCCTTTGGCGGCAGCTCTTCGGTGCCCAGCTCGACCAGGAAATCCGCCGCGCTCATGCCGAGGCTCCCTTGGGCGCAGCGGCATCTGCGATGAGGATGCGCGGTCCGGCCGCCAGCATGGGGAAGCCCAGCGCATCGCGGCTGGCGTAATAACTCTGCGCCACCGCGCGCGCGAGTGCGCGCACGCGCAGGATGAAACGCTGCCGCTCGGTCACCGAGATCGCGCGGCGCGCATCCAGCAGGTTGAAGGTGTGCGAGGCCTGCAGCATCTGCTCATAGGCCGGCAGCGTGAGCTTCCGGGCCAGCAGGTCGCTGCAGGCCTTCTCATGGTCGTCGAAATGCCGGAACAGCACCGCCACATCGGCGTGCTCGAAGTTGTACGCCGACTGCTCCACCTCGTTCTGGTGGAACACGTCGCGATAGGTCACACGTCCCAGCGGGCCATCGGCCCACACCAGGTCGTACACGCTCTGGACGCCCTGCAGGTACATGGCCAGGCGCTCCAGGCCATAGGTGATCTCGCCCGTCACCGGCCGGCAGTCAAGACCACCCACCTGCTGGAAGTAGGTGAACTGCGTCACCTCCATGCCGTTGAGCCACACCTCCCAGCCCAGGCCCCAGGCGCCCAGGGTAGGCGACTCCCAGTTGTCCTCGACGAAGCGCAGGTCATGCACCAGCGGATCGATGCCGATGGCGCGCAGCGAGCCGATGTACAGCTCCTGGATGTCCAGCGGCGAGGGTTTGATCACCACCTGGAACTGGTAGTAGTGCTGCAGGCGGAAGGGGTTCTCGCCATAACGCCCGTCGGTGGGGCGGCGCGAGGGCTGCACATAGGCCGCGCTCCAGGGCTCGGGGCCAATGGCGCGCAGGAAGGTGGCCGTGTGGAAGGTGCCGGCGCCCACTTCCATGTCATGCGGTTGCAACAGTACGCAGCCCTGGGCTGCCCAGTACTGTTGCAGCGCGAGGATCAGGTCCTGGAAGGTGGCGAGCCGGGGGCCGGTTTTTCCTGTCGGCATAAGGTGTTGGCCGTGCGGGCGATGTTCGGGGAATGGCGCGCGAGTATATCGGCAAGCCCCGGGCGGGGCCCGGCCGGCTGGCTGGCACCGGCAAGGTGCAATACGCGCCCGGCGACCGCACCAATCCAATGCAATGCACCGCATATCGCACTACAATGGTGCAAGTGGTGGCCTCAATAATCCCTCGCCATCAGCTAACCCTTTGATTATTCACACCGATTGATTTGGCACAGCGCCTGCATCGCAATGGGGCCTGCCGTATGACCGCGTTATTCCATCTGGAGGAGCCATGACTACACCGAGCGACGTCCTGAAGATCATCAAAGAGAAGGAGGTCAAGTACGTCGATTTCCGTTTCTGTGACACCCGCGGCAAGGAACAGCACGTCACCGTGCCCGCCAAGGTCATCAAGGAAGACATCTTCACCGAAGGCAAGATGTTCGACGGCTCCTCCATCGCCGGCTGGAAGGGCATCAACGAGTCCGACATGATCCTGATGCCGGATGCGTCCACCGCAGTGCTCGATCCCTTCTTCGAAGAGACGACGCTGAACCTGCGCTGCAACATCATCGAGCCCGCCACCATGCAGGGCTACGAGCGCGACCCGCGCTCGCTGGGGCTGCGCGCCGAGGCCTACCTGAAGTCCACCGGCATTGCCGATGGCGCGACCTTCGGACCGGAGAACGAGTTCTTCGTGTTCGACAACGTGAAGTGGCACAGCTCGATGAACAGCACGGGCTACACCATCGATTCGTATTCGGGTGCGTGGAATTCCAATTCGGATTTCTCCGACCGCACCAACACCGGCCATCGTCCCGGCATCAAGGGCGGCTACTTCCCGGTGCCGCCGGTCGACGCCTTCCAGGACATCCGCAGCGCCATGTGCAATGCGCTGGAGGAAATGGGCATGGTGGTCGAAGTGCACCACCATGAAGTGGCCACGGGCGGCCAGTGCGAGATCGGCGTGGGCGCCGGCAGCCTGGTACGCAAGGCCGACGAAGTACTGATGCTCAAGTACGTGGTGATGAACGTGGCGCACCAGTACGGCAAGTCGGCCACCTTCATGCCGAAGCCGCTGGTGGGCGACAACGGCTCGGGCATGCATGTGCACCAGTCGCTGCAGAAGGACGGCAAGGCGCTGTTCGCCGGTGACAAGTACGGCGGACTGTCCGAGCTCGCCCTCTACTACATCGGCGGCATCATCAAGCACGCCAAGGCGATCAATGCGTTCACCAACCCGGGCACCAACAGCTACAAGCGCCTGGTGCCGGGCTTCGAGGCGCCCGTGATGCTGGCCTACTCGGCCCGCAACCG